>PBUO01000049.1:18907-20294 GCA_002727895.1 Acidimicrobiaceae bacterium | reverse complement strand
GGTCCCCAGGGCTGCCTCAACGTCGTCGCACGCCAGCCGGACGTCTCCACCGCTAGCCCGGCCCGAGGCGAGGGCGACGGCTACTTCGAGGCTGGTCAGGGCATGGCGGCCGTCGCCCGCCGCCCGGTCGACCAGTAGGTCCAGAGCGTCGTCGTCGGCCGTCGAACCTTCCGCCTCCAGTCCGCGTTTCAACAGGCGTCGGACAGCGGCATCGTCCAGTGGTTCGAGGCGAAACAGCGTGGAGCGCGACAGGAGTGGGGCGTTGACCTCGAAGTAGGGGTTCTCGGTGGTCGCCCCGATCAGCACCAGCAGCCCCGACTCCACCGACGGCAGCAGGGCGTCCTGCTGGGCCTTGTTGAAGCGGTGCACCTCGTCGAGGAACAGGATGGTGCCCACGTCCCGTTCGCCGAGCCGGGCCTCGGCCGCCGCCACCAACTCCCGGACGTCCTTCACACTGGCGCTGGTGGCCGACAACTCGGCGAACTCCTGGGCGGTGACCCGGGCGATGAGACGGGCCAGCGAGGTCTTGCCGGTCCCCGGCGGGCCCCACAGCACCACCGAGGACAGCCGGTCGGCCTCGATGAGGCGCCGCAGCGGCCGACCCGGACCCAGCAGGTGTTCCTGGCCGACGACGTCGTCGAGTCGAGTCGGCCGGAGGCGGTCGGCCAGCGGGGCGCGGCGGGCCAGACGGTCGGATGCCGCGCTGGTGAACAGGTCCCCAGTCACGTCGGCGACGGTAGCCGCCGCAGGTGAAAGGCCTGCCCCCTGAAGCGCTACTCCGCGGGTGGCAGGACCCGAAGGCCCAGTTCCTCGAGGTGACGGTCGTCGATGGGGGTCGGCGCGTCGGTCAGCGGGTCGGCCCCCGACTGGGTCTTCGGGTAGGCGATGACCTCGCGAATGTTCTCCTCTCCGGCCAGGATGGCCGCGAGCCGGTCCATGCCGAAGGCGAAGCCGGCATGCGGCGGGGCGCCGTACCGGAAGGCATCGAGCAGGAAGCCGAACTTGGCCTGGGCCTCCTCCGGTCCGATCCCCAGCAGCGAGAAGATCCGCTCCTGGACCTCGCGGCGGTGGATCCGCACGCTGCCCGAGCCCAGTTCCCAGCCGTTCAGGACCAGGTCGTAGGCCTGGGACCGGACGGCCAGCAGGTCGCCGCCGTCCAACAGGTCGACGTCGTCCTCGTGGGGCATGGTGAACGGGTGGTGGGCGGGGATGGGGTTGCCGGCCTCGTCGACGGCCTCGAACAGGGGGAAGTCGACCACCCACAGGAAGTGGAGTCCGCCCTCGGTGACCGGGGGGCGCCCCAGCTCGAGGCGCAGCAGGCCGAGGATGTGGCGGGCCGTGCGGCGTTCGTCGGCCACCAGCAGCAGCAGGTCGCCCANCTCGGCCT
>PBUO01000049.1:0-18902 GCA_002727895.1 Acidimicrobiaceae bacterium | reverse complement strand
GCCGCCCGCAGGCCGGCCTGCTCGTCGTCGGTCAGGAACTTGGCCACCGGGGAGTCCAGCCCGTCGGGGGTGACCCGCATCCAAACCAGGCCCTTGGCCCCCCAGCGCTTGCAACGCTCGGTGAGGTCGTCGAGGCGGTTGCGCGACGTATCGGCGCCCCCGGGTACCCGGATGCCCTTGGTGCACGGCGCCTGGAAGGCCCGGAACTCGGTGCCGGCGAACACGTCGGTCAGCTCAACCAGCTCCAGCCCGAAGCGGATGTCAGGCTTGTCGGAGCCGTACCGCTCCATGGCCTCCTCCCACGACATCCGGCCGATCTCGCCCGGACGCTCGCCGGTCACGGCCTCGGCGGCCGCCGAGACAGCCCGGGAGATGAAGCCCAGGACGTCGTCCTGGGAGACGAAGCTGGCCTCAGCGTCGAGCTGCATGAACTCGAACTGCCGGTCGGCCCGCAGGTCCTCGTCGCGCAGGCAGCGGGCGATCTGGTAATAGCGGTCGACGCCACCAACCATGCACAGCTGCTTGAAGATCTGGGGGCTCTGGGGNAGGGCGTAGAACGAGCCGGGCTCCTTGCGGGACGGGACCACGAAGTCGCGTGCGCCCTCCGGGGTACTGGCNACCAGCATCGGCGTCTCGACCTCGATGAAGCCCTGTTCCTCCATCGCGCCACGGACCGCGCTGTTGACCCGGGCCCGGACCTCCAGGTTGTGCTGGAGGCGGGGACGGCGCAGGTCGACGTAGCGGTGGCGGAGCCGCAGCNCCTCGTCGACCTCGGTGCGCTCGTCCAGCGGGAAGGGCGGTGGCTCGGCGACGGCCAGCACCTCGACGGCCTGGGCGTCCACCTCGACTGCCCCGGTGGCNAGGGCATCGTTGGCNGTGTCNGCGGGCCGCTCGCGGACCGTGCCGGTCACCNGNAGCACGAACTCGCTGCGCAGGTCGTGGGCACCGTCGACCACCAGCTGGACGACGCCGCTGCGGTCGCGCAGGTCGACGAATGCCAGGTGCTCGCCGTGCTCGCGGCGACGGTCGACCCAGCCGCACAGGGTGACGGTGCGGCCGACGTCGTCGACCCGGAGGTCGCCGCACCGGTCGGTGCGCATGGAGGTGGAGTAGTCGGTCAACGGATCCTCGCTCGCAGGATGTCGGTCAGCTGGTCGCGGTCGACGGTCTCCTGCCGGCCGTCGCCCCGCAGGTCCCGCAGGGTCACCGTGCCGGACGCCTTCTCGTCCTCGCCAACTATGACCGCCACCACNGCGGCACTCCGGTCGGCGGCCTTCATCTGGGCCTTCATGGACCGCCCGTCCCAGGCCCGGTCGGCCCGCAGGCCGGCGGCCCGGATCCGGTCGGTCAGCACNACGGCCTCGTTGCCNCCGGTGGNATCCACCACGAACACGTCGACGGCCGCCCCGGGCGGGGCGAACACCCCTTCGGCGTCGCAGGCCAGCAGGGTGCGGTCCACGCCGAGGGCGAAGCCCACGCCGGGAGTCTCCGGGGCACCCATCTCGACGGCCAGGCCGTCGTAGCGACCACCGCCGCCTACCGCGTTCTGGGCCGCGTCGAGGGCCTCGGCGGCGAACTCGAAGGTGGTCCGGACGTAGTAGTCGAGGCCCCGCACCAGGCGGGGGGCGACGGTGTAGGGCACGTCCACCGCGTCGAGGGCCGCGGTGACCGCCGCGAAGTGGGCCGCCGCGTCGTCCGACAGGTGGTCGAGCATCCGGGGCGCACCGGCCACCAGCTCGGCATCGGCCTCGCGTTTGGAGTCGAGGACCCGCAGCGGGTTGGTGGCCAGCGTGGCCCGGGACTCCTCGCTGAGGGCGTCGAAGTTCGCCCCGAAGTGGGTTCGGAGCGTCTCGACATAGCGGGCTCGGTCCTCCGCGCTGCCCAGGGAGTTGACGAGAAGCCGCACCTGACGGAGCCCCAGGCGCTCGTAGAAGCGCCAGGCCAGGGTGATGACCTCGGCATCGAGATGGGGGTCGTGCGGGCCGAGGACCTCCACGCCGACCTGGTCGAACTGTCGGAAGCGCCCCTTCTGGGCCCGCTCATATCGGAAGTTAGGGCCGGCGTACCAGGCCTTGTAAGGCACGGGAGGGCGGTGCTCAGCGAAGCCGCGGACCACCGAGGCCGTCTGCTCGGGGCGTAGGGCGATGATGCGGCCGCCCTTGTCCTCGAAGGCGTACATCTCCTTGCGGACCACGTCGGTGGCCTCACCGAGGCGTTGGAAGACCTCGACGTGCTCGAACATCGGGGGGACCACCTCGAGGTAGCCAGCCGATCCTGCCACGTCGGCGAAGACCTCCACGAGGGCACGCCACCGGGCCGAGTCCGGCCACATGATGTCGCGGGTGCCCTTGGGGGCCCGGAAGGCGTGGTCCGTCACGGGGGTGCAGGCTACCGGCGCACCATCGGCTCACCGGAGGGCAAGGGGTCCCGCTCAGTCNCCGCGGCCGGGGACGGCCCGGTGCACGTCGTACACCGAGTCAACCNTGCGGAGCATGCGCAGGAGGCTCTCTAGGTGNCCNGGGTCGCCCATCTCGAAGTCGAAGCGCATGGTGGCCACCCGGTCCGAACCNCTGGTCGACGTGGAGGTGCTCAATACGTTCACGTGGTGGTCGGCCAGCACGCCGNACACGTCGCGGAGCAGGCCGGGCCGNTCGAGAGCCTTGAGGACCACCGANACCACGAAGTGGCCGTCGGACTCCTCGTCCCACTCCACGTCGATCAGGCGGTCCCCCTGGTCGGTGGCCAACGAGACGGCGTTGGCGCAGTCGGCCCGGTGCACGCNGACTCCACGGCCCCGGGTCACAAAGCCGATGATGCCGTCCGGCGGAACCGGGGTGCAGCAGCGCGACAGGCGCACCAGCAGGTCGTCGAGGCCCTCCACGTGGACGCCCACCGACCCGGTGTTGCGCCGGGGGCNCCGCGGCCGCGACGGCTCCAGCATCGGTTCCTCGGGCTGGTCGGCCCGCAGCGCCCGGGCCAGCCGCCCGACCAGAGAGCGGGCCGACACGTGGTGCTCGCCGATCGCCGCGTACAGGGCGTCGGACTCGGCGTAGTTCATCGACACCGCCGCCTCGGCCAACTCCTGACCGTCCAGCACCTCGCGGACCGGGAGGCCGGCCTTGCGGAGCTCCGACACCAACTCCTCGTAGCCGGCGTCAATGGCGTCGGACCGCCGCTCCTGCGAATACCAGTGCTTGATCTTGGACGACGCCCGGTGGGTGGCTACGAAATGCAGCCAATCCCGGCTAGGACCGGCGCCCGGCTGTCGGGAGGTCACGATCTCCACCGTGTCGCCGGTGGAGAGTTGGGCATCCAGTGGGACCAGGCGNCCGCCGACCTTGGCGCCCACGCAGGCGTGCCCCACGTCGGTGTGGATGGTGTAGGCGAAGTCGATCGGCGTGGCCCCCACCGGCAGGGTTACCACCTTGCCGCGGGGCGTGAAGACGTACACCTCGTCCAACTCGAGGTCGGTCTTCAGGTTGGCCATGAAGGTGCCGGGGTCCTCGGTCTCAGCCTGCCACTCCACGATCCGGCCCAACCAGGCCATCTCGTCGGACGGGGACCGGGCCTTGTAGTCCCAGTGAGCGGCCACCCCGTGCTCGGCCCGGGCGTGCATCTCGTGCGTCCGAACCTGGAACTCCACCTGCTTACCCTGCGGTCCGACCACCGTGGTGTGAAGCGACTGGTAGAGGTTGAACTTGGGCATGGCCACGTAGTCCTTGAACCGACCCTGCACCGGCTTCCAGGTGGCGTGGATGGTGCCCAGAGCGGCGTAGCAGTCGCGGACGTTGTCCACGACGACCCGCACGCCGACCAGGTCGTGGATGTCGTCGAACGACCGGCCCTTCACGATCATCTTCTCGTAGATGCTCCACAACTGCTTGGGGCGACCGCCGACCTTGCCGACGATCCCCACCTCGGCAAGGCGGGCCTCCACCTCGCCGATGACCTGAGCCAGGTACAGGTCACGTTCCGGCGAGCGGTCCTGGACCATCTGGTCGATCTGGCTGTACCGCTTAGGGTGCAGTGTGGCCAGCGCTAGGTCCTCCAACTGGTCCTTGACCTCCTGCATACCGAGGCGGTTGGCCAGCGGGGCGTAGATGTCCAGCGTCTCCTGGGCTACCCGCTGCTGCTTGTGCTCGGGCAGGGCGGCCAGAGTCCGCATGTTGTGGAGCCGGTCGGCCAGTTTGATGATGAGGACCCGGAGGTCCTTGGCTAGGGCGACGAGCATCTTGCGGACGCTGGCGGCCTGCTGGTCCTCCCTGGTCTCGAAGTGGAGGCGGTCCAACTTTGTGACGCCGTCGACGATCATCCGGACGTCGGCGCCAAAGTCCCGCTCCAGGTCGTCGAGGCTGACCAAGGTGTCCTCGACGGCGTCGTGCAGCAGGGCACTGGCCACCGTGACGTCGTCGAGGCCCTGCCGGGCCACGATGGTGGCCACCGACATCGGATGGTGGATGTANGGCTCACCCGACTTGCGGGTCTGGCCGGCGTGGGCGTCGAGCGCCACCCGGTAGGCCCGTTCGATCAGCGTCGTGTCGACGCCCGGGTGGCGTTCCCGGAAGGTGGTGAGCAGCGCCGAGGTCTCGTCGACCTCCTGCCGGGGACGTCGCCGCCACGGCAGGACCCTGGTCATCGTGGCCACGTCGTGGCCTTCCCGCTGGTCGCCTTCACGCCTCCACGCTAGTTCCGCGCACCTTCCGGCCCGCGGGTCGGTTGATCAGCGCTTCTTCTTGCGGGGCCGCGGCGGCACCCCACCCGAAGCCGGCGTCGACATAGGTGGGCGACGCTTCGCCGGTCCGCCACCGGGCGACCGGCGGGGGGTGGCCCGAGCCTCGGCGGCCGCGGCCTCGCTCCGGTCNATGACCCGGGTCCCCGCCGAGCCGTCGTCGCCCGACCGGCCACGGACCTTGTCGCCGATCCGACTCCACCGTTCCTCGCGTTCCTTGAGGTGGGCCACCAGCGCCGAGGCCACAAACAGCGAGGAGTACGAGCCGACNACGATGCCGACCAGCAGGGCCACNGCGAACTCGCGCAGGGTGGCCGCCCCCATNGCNACCGAGCCGACCAGCAGCATCGACACGACGGGAATGGCCGACGTGATGCTGGTGTTGATGGACCGCATGGCCACCCGGTTCAGGGCCAGGTTCATCAGCTCGACGTAGGTGTAGCGCTCGGTCGCCCCGAGGCGGGCCACCACCTCGCGGACCTTGTCGTAGACGACGATGGTGTCGTACAGCGAGTAGCCCATGATGGTCAGGAAGGCGATGACGGTGGCTGGCGTGATCTCGAACCGGAACACCGAGTAGACGCCGACGCTGAGAACGATGTCGTGGGCCACGGCAACCAGGGCGCCGACGGCCATCTTCCACTCGAGGCGGACGGCTATGTACAGGGCCACCACCACGAAGAAGACCAGCAGGGCGGTGACCGCCTTGTCGGTGACCTCCTCGCCCCAGGTGGGGCCGACCTGCTCGAAGGACACCACGTCCCCGAGGTCGACCTCGAGGCCGGCCCGCAGCTCGGCGGCCCGGGCGGGGTCCTGCACGTCGGACCGGACCAGCACCCGGTCGTCGTCGACCAGCTGGACCCGNGCCTCGGCCGCATCGAGNCCGGCCAGGACCTCGCGGACATCCGCCACCGAGGCGCCCGGCGCCCGGACCTCGTACGAGGTGCCGCCCTCGAAGTCGAGGCCGAGGTTCAGGCCGAGGACCACGAAGGACAGCAAGCCGACGAGGACCGCGGCGCCTGAGCCGATGGCGGCACGGCGCCACAGGCTCGGGAAGTCGACCGCCGACTCGCCCCGGTAGAGGCCGCGGATGGCCCTCACGTACGTGCTCCCGTCGCACCGGCAGTCCGAACCGAGGAGGCCCCCACGGCGCCGGAGGCCGGGAGGCCGAAGCGCTGCGGGTGCTCGGCGAACCAGCGGGTGGTGGCCAGCAGGCGGATCATCNGGCCCATGAAGAAGTAGGTGGCCACCAGGTCGAGGATGGTGGCCAGGCCGAGGTAGAGGGCGAAACCCCGGACGGCGCCCACGGTCAGTGCCCAGAGCAGGCCGGCGCCGATGAGCGATGCCACGTCGGCCTTGACAATGGTGGAGAAGGCGATGGGGAAGGCCTTGTCGACACTGGAGCGGGCCGTCCGGCCGTCGCGGACATCCTCCTTGAGGTGCTCGAAGTAGACGACGTTGGAGTCCACCGACACGCCGATGGCCACGATGAGGCCGGTCACGCCGGCAAGGGTTAGCGCCAGGCCGGACTGGGTGCCGAGGTGGGCGATGATCGCCCACAGGAGCGCACCGGACAGCCCGAGGCTGGCCAGGGCCACGAGGCCGAGGATCCGGTAGTAGCCCACGATGAACACGGCGACGACGAGCAGGCCGACTAGGCCGGCCACCACGCCGGCCCGCAGCGAGTCCTCGCCGATGGTGGCCGACACGACGCGGGTGTTCTCCGGCTCCAGTTCGACGGGCAGGGCGCCGTACCGCAGCGCCAGGGCCACGTCGTCGGCCTCCTCCTTGGGGAAGCCACCGGAGATGACGATGGCGTCGGCCTTGAACTGGGGAGCCCGGATGGACGGGGCGGTGACGATCTGGCCGTCCAGCACGACGGCCAGCCGACCGTTGGGCGAGCCCTCGACGCGGGGGCACGAGGGCTGGCCGGCGAAGCACCGGGCCGCCGCGTCGTTGAATCCCTCTACACCAACCCGTCCTCCCTGGAGATCGAGACCGACCTGCCACTCGTAGTCGATGAACAGGGCGTTGGCATCGGCCACTGCCTCGCCAGTCAGCACCGTCGGTCCCAGCAGGTAGCGCTGGCCGCTCGGGTCGCCCCGCAGGCCGAGGACCACGAAGTCCGCGGGGTGGTCGTCCTCGGGCAGCGTGGTGCCGTCAGAGCCCACTGCGGGGACCACGGCACCGGAGGTGGCCTCCGAGCAGGCGGCGAACGGCCCGCTGGAGGCCCCCGACGCCCCGGTCTCGGGGGTCGAAGTGGTGGAAATCCCACAGACCGGGCGGAAGCGGAGCTCGGCGGTGGTCCCGACCAACTCGAGGGCCCGCTCCTGGTCGTCGACACCGGGCAGCGAGACCATGACGCCCGACTCGGTGCGGGAGATCTCCGGCTCTGCCACGCCGAGGCCGTCGATGCGGTCGCGGATGATCTCGACCGTCTGGTCGAGCATCTCTTCGCTGGCCGGCTCGGTGGCCACGAGGCGCACCGACACGCCTCCCTGCAGGTCCAGGCCAAGCAGCGGCCGATTGCCCCACACCACGGTCATCACCGAGGCCAGCACGGTGACCACGACGATGCCCAGGAGTAGGACTAGCTGTCGGCGGGGCACGGAGGTTCCGGGGTCGGACGGTCAGGCGGAGGGACGTCGGCAGGAGGAGGCTGGGGTCAGTCCTCGTCGGAGCCGTCGGCCGACTCCTCCACCGGGTCGTCGGCCGGCGCCGCCGGCTCGTTCAGGCGCTGGTCGACCGCACTGCGGCGGACCTTGAGTTCCACGCCCTGGTACACCTCGATCCACAGCACGTTCGGGTCGTCGGCGTCGACCTCGTTGACCGTGCCGTAGACNCCGGAGTTNAGCAGCACCTCGTCGCCGGCCGAGATTGAGGCCACCANGGCCTGCTGCTCCTTGGCCTTCTTCTGCTGGGGGCGGATCATCAGGACGTACATGAGCCCGAAGATCAGGATCAGGGGGAGAAAACCGGCCATGGGGTGCTCCTGGGTACAAGAGGGAAAGGGGCGGTCGGGACCGTTGTGGCCCGTCCACCGTGGGACCCGTTGAGCCTACGCCCGGAGACGGCCGGGCCGGTCAGCCCCAGAGGTCGAGGGTGCGGGCCCGGAACGCCTCGAACGTGCCGCCGTCGATGGCGTCGCGGAGGCGATCCACGAAGTCCAGCAGCCACGCCAGGTTGTGAAGCGTGAGCAAGCGGCGCCCCGTCGGCTCGTCGGTCATGAGGAGGTGTCGGAGGTAGGCCCGCGACCAGCGGGACGCCGGTCCGTCGAATTCCGGGTCGAGCGGGCCCTCGTCGGTGGCGAACCGGGCGTTGCGGAGGTTGAGGCGACCGGCGGTGGTCAGCACCGTGCCGTGACGGGCGTGGCGGGNGGGCAGGACGCAGTCGAACATGTCGATACCGGCCGCCACCACCTCGACCAGGCCGGCCGGATCGCCGAGGCCCATGAAGTAGCGGGGCTGGTCGGCGGGCAGGAGTGCGGTGACCGCGGCGAGGGGGTCCAGCATCTCGCCGCGGGTCTCCCCCACGCTGAGCCCTCCCACCGCGTAGCCGTCGAAGCCCACCTCGAGGGTCCGCTCGGCGCTCTCGGCCCGGAGCGCGGGGTCGGTGCCACCCTGGACGATGCCGAACTGGCTCTGCCTCGACGGGGCGTTCGGATGGTCGAGGAAGGCCCGTCGTCCCCGGTCGGCCCACTGGGCGGTCCGCTCCACGGCTGCCCGCAGGACCCCGTCAGGGGCGGGCAGGGCTGGGCAGACGTCGAGCACCATCTGCACGTCGGCCCCCAGGTCGGCCTGAACGGCGGCCGCCCCCTCGGGGGTCAGGACATGGGTCGAGCCGTCGTAGGTGGACCGGAAGGTGGCCCCCTCGTCGTCGACCTTCGGCTGCAGGGAGAAGATCTGGTAGCCGCCCGAGTCGGTCAGGGTCAGGCCGTCCCAACCGGCGAAGCCGGCCAGACCACCGTGGGCTCGGACCACCTCGGCACCGGGCCGGAGCATCAGGTGGTAGGTGTTGCCGAGCACCACCTCGGCCCCCAGGTCGGCCAGGTCGACCGACGAGAGGTGGCGGACCGCGCCCCGGGTGCCCACCGGCATGAAGCACGGGGTGCGGAACGACCCCCCGGCCACNGTCACCGTCCCGGTCCGGGCCCCACCGTCGCTGGCCGACGCCATGTACTCAGCCCTCACCTCGACTCCCCTCCACGGGCGCTCCCACGTCCATCCAGCCCCTCTCGCTGAACGAGCATGGCGTCTCCGAAGGAGAGGAACCGGTACCCGGCATCGAGCGCTGAGGCATAGAGGTCCCGCCACCCAGGCCCGGCGAAGGCCTCCAGCATGACCAACAGTGTGGACCGGGGCAGGTGGTAGTTCGTCATCAGGACGTCCACCAACCGGAAGTCGAACGGCGGACGGATGAACAGGTCGGTGTCGCCGGCCGGACCGAAGCGGACCGCCGACTCGAGGGCCCGCAGGGTGGTCGTCCCCACGGCAACCACCCGTCCTCCCGCAGCTCGGGCCTCGGCNCAGGTCCCGAGCACGGCCTCGGATACCCGATAGGACTCGGAGTGCATCNGGTGGTCGTCCAGGTCGTCGACGGTCACCGGGCGGAAGGTGTCCAGGCCGACGACCAGCTCCAGGCNCTCGACGNTGGCCCCGGCAGACCGGCAAGCCTCNAGGACCGCTTCGGTCAGGTGGAGGCCCGCTGTNGGCGCGGCGGCCGAGGCCGGACGGNCGCTGTAGACGGTCTGGTACCGCTCNGGGTCNTCGATCCCCGNNGTCAGGTAGGGCGGGAGCGGGATCTCGCCGTGCCGGTCCAGGGCGGCCAACAGCGACGGTCGGTCGAGCGGCTCGCCGGTTCCGTCCACCATCCCGACGATCCGGCGCCCCTCCCCCAGGTCGTCGCCCACGTCGACGGCCAGGTCGTCGGAGACGTCCANGNGGGTGCCGGGAGCCACCTTGCGGCTGGGCCGGACCAGAGCTTCCCACGCGCCGGGCTCGCCGCAGAGCGGGCGGAGCAGGAGCACCTCGGCCGACCCTCCGGTGGGTCGGGTCGGGCAGAGTCGGGCGGGCAACACCCGGGTGTCGTTGAGAACCAGCACGTCGCCCGGCTGGAGCGCGTCGGGAAGCTCGCTGACGGTCCGATGGACAACCTCGGGACCGGTGGCATCTAGTAGGCGGGCCGACGCCCGGTCGGCCAGCGGGGCCTGGGCGATGGCCGGCCTGGGGAGCGGGTAGTCGAAGTCGTCCGGCCCCATGGGTCGACAAGCCTAGGTAACGGTGCCGTCCTCCAAGGAGGCCCGGAGGCNTCAGTCGTCGAACAGGGACGCGGTCGCCTCGGGNGCCGAAGGCGGTTCCTGNCCCAGATGCGCGTAGGCGGCCGGCGTGGCCACCCTTCCCTTCGGCGTCCGNAGGAGCAGTCCCTGCTGGATGAGGAACGGCTCGTAGACGTCCTCCACGGTGTCTTCCGGCTCGCTCACCGCGATGGACAGCGTCTTGAGGCCCACCGGTCCACCATCGAAGCGGCGACACAGGGCGACGAGGATCTCCCGCGAGGGCTTGTCCAGCCCCAGGGCGTCGACGCCGAAGAAGGCCAGCCCGTCACGNGCCACCGACCCGTCGACCACGCCGGAGCGCTCNACCTGGGCGAAGTCCCGGACCTGGCGCAGCAGCCGGTTGCCGATCCGCGGCGTGCCCCGNCTCCGGCGGGCGATCTCGCCGGCTCCGTCCTCGTCCAGNTCGACCTCGAGGATGCCGGCNGCCCGNGTGACGATGTCGGTCAGGTCGTCGGCCTCGTAGTAGTCGAGCCGGGCCGTGAGCCCGAAGCGATCCCGGAGCGGTCCGGTAATGAGGCCGGTCCGNGTCGTCGCCCCCACGAGNGTGAAGCGCGGNAGNTCNAGGCGGATGGAGCGGGCCGCCGGTCCCTTGCCGAGGACGATGTCCAGCTCGAAGTCCTCCATGGCCGGATAGAGGACCTCCTCGACGGCGCGGGACAGGCGGTGGATCTNGTCGATGAACAGGACGTCGCCCGGCTCCAGCTTGGTCAGGATGGCCGCCAGATCCCCAGCACGTTCGAGTGCCGGACCGGACGTCACGTGGAGCTCGGCCTGCATCTCGGTGGCCACGATGTGGGCCAGCGTTGTCTTGCCGAGGCCGGGTGGCCCGGCGAACAGGAAGTGGTCGGCAGCCTGGCCACGCCGTCGAGCGGCCTCCAGCATCACCCGTAGGTGTCCCTTCAGCTCGGCCTGGCCGACGAACTCGTCGAGGCTCCGGGGCCGGAGCCCGACCTCGACTACCACCTCGTCGGTCTCCGGGTCTCGGTCGGGCGATAGCAGTTCCTCGCGCACGGTCCGTCCCTACGCCCGGGCGAGGCGCTGCANGGCCTCGCGGAGNAGCACTGCCGGGTCGTCACCGCCAAGGTCGGCCAACACGGTCCGCACCTCGTCAGGGGTGTAGCCCAGCCCGCCCAAGGCCTCCTGGACCTCAGCCAACGCCGATCGGGGCGGGGCCTCCCCACCAGACGCTCCGGGCACGCCGTCCACCGGNAGGTCCAACGAGTTCTTCAACTCCACCAGCAGGCGGGTAGCCGTCTTCTTCCCGACGCCGGGCACGAGGCAGAGGGCGGCCACGTCGTCGTCGGCCAGCAGGCGGGCCAGTTCGACGGGCCCGTGGACGCCGAGGACAGCCAGAGCCAGCGAGGGCCCCACCCCGTGGGCCGAGAGCAGCGCCTCGAAGCAGGCCCGCTCGGCCCGCTCCAGGAACCCGTAGAGGGTCTGGTCGGCCTCCCGAATGTGGTGGTGGACGTGGACGAAGACCTCGGNCCCCACCTCGCCGAGGCGAACCGCGGTGGTCGGCGTGACAACCACCCGGTATCCGACGCCNGCCACCTCGACNAGGACCTCGCCCCGGTCGCCCTCCTCGAAGCGCTCCAGCAGGGTGNCCCGCAGCGACCCGATCACCGGCCCACCACCAGAGCATCACTCCCCCGCGTCGATTCGCTCCTAGTCGTGCGGCCCGCCGCGACAGTGTGTCCCATCCTCGCCAGGTGGCACAGCGCCACGGCCACCGCATCGGCGGCGTCCGCCGGACGCAGCAGGGCGTCAATCCCCAGCTGGGTCCGGACCATGCGCTCCACCTGCTCCTTGTCGGCCCCACCCCAGCCCGCCACCGCCTCCTTCACCTCGTTCGGCGAGTAGAGGGTGACGGGCACCGAGGCGCCGGCCGCCGCGGCCATCACCACGCCCGAGGCCTGGCCGGTCTGCATGGCTGTGCGCACGTTGACCTGGAAGAGGACCCGCTCCACGGCCACCTCGTCGGGTCGATACTCGTCGACCAGTGACCGGACCTCCCGGTGGAGGTCGGCCAGGCGGTCGGCTAGGTCGGCCGAGGGGTCGGTCCGGACCACGCCGGCGGCGACCGCCTCGAGGCGTCTGCCGTCGCGTCGAACCACGCCGTAACCACAGCGGGTCAGGCCGGGATCGATCCCGAGGACGAACATGTGTACGACCCTAGTCCCGTGGCCCCTCTGGAAGGGGCACCCGGGCTGACGGCCCCAGGACTGGGCGGAGACCCGGGATCAGGCGTCAAGCGCTTCGAGCACCTCGGCGGGGATGTCGAAGTTGGCGTACACATCCTGCACGTCGTCGTTGTCGTCCAGCAGGTCCATCACCCGCAAGACGGCCTGGGCCTGCTCGGCCGAGTCGATGGAAACCGACGTGGTGGCCAGCATCGTCACGTCGGCGGCCTCGAACGGAACCCCGGCTTCTTCGAGCGCGGACCGGACCGTCGGAAGGTCGGTGGCCTCGCACGTCAGGCGCCACGTGCCACCCTCGTCGACCAGGTCGTCGGCACCGGCGTCCAGGGCAGCCAGCATGATCTCGTCCTCGTCCACCGAGCCCTCGAGCAGCACCACGCCCTTGCGCTCGAACTGCCAGGCCACCGAGCCCGGCTCGGCCAACGACCCACCGTTCTTCGAGAGCAGCGAACGCACCTCCGAGCCGGTCCGGTTCCGGTTGTCGGTCAGCGTCTCGACGTACAGGGCNACGCCGTGTGGCGCGTAGCCCTCGTAGGTGATCGACTCGTAGTCGACGCCNTCCAACTCGCCGGTCCCCCGCTTGACGGCCCGTTCAATGGTGTCCAACGGCACCGAGGCGTCCCGGGCCTTCTGNAACATGGTCCGCAGNGTCGGGTTGGCGTCGGGGTCGCCACCGCCCTGGCGGGCCGCCACCTCGACCTGCTTGATGAGCTTGGCGAAGAGCTTGCCCCGCTTCTTGTCGGCGGCGCCCTTCTTGTGCTTGATGGTCGCCCACTTGGAATGGCCCGACATGTCCCGTCCCGNTCCTTCTTCTTCGTCTCGGATCTGGTGGTCCTGCTGGCCGCCGTCNGCTCAGGCGGCGAAGGCCAGGTCGAGGAACCGGCCGTGGATGCGGTCGTCGTCCGACATCTCCGGGTGNAAGGCGGCCACCAGCACCCGTTCCTGTCGGCACAGCACCGGCCGGCCGTCGACGGCGGCCAGCACCTCGACGCCGACCCCAACCCGTTCGACCACCGGGGCCCGGATGAACACGCCGTGGAAAGGCTCGTCCAGACCGGTGACGTCGAGGCCGGCCTCGAAGGAGTCGACCTGACGGCCATACCCGTTACGGCGGACGTCGAGGTCGATGGCCCCAAACGACCGCTGGTCGGATCTCCCGTCGGCCACCCTGGCAGCCAGAAGGATCATCCCGGCGCACGTGCCGAGCACCGGCAGGTCGTCTGCGAGGCGATCGGCCACCGGGTCGCGCAGGCCCGAGGAGTCGAGCAGCATCGACATGGTGGTGGACTCGCCGCCCGGCAGGACCAAGGCGTCGACGCCAGCCAGGTCGTCGGCAGTGCGGACCTCGACGGTCGCCGCACCGAGGTCGGCGAGGACCCGGACGTGGCGGGCGAACGCGCCCTGCAGGGCCAGAACNCCAACCTTCATCGCCGCGGGACCACCGACTGGTCGGCTACCAGCCGCGGTCGGCGAGACGTGTCTCCAGCGACCCAACCTCGAGGCCGGGCATGGCGTCGCCCAGGCCGCGGCTCACCTTGGCGAGGATGGTCGGATCGGCGAAGTTGGTCGTCGCCTCGACGATGGCCCGAGCCCGCGGTCCCGGGTCATCGCTCTTGAAGATTCCCGAACCCACGAACACGGCCTGGGCACCCAGCTGCATGACCAGCGAGGCGTCGGCCGGCGTGGCGATGCCCCCTGCGCAGAACATGGGCACCGGCAGCTCGCCGGTCTGGGCGATCTCCTGGACCAGCGGCAGCGGGGCCTGGAGGCGCTTGGCCCAGTCGAACAGTTCGGCCTGGTCGGCCTGGGTGATCTTGCGCATGTCGCCGATGATCGACCGGAGGTGCCGGACAGCCTCGACGATGTTGCCGGTCCCCGCCTCGCCCTTGGAGCGGATCATGCAGGCACCCTCGGAGATGCGGCGCAGGGCCTCGCCCAGGTTGGTGGCGCCACACACGAAGGGGACCGTGAACGCCCACTTGTCGATGTGGTGGGCCTCGTCGGCCGGAGTCAGGACCTCGCTCTCGTCGACGTAGTCCACCCCGAGGGCCTGAAGGACCTGGGCCTCGGCGAAGTGGCCGATCCGGGCCTTGGCCATGACCGGGATGGTGACGGCCGCCTTGATGCCCTCGATCATCTCCGGATCGGACATGCGGGCCACGCCGCCGTCCCGTCGAATGTCGGCCGGAACCCGCTCGAGGGCCATCACGGCAGACGCTCCGGCATCCTCGGCGATCTTGGCCTGGGAGGGGTCGACGACGTCCATGATTACGCCGCCCTTGAGCATCTCGGCGAGGCCGCGCTTCACCAACTGGGTGCCGGTCGCCCGGTTCGATTCGGTCATGCGCGCAGTCTAGGAACCGGCGTTCCCGGAACCGTCGTCGGCAACGGGCTGAGGTGGCCGATCAGCCCAGGAGCTCAGCGATCCGTTCCGGCCCGAGGAGGACGCCCTCGCCGAGCCGGGCCAGGGCCACCCAGGTCCGGCCGGACCGCAGGGCCACCGGCTCGCCGGTCTCGTCGTCGACCAGGCGCCACGGGTCCGCGGTGAAGGGGCGGCTCCACGTGATGCCGGTGACCGTCCCATCGCGGAGTAGCCAGCCGTCACCTGATCCAGTGGAGATGACCTGCGGCGACTCCAGGTCGGCATCGGAGCGACGGTGGTCCACGTAGAGGAGCAGGACGTTGTCGGCGGCCAGTTGCACGGCGTCCTCGTCGAGCAGGGGGACGCCGCGGTGGAAGCGCAGCCAGCGGGCGGTCCCGTGGTCCCACACCCAGTCGATCTCCCGTCGGGGCGTCCGCCAGCCCACGCCGCGGACCGGCACCGCGGTGGCCGACAGCGGACCCATCTCGAACACGGGTCCCGGCGCGGTCCCGTCGGCCCGGACCGCCATGGCCGCCGCGTCGACGAAGCCGTTGTAGGGGGCTTCGCCTCGAGCCTTGTCGCGGAAGAAGAACTCCTGGCCGTCGCCGGTGGTCGTCATGGGGACGAAGGTGCCCTGGCGCTCGGCCTCGGCCACCTCGTCGCCCACCCCCTGGTTGCTCCCCCAGTAGGCGAATACCGGCCGGTTCAGGTTGCCGATCAGGTCGATGTCGCTGGACCGGGCCGACCGGACCGGACCCACGGTGAGGGGCACCTCGCTGTGGAACACCCCGAGGAAGCGGGTCACCCCGTCCTCGATGTGGGCCTCGTAGACGATGTCGGCGGCCTGGAGGCCCACCTGGGGAAGGGACTTAGAGTCGTTGTTGCCGATCTTGACCACCAGCACCGGTCGGTCGGCGATGCCGTCCACGGCCGGCAGCCCGGTCAACGGGTGGACGGGTCCGGTCCAGCCCTCGATGGTCGTCGTGCTGGGCACCGCCGCCGACTCGGCGACCTCCCCGCCATCGGTGTCAGCCGCGGTGGTGGTCGAGGCCTCGGGGGCGGCCGTGGTGGTCGGCGTCTCGGTGGTCGTCGACCCGATGGTGGCCAGCGTCGGCGTGGGGGCCGTCTCATCGCCGCTCGAGCAGGCGCCCGCCACCAGGAGCGACCCCGTGAGGAGCGCTCCGACTAGGAGTCCGGTCGGGGCGGACAGGCGGCTCACCGTTCCCCCAGGGCGTCGATGCGAACCTCGACCGGCGGGTGGTCGGCCGTCGCCTCGTCGGTTCGGCCGTCCGGCTGGAGCAGCCACAGGGACTCGGCACCCGCCGGCGACATCACCGCCGAACCCTGGGCGACCAGGGCACGGAGGGCGTCCTGCATGCCCGGGGGGAACCGCGTCAGGTCCGCGCCGGCGAAGTCGGTGCGAAGTACCCGACCCGTCCCGATCCCGGCCCGGCCTCCGGAGAGGGCCCGCAGGGAGCCCAGACTGGCCCGGATCGTCTCGGTGCGCAGGTCGGGTTCGGCGCAGCGCGCCAGCAGGTGGGCGACCAGCGACTCGAGTTCGACCAGCCCCAGGTGGTCGACGGCACCCGTGGTCAACACCAACTCGGTGCCGCCCGATCCAGCCAGAACCAGCGCGTTCCCGGCGGACGAGTCGACCACCGACAGTGCTGGCGGTTCGATCCCGTGGGTGAGGCAGAGGCCGTCGACGGTGTTGTGGAGGCGCGGGAACTCCCCGAGGTTGGCCGGGCGGGCCCCGACCCCCTTGCGAACGATCGTGGCGGCGCGACCACCCACCAGCGCAGCAAAGGACGCCCCGGCGGCGACGACGGCCACCGCCCCGATGACCGGACCAGCGACCAACCAGGCGACGAGGCCGACGACCAGGGCGACGAGCACCGCGGGCCTCGTGGTCGGGTGGCGGAGGATCGACATGGGTCGCTGGACTCCTCTGAACCTGGGGAACGGGGCTGGCCGGTCCGGGGCGGCGTCGTGGCGGTCAGCCGACCCCTTGGGGACGATCCGCATGATACGCGTGCGCTTCCCCCAGGGAGGCCACCACGGAGGCGTAAGCATCGAGGTAGCGGTCGGCCAGGCGGCGCATCGAGAACTCGTCGGCCCGCTGGATCCCGCTGGCCACCAAGCGGTCGGCCAGGACGGGATCGGCCAGGACCTTTCCGAGGGCAGCGCCGAGGGCCTCGGAGTCGCCCGGCGGGACGAGAAGGGCGTCCTCGCCACTGCGGGTCACCCGGGCGTACCCGGGGATGTCGCTGGCCACCACCGGCGTTCCACAGGCCATCCCCTCCAGCAGCACCACCCCGAACGACTCGCCCCGCAGGGACGGGGCGCAGAAGGCGTCGGCCCCCCGAATGCGGGCCGTCCGCTCGCCGTCGGAGATCCTGCCCAGCCAGTCGATCCGGGGATCGCCGGCCACCCGGGCCCGCAACTCCTCGGTCTCCGGGCCGTCGCCGGCGATCCAGAGCCGAACCTCGGGGCCGAGGGTGCCCATCGCGTCGAGGAGGACCGACAGGCCCTTGCGGGGCTCGTGGCGACCGATGAAGAAGACGGTCGGGCCCTCGGTGGGCCATGGCTCGACCGACGTCGAGCGGGCCACCTCCACGCCGTTGAACAGGACCTCGTACTCCCCGCCGAGGGAGTCCCGAGCCATGGCCGCCGCGTCGTCCGACACCGCGAAGGCCCGGTCGAGCCGCCGGCTCAACCACCGCACTGGTCGGTTCAGCAGGTCGTAGGCCAGGCTCCCCCCGGCGGCGTGGAAGGTGCCGACCATGGGCGTCTGGGCCAGTAGAAGGGCGGTGGTCGTCGGACCGGGGGCCAGGGGCTCGTGGAGGTGGAGGACGTCGAACTCCTCGTCCCTCAAGGCCCGGATGGTGCGCAGGGCACAGGAGACATCAGGGGCGATGGGGGCCACCGACCCGTTGGCCGCGGTAGGGAGGCTGTCGCCCAACGGGGTCACCCCAGCGTCGGGAGGTGGCCCGTCGCAAGGCCCGAGCACCCGGGTGGGGTGTCCGGCGGCCCGCAGGACGCGGGCCAGGCCCAGGACCTGGCCCTGCACGCCACCCGGCAGGGTCAGGCTGTAGGGGCACACCAGGCCGATCCTCACGCCGCCACCTCCGCTCCGGTAAAAGGCTCGGTAGCCCGGTCGGAGGGCCAGTTGGGCTGGAGGAGGTGCCACTGCTCCGGCGCGGCGGAGATGAGCACCTCCAGCTCGCCGGCCAGCACCTGGGTAACCCGGGCCACGTCGTCGCGCAACCGGCCTCGGCGTTCGATGGCGATGGGCGGCCGGACCACGCCGTGGCAGCCGCCCGGCTGGTCGTAAACGGCGATGGGCAGGAGCACCGCACCGCTCCGCAGGGCCAGGGTGGCCGGACCGGCTGGCAACATCGTCTGCTCGCCAAAGAACTCGACCTCCACACCCACGCCGCCCACGTGGCGGTCACTGGGCAGGCACACGGCCCGGTTTTCGCGCAGCATGGCCAGCGCCTCGGTGCCCGCCGACGGTCCGAGGCCGACCACCTCCATGCCCAACGAGGTGCGGAACGACCGGTACCACTCAAAGAGCTCCGGAGGCTCGAGGGTCTCGACCACGCAGCCCACCGGCACGTCGTGGTGGATGGTCAGCCAGTGGGCCGCCCACTCCCAGCCCCCGAGGTGGGGCATAGCCATGATCACGCCGTTGCCCGCCTCCCGGGCCTCGGCGATCCGCTCGTAGCCCTCCTCGGTGAAGCCCGCCACGATCTCGTCGGGGTTCATCGAAGGGAGACGGAAGCTCTGGAGGTAGTAGTCGGCATAGGAGGCGAACACCGCGTCGACGCTGCGCCGCAGGTCCCGGCCGGCCAGGTCGGTGCCTCGGACCCGGCGGAGATGGCGTTCGACGAGGCGTCGTCGGTCCCGATCGAGGTGTCCGGCCAGGCGGCCGACGGCGCGGGCCGTCGGCACCGAGAGGGACGGGGGGACGAGGCGTGCCGCCACCGAGGCGGCCCGGAAGGCATGGACGATCGCCGGGGTCATGGCGGTCCCGACGGTAGTGGCCGGTCCCGTCGAAGGGTGTCGACGGGCTCAGTCGGGCAGTCGGTGTCGGGCGGGTCAGCGGCGGACGGGGCGGCGAGAGCCCTGCCGCTGGCGACGCTCGGCCCGGAGCTGGCGACGGCGCTCGGCCCGGAGCTGGGACGGCGACTGCCGGCCGGCGCTGGCCTGGCGCCAAACCTTGGCGAACCGCTGGACGGCGGTAACCAGGCTGAGCACCAGCATCACCCAGAGCAC
>PBUO01000048.1 GCA_002727895.1 Acidimicrobiaceae bacterium | reverse complement strand
CAAACCGGGCCCACCGGTAACCTTGACCACGAGGAAGACCGTTATCGGCAGTAACGCGCCAAATAACGCGCCGCCCTCAGCCCTCGTAGCTCAGGGGATAGAGCGTCGGTTTCCTAAACCGTGCGTCGCAGGTTCGAATCCTGCCGAGGGCGCCATCCACGGCGGACCCCACCCGGTCCGGGAGGAACCAGCCCATGAACAGGCAGGTCGCACCGGCCTGGTACCGGCACGCACTGGACGTCCCCCACGAGGACGGCACGGTCGACGTCGCGGGCACCGGCATTCACTACCTCGCCTGGGGCGAGCCCGGCCGCCCCGGCCTCGTATTCGTCCACGGCGGTGCCGCCCACGCCCACTGGTGGACCCACGTGGCCGCCCAGTTCGCCGGCACCTACCGGGTGGCCGCTCTCGACCTGTCGGGCCACGGCGACAGCGACCGCCGCGACGCCTACTCCCTGGCCGCCTGGACCGACGAGGTCGTGGCCGTGGCCGACGCCGCGCAAATGGCCGGACCGCCCATCGTCATCGGCCACTCCATGGGCGGCTTTGTCACCCTGGCCGCCGCCGCCAACCACCCGGACCGCCTAGCCGGCGCGGTGGTCATCGACTCGTTGGTGGTCAAGGTCGACCCGGAAATGGACACCGGCCGACGCGAAAACTTCCGCAATTCCAAGGTGTACCCGGACGCGGCTGCGGCCATCGCCCGGTTCCGGACCGTGCCCGCCCAAGACCACTACGAGCCGTACGTCATGGCCGACGTGGCCGCCCGCTCGCTGCGCCCTTGCGACGGCGGATTCACCTGGAAGTTCGACCCGGGCATCTTCATGCCGGCCCGCTCCGACGCCGACGATCTTCTGGCCCGCATCACCTGCCGGGTGGCCCTGTTCCGGGCCGAGCACGGGCTGGTCACCCCCGACATCGGCGCTTACATGTACGAGCGCCTGGGCCGGGTGGCACCGGTGGTCGAGATCCCGCTGGCCGGGCACCACGTCATGCTCGACCAACCGCTGCTGCTGGTCACCGCCCTGCGCACCCTGCTGGCCGACTGGGAGCACTCCGTCCCCTTTGTCCGGGACTGAGCGCCGGCTTCGCGGCCACTACCGTCGCCCTCATGGGAATGCGCCTGTACGACACGGCCCAGGGCGAGGTCGTCCCCTTCGAGCCCGGCCCCACGGTGAGCATGTACGTCTGCGGCATCACGCCGTACGACGCCACCCACCTCGGCCACGCCTTCACCTACCTCACCTTCGACCTGGTCATCCGCCGCCTGGAGGACCTGGGCCACGAGGTGCGGATGGTCCGCAACGTCACCGATGTCGACGACTCGATCCTGCCCAAGGCCCGCGAGCTGGGCATCGACTTCCTCGACCTGGCCGCCCGGGAGATGGACCTGTTCCACGCAGACCTCGACGCCTTGGACCTGCGCCCCGCCTGGTCGGAGCCCACGGCGACGGGCTCCATCGACGCCATGCTGGCCCTCATCGGCCGCCTCGAGGCCGCCGGGCACACCTACACCGTCGACGGCACCACCTTCTTCGACGTGTCGACCTGGGACAGGTTCGGCTCGGTGGCCCATCTCGACGAGGCCACCATGGTCAAGTACGCCGCCGAGCGGGGCGGCCACCCCGACGACCCCCGGCAGCGCAACCCGCTGGACTTCGTGCTGTGGCAGCCCAGCGCCGACGAGGAGCCATCGTGGGACTCGCCGTTCGGCCCCGGCCGCCCGGGCTGGCACATCGAGTGCTCGGCCATGGCCATGGCCGACCTCGGCGAGACCATCGACCTGCACGGCGGCGGCGACGACCTCATGTTCCCGCACCACGAGTGCGAGGCCGCCCAGAGCGAGGCGGCAACCGGCCAGCCGTTCGCCCGCCACTGGATGCACGTGGGCATGGTCGCCTACGAGGGCACCAAGATGTCCAAGTCGCTCGGCAACCTCGTGTTCGTCCGCAACCTGCGCCACCTGCACGACCCCCGGGCCATCCGCCTGGCGCTGATGTCCCACCACTACCGGGGCGGGTTCGAGTGGTTCGACTACGACATCGACGACGCCATAACCCGGCTGGACCGACTCGTCACCGCGGCACGTCGACCCCGTGGCCCCAACCCAGCGCCCACCCTGGCCGCGGTGCGGGCCGCCCTCGACGACGACCTCGACACGGCCACGGCCCGCGACGCCCTCGACCTGTTGGCCGGGGGGATCCTCTCCGGCTCGGGCGACGACCCGACGGCGGCCTCCGGTCTGGCCACCGCAGCGGCCCTACTGGGCATCCGGCTCGACGCCACCCTGCCCGACTCCTGGTTCCGGACTACCTGACGGCCCTGTCTCCAGGCTCCGCTCCCTTAGTTGGGGGCATACCGAATGGCCGGACGGCCCGGGGACGGGCGGACCGTATCCTGACCGGGTGCTGCGCTTCACCGACAGCCTGACCGGCGACAAGGTCGACTTCGAGCCCCGGGATCCCGGGAAGGCCTCCGTCTACTGGTGCGGCCCGACCGTCTACGACGTCCCCCACCTCGGCCACGCCCGGAGCACCCTGGCCTTCGACGTGCTGGTCCGCTACCTGCGCTGGACGGGCCTGGACGTCACCGCAGTGTCCAATATCACCGACATCGACGACAAGATCATCAACCGGGCCGCCGAGGAGGGCTCCACCGAGCCGGACGTGGCCCAGCGCTTCGAGGCCACCTTCGTCGAGCAGATGGACCGCCTCAACGTGGCCCATCCCGACCTGCGTCCCCGGGCCACCCAGTACGTGGACCGCATGGTCGAGGTCATCGCGGACCTGGTCGAGCGGAGCATGGCCTACACCACCGACTCTGGCGTCTACTTCGACGTCGACCGACTGGGCGAGTACGGCGCCCTAGTCGGCCGCTCCGTCGACGACCTACGCGAGGGTGCCGGCGCCCGGGTTGACGTAGACGAGGACAAGGCCGACCCCCTGGACTTCGCCCTCTGGAAGGCGGCCAAGCCCGGCGAGCCCACCTGGGACTCCCCGTGGGGTCCGGGCCGGCCCGGCTGGCACATCGAGTGCGTGGCCATGTCGCTACACCTGCTGGGCGACGGGTTCGACATCCACGGCGGTGGCGACGACCTGGTCTTCCCCCACCACGAAAACGAGCGGGCCGAGGCGCTGGGCTGCGGCCGGGCGTTCGCCCGCCACTGGGTCCACAACGGCATGGTCCAGGTGGACGGCGAGAAGATGTCCAAGTCGCTGGGCAACTTCACCACGCTGGCCGGGCTGCTCGACGCCTGGGACCCACGGGCCCTGCGGCTGCTGGTGTTGCAGACCCACTACCGGCGGACCATGGAGATCGGGTCGACCACGCTGGACCAGGCGGCCGCCGCCCTGGCGCGCCTCGACAAGTTTGCCGACCGGATGGCCGAGTCCGACCTGCCTATGGTCGCCGCCGACGCCGAGGTGCTGGACCGGTTCCGGGCCGTCATGGACGACGACCTGGGCACGCCCCAGGCTCTCGCCGTGGTCTTCGATGCCGTGCGCGACGCCAACCGGGCCTTGGACGCCGAGGACGACGCCCAGGCCGCCGCGCTGGCGGCCGCGGCGCTCGACGCCACGGCCGCCCTCGGCCTGAAACTCGGAGCAGCCGCCTCGTCAGGGATCGACGCCGGCGACGACCCGGAGGCCGACGAGATCGACGGGCTGGTCGACCGGCGGCTGGCCGCCCGCGCTGCGAAGGACTTCGCCGAGGCCGACCGGATCCGCGACGAGCTGACGGCCCGTGGCATCGTGCTCGAGGACGGACCCTCGGGCACCTCCTGGCGTCGAGGCTGAAGAGCCCTAGTTCCGGGGCACGTCGACCCAGTTGACATCCTTGTCGACCCGGACGTCACCGGGCAGGCCGAGCACCCGCTCGCCCAGGATGTTGCGCATCACCTCGGACGTCCCGCCCTCGATGGTGTTGGCCCGGGCCCGCAGGAACGAGTACTTGGTTCCCACTCCACCCATCAGGCGCAGGCCGTCGGGCCGCTTGCGCTCGTAGCCGGCCTCGTAGGTCATGGCGTCGGCGCCAAGCAGGTCCATGCACGTCTCGTAGATTTGCTGGTTCATCTCAGCTGACATGAGCTTGCCCACCGAACCCTCGGGTCCCGGGTTGCCGGACTTCGAGGCCTCGCGTGCCCGCCAGTTGGTGAGCCGCATCGCCTCGGCCTGACTCCACAGGTCGACCACCCGGTCGCGCATCACGTCGCGGGCCACCGGGTCCAGCGAGTCCTTCCGTTCCTCCCACAGTCGGACCAGGTCGCCGATCGGGCCCGTCCCCTGCTTCGGCACGCCGCCACCGAGGGCCACCCGCTCGTTCATCAGCGTGGTAACCGCGGCGGCCCAGCCTCCACCCACCTCTCCGAACACCCGGTCATGGGGGATCCGCACGTCGGTTAGGAAGATCTCGTTGAACTCGGCTTCGCCGGTGATCTGGTGGAGGGGGCGCACGTCGACGCCCTCGGACTCCATGTCCAGCAGGAAGTAGGTCAGGCCCTTGTGCTTCGGCTGGTCCGGGTCGGTCCGGGCCACCAGCATCCCCCAGCGGGACACGTGGGCCAGCGTGGTCCACACCTTCTGTCCGTTGACGATCCACTCGTCCCCGTCACGCACTGCCCGGCTGGACAGGCCGGCCACGTCGGACCCGGCGCCCGGCTCGCTGAACAGTTGGCACCAGATCTCCTCACCCGTGTACATGGGGCGCAGGAGGCGCTGCTTCTGCTCGTCCGAGGCGTAGGTCAGCACCACCGGAGCGCCCATCCCAATACCGATCGGGTTGACGTTGAGGTCGTGGTAGGTCACGCCGGCGGCCCGCAACTCGGCGTCCACCGCTGTCTGGAGGCGACGGCTGGACAGGCCNAGGCCGCCCAGCCCCTCCGGGAACTGCACGAGGGCCAGGCCGCGGTCGAACTGGGCCCCCCGGAACTCNAACTGGTCGACGTCTCCGGGCGGGACGTCGGCCACCAGNCGCCGCGTCATCTCCCGGATCTCGGCTTCGGTGACCTCGGCCATGGCTGCTCCCGTCGTGGTCTGGCGTCCCGTCGCCGAACCTACCGACGGGTCACCCGCGACCGGGAATCGGGTCCCNACCNGTTCATCAGGCCCCTTTACCCGGCCCGGTACGGGTCGCGCAGGGCGTACATCCGACCGTCCCGTGAACCGANGTACACCGTTCCCTTCCAGACCGTCGGCGACGCCTCCACGCAGGCGCCCGTCTCGACACGCCACAGCGACGGCGGGACGACCGACGTGTCCGACACGTCCCAGGCCGACATCCCCCCGGCCCAAGCACAGTCGCCGAGAAGCAGCACGTCGTCGACCACGGTCGGCGAGGACCACAGCGGCCCCGGCAGCTCGAACCGCCACCGGACCGTGCCGTCGTCCCGGTCCACGCCGAGGACCTCGCCGTCGTCGGTGGCCACCACCACCAGGTCGCGGTACACGGCCGGCGTGGCCCAGATCCCCGACGGCACCTCGGAACGGACGTCGAGGCCCCACACCACCGGGTCGTCGGGCCGAGACGGGTCCAACTTGACCAACTGGCCGAGCTCATGGGAGCGCTCGGTCTCCCGTTCGTACTCGGCGGCCACGTAGAGGAAGCCGTCGGCGTCGGGCACGAGGGTGGCGTCCACGTCGTCGCCCATCCAGAACCGGAAGGTGCGGTGTGGCCGGACCCCGTCGGTCAGACCTCCGATGTCCCAGGCCTGGACCAGGCCGCCGGAGTTGGCGAACCACAGGGCGTCGCCGATGACCAGCGGCGAGCCCTCAATGGACAGGTTCCATCCGACGTCGGCGATCAGCTGGTCGTCCCAGCCGTGGGTGAACCACGCCATCTCCGGGTCGACGACCACCAGACCGTCGGCGTCGTAGCCCCTGCGGAGCCGCACCACGTGCATGCGGCTGTTCTCGCCCGCCGCGAACAGGTGGTCGTCGAGGACCAGCGGCGAGGCGTCCCAATCGGAGTTCCACAGTGGCTGCCCAGAGTCCTCGGCGTGCAGGCTCCACAGCACCGTTGGCTCGGGTCGGTCGAAGGCCACCACCCTCAGCAGGTCGTCGCGCGACCCCACGTATGCCAGCGGGTAGCCGTCGGGGTCGATGGTCACCGAGCCCTTGGCCAGGTCGCCGGTGGGCAGGGGGGCCAGCATCGGCGCACCGGAGATCCCGTCCACGAAGTGCACCGCTCTGTCGTAGGCGCCGAACACCACCCAGGTGCGGCCGTCACGCTCGAACACCGCTGGCTGGCCGGTCCAGCCGAGGCCGCACCACTCCTTCTCGACGTCGCCGACCGTGGACAGTGAGCACATCTTCCCGTCCCGGGGGTAGCGCCAGGCCACCACCGGGTCGGTCGGGACCGGCCCCGATCCGTGCCACGACCGGGTCGGGGAGCCCCGGAAGGTCAGCACCCCGGGCACGGACCCCCACGGCTCCCCGATGGACTCCGGGTCCACCCACGACCCGCCGGGCCAACCGGGCCCCGGATCGGGCTCCTCGGACGCGGTGGGGGCCGGGGCCAGGGCGCCCGTGGTGGAAGACACCGTGGTCGACGGTGGCATGGTCGACGGTGGCATGGTCGACGGTGGCATGGTCGACGGTGGCATGGTCGACG
>PBUO01000047.1 GCA_002727895.1 Acidimicrobiaceae bacterium | reverse complement strand
GCAAGCCGACGCACGACCCCGATTCTGACACCGGCTCCCCGCCAATACGTTGATGGCAATGTCGAGCGATCGCAAACTCAAGAACCTGAACCTCCTCCACCGGACCCTGCTCAAGTTGAGCTTCGGCGGCTGCGGCTGGACGGCGCTCAAGATGCCCGTCCTCGAGTTGACCACCACGGGCCGGAAGTCCGGCCAGCCCCGCTCGGTGATGCTCACCACGCCGTACGGCGAGGGCGACGTCCGGGTGATCATCGCCTCCCGGGGCGGCGACCACCGCCACCCCGACTGGTTCCTCAATCTCCGCCAGGACCCAGCCGTCACAGTGACGACGAAAGACTCCAGGGACCGCCCGATGACCGCCCGGATCGCCTCCGACGAGGAGCGGGCCCGGATCTGGCCGCTCGTCACCGAGGCCTTCGCCAACTACGCCCGCTATCAGGAGAAGACAGACCGGGTCATCCCGCTCGTCTTCCTCGAGCCCGCCGACTTCAAGCGGATCGCCGAGGTCTCCAGCCAACCCTCCGAGTAGCTGGCCCCCCGAGGCACGCTGGACTGACCACCAGGCCTTAGGTTCAGCCAGCGTGAGCACCCGGAACCGGTTCTCGGCACCCCGCCCCGAATGGTACGGGCAGGTCGACGAGGAGGTCGTCGACCCGGACCGGCGCATCGTCGACCCTCACCACCACCTGTGGGAGATCTCCGACGCCGACTACGTCCTGGAGCACCTATGGGCCGACACCGACTCGGGCCACCGGGTCGAGAAGACGGTCTTCGTCGAGTGCCACGCCTCGTACCGCACCCAAGGCCCCGAGCATCTCCGACCGATCGGCGAGACCGAGTTCGTGGCCGACATCGCCAAAGCATCGGCCGCCGGGCCGGGGCCCCGCATCGCCGGCATCGTCGCCCACGCCGACCTGCGCCTCGGCGCCCCGGGCGACGGACGGCTCGACGAGGTTCTGGACGCGCACGAGGAGGCGGGCCTCGGCCTGTTCCGGGGCATCCGCCACGCCATCTCGTGTCCCGAGTTCCCCGAGACCCTGCTCATCCCCGGGCGGGCACCGGCCGACCTGGCCGCCGACGAGGCCTTCCGAGCCGGCTTGCGTCGCCTCGGCGAGCGGGGCCTCACCTACGACAGCTGGCACTATCACGTGCAGATCCCGGAGTTCACCGACCTGTGCCGGTCCGCACCCGACACCACGGTCGTGCTCGACAACTTCGGAACCCCGCTGGGCGTCGGCCCCTACGAGGGTCGCCGCAGGGAGATTTTTGAGCGGTGGAAGGTCGACCTGGCCGAACTGGCCCGGTGCCCGAACGTGGTCGCCAAGCTGGGTGGCCTATCCATGCCCGACAACGGATTCGGCTGGCACGACGACGAGCGCCCACCGACTTCCGAAGAGGTAGTAGCCGCCCACCGGCCGTACTTCCTCCACGCCATCGACTGCTTCGGCCCCGATCGGTGCATGTTCGAGAGCAACTTCCCGGTCGACCGCCTGTCGCTGTCGTATCGGGTGCTGTTCAACGCCTTCAAGAAGATGGTGGCCGACTTCTCCGACGCCGAGCAGNACGCCATGTTCTCCGGCACCGCTGAGCGGGTCTACCGACTCTGACCGGCCGAGATCCGACACCCGACGACGGNGCCCNCGTGACCGAACCCGCCTACGTCGTCTTCCCCGCCCAACCGGACGNCTGACCCAGAGCACTTGACGCTCCCCCAAAGTCAGGGTGAACTTGACGACAGGCGGGATCGACCAGCGGATCCGCCCCGATGAGAGGCGAACGCCATGTCCCAGAAGATTCACGTCCTGTTCCCATGCCAGGAAGGCAAGGGGCCGGAGATGCTTGCACTAGCGAAGGCGATACTCGGCGACACCCGGGCCTGGAAGGGCTGCCAGTCCATTGAGGTTTACAGCAACGCCGACGCTCCTGACGATGTTGTCCTGTGGGAGACGTTCGACCAGCGTTCCGACCACGAGGCCTACCTCGCCTGGCGCGTGGAGAACGGAATGATGGAGGCACTAGCACCGATCCTGCGGAGCGATCCCCAGTTCACCTACTTCGCCGCCCACCCCGACATCTGAGCGAAGGACCGTCCCGGACGGCCCACTGGACTCCGACCGCCCCGGGTGACCGCACTACGGTCGCCCGGGTGCCGGTCGCCATCACCCGCNAGGTNAGCCCCGCCATCGGGGACTGCGAACTGACCTACCTTGAACGCACCCCCATCGATGTCGACGTCGCCCGGGCCCAGCACGCCGCCTACGAGGCGGCGCTCGCCCACTTGGGCTGCCGGGTCGAGCGCCTCCCTGCCGAACCGGACCTGCCCGACTCGGTGTTCGTTGAGGACGCGGCCGTCGTACTCGACCACGTGGCGATCCTCACCCGACCAGGCGCCGAGTCGCGCCGCGGCGAACGCCCAACGATCGAACGCGCCCTGGCCCCGTACCGCGACATCGTGGCCATCGAGGCGCCCGGCATCGTGGACGGCGGTGACGTGCTGGTGGCGGGCCGCGACGTGTGGATCGGGCTGACCACCCGCAGCGACCGCCACGCCATCGACCAGTTCCAGGTCGCGGTGGCCGACCACGGCTACCGGGTCCACGCCATCGAAGTCACCGGCTGCCTACACCTCAAGTCGGCGGTCACCGTCGCCGGCGACGACCTCCTGCTCGCCAACCCCGACTGGGTGGACGTGGACCGGTTCAAGGGCCGACGCTGTATCGCCGTGGACCCGACCGAGCCCGACGGGGCCAATGTGGTGCGGATCGGCAGCTCGATCCTCGCCGCGGCGGCCTTCCCCCGGACCGCCGATCGCCTCACCGACGCCGGCCTCGACGTCCACCTCGTCGACGCCTCCGAGCTGGCCCGGGCCGAGGGCGCCTTGACGTGCTGCAGCCTCCTCTTCGACGAACGCTCGCCGTGACAGGCTCCAACCCCGCTCCGCTCGACGATCGGTCCCTGGGCTGGCTGCGTTACCTGCACCGCAAGGCCACCACCCCCGACGACTGGAGTCGCGAAGGCCAGCCCCATCCCCACTGGGACGACCGCACCGGCGAGCCCATGTTGTCGTGGCACCGCTTCGACCTCGTCGACTCCGCCTACTCCATGGCGCTCATGGCCGACCGCACTCCTGCTTGGCGGGAGCCCTACGCCCGAATCCTCGACGAGCTCGTCGAACGGCACACCGGCTGGTGGGCGGCGTCGGACTGGCTGACCCAGTTCGGCCCTGACCCCGACCGCGGCTCGTACCCTGAGGACTGGCGGCCGCTCATCCCCGAAGAACTGTGGGGCGACTATGACGTGCCTGGCTGGACGGCCAACGGCATCGCCCCCTACGGCGTCCAGATGGACCCCATAGCTGCCGACGGGATGCTGTTCTTCAAGGGCTTCTTTGGCCTCCTACTTGGCCTGCACCGCCACGTCACCGGTGACGACCGCTGGAACCAGCCGTTCGACATGGTCCGCGATGGCGAGCACACCTTCACCTGGACCCACTCCGGGATCGCCGCCCACCTCGCCGACCAGTGGCGGGACCGGCCCATCGGCGTCCACTGCGAGAACACCAAGATCTGGCCCTATTGACTGAGCGGCGCCGGCCTCGGTCTGAGGCTGCACGACAACCTTCTTGGCACCGACCACCACGCCGTCTTCGAACCGTGGTGGGACCACGCTGTCGACAACTACGTCACCTGGCAAGACGGGCGTCCTGTGGCAATGGACCTCTACTACGACCCCATCGTCGACGAGCACGTGTCCAGCCCGATGGGCCTCATGGCGCCCGTCTGGTACCTGGCGCCGCAACGCCCCGACGTGGCCCGCTCCGCGTGGGAGTTGGCCGTCACCGTCGCCGGCCTCGACGGCGACCACCCGCCGACCCCGGAGGCGCCGGGTCTGCTGGCCGACCCCGGCTTCGCCTCGCTCCTGGCCATGCAGACCGCCGAGTTCGACGACGGGACGGTGAAGGACCGGATCTGGGCCGTGCTCGACGGCCTCCACGAACCGACCGTGGACGACGACCTCGGGGAGCACGTGTACGGCTTCGGCCTCGGTGAGCCGCACCCCCGGGGACAACTCAACGCGCGGGTCATGGCCGGCTGGGCGTGCACGCCGGGGGCGTGGAGCCGAATCTTCACCCAGCCGGCGGACGACCGGTTCGACGAGCCGACCGTGGTCGGCGTCGATTTCCCCGATGTGGCCCTCAGCGAGGCCCGGTGGGACGGCACGGCACTGCACCTGGCCGGCCGGGCCCGCAACGCCAGTTTGGCCGGCGGTCGGACGTCGCTCTCGGTGACCGGCCTGCCGGCCGATGGCACGTGGACCCTGGTGCGTCCCGACGGCACGGTCGAACCCGTCGACGCGGCCGGCGGTTGGGCGTCGTTCGACCTCACCGTCGACGGCGCCCACCAGGAGCTCCGCCCAACCTGAGTCGTCCCGACCGCGGAGGCCCGAAGACGGATGACGGCATCGGGTGGTGGACCACGTCTGGACCGACTGCGGTGCGCGTGGCACCGGCCTTTTCGATGGGGAGCGGTTCCGCCGTCACTGCGGCCAGGCCGTCGCCGATCGTAAACCCGACGACGGATGGCTCAGCCAGAGACGACCGGCCCGAGTTGCGCATCGTCCGGGGCCTGGCCGTCGGGGCATCGGCCGACCGGCTCCTCGAGGGCGGGGTCACCGCAAACCAGAATGCGGCGGTCGGCCTGAATCTCCTCCTTCTGACCCACCTGTCCACCTCGGCGTAGTGGGCGACGTCGGCATTCCGGGGCCGCCGCCCGGCCAATGCCCTAATCGGATTCCAAGCCCGCTTCCTTGAAACCTGCGCGGCGTGGGCAGCGGTCGCCGACCTCCCCTTCCGGTCCCTATTCGACTTCGCCTGACCGGACCAGAGGCGGGCCCCGGCCGTAGCCTCCGCCCGATGGAACTCCACGGCTTCGACACCGACCACGAGACGATGGTCCGTTCGGTCATGGAGCACGTTCTCCACCGGATGGGCAACCAACCGCCGCTGACCCCGGCTCCTACTGCCGAGCAGCTTGCCGCTGCGGTCGGCCCCACCGTCACCCCAGAAGGCCTCGGCGCTAGCGAGGCGCTGCGGATCTACACCGACCACCTCGCCCCGGCCAGCATCGCCTGCGACCACCCGCGGTACCTGGCCTTCGTGCCCCACGCCCCAACTACTGCGGCCAACGCCTTCGACATGGTGGTCGGCCCGTCGTCCCAGTGTGGTTCGACGTGGATGGACGGCGCCGGGATGATCCACGCCGAGAACGAGGCCATGCGGTGGATCGCGGATTTGGCCGGCCTCCCCGAAAGCGCCAACGGCTGCTTCGTCACCGGCGGCACGATGGCCAACCTGTCGGCCCTAGTCACCGCCCGCGACGCCGCCCGCCGGGCCCGTGAGGCTCACAGTCTCCCGCAACCGGCCCGCTGGGCCGTGGTGTGCTCGGCCAGCACCCACTCGTCAGTCGCCTCTGCTGCCCGGGTCATGGACGTTGATGTGATACCCGCGGAGCTCGACCATGAGCTCCGGCTCACCGGCGAGGCCGTGGCTACGGCCATCGGGGGGCGCGCCGACGGCGTCGAGGTCTTCGCCGTGGTGGCCACCGCCGGCACCACCAACGTCGGTGTGATCGACGCCCTCGGCTCGGTGGCTGACGCATGTGACGCCGCCGGCAGCACCTGGCTGCACGTCGACGGCGCCTACGGAGGCGCCGGCCTCGTGGCCCCCTCGGTCCGACATCGCTACGACGGCATCGAACGGTGCGACTCCTTAGTCATCGACCCCCACAAATGGCTGTTCTCGCCGTTCGACTGCGCGGCGCTCGTCTACCGCGACCCAGAGCCGGCACGCATCGCCCACACCCAGCACGCCGGCTACCTCGAGCCGATCATCGACAAGGCCGTCTACAACCCGTGCGACCACGCCCACGTGCTGACCCGACGGGCCCGGGGCGTCCCGTTCTGGTTCTCGCTGGCCGTGCACGGCACCGACGCCTACCGCGACGCCGTCGAACACACCTTGGCCGTGGCCCGGGCCGGCCGGGACCTCGTGGCCGCCGCCGACCACCTAGAACTGCTCCTCGAACCGGAACTGTCGGTGGTGGCGTTTCTCCGACGCGGATGGCACGCCAACGACTACCAGGCGTGGTCCGACCGCCTGCTGGCCGACGGCACGGCGATGCTCACCACGACCACCTTCGAGGACGAGCCGGCCATGCGGTTCTGCGTGGTCAACCCCCGCACCACCGTCGACGACCTGGCCACGGTCCTCGCCACCCTCGCCTGACCGCACCATCGCCGGGCTATAGCCGACAGTCACCCCTTATCGAGAGGATGGCGTGACGCCGACCGAGGGCGAAGGGGCCCCGGGCAGTCGATCGCACCAAACCTGACGGCCAGGGCCACGGACTGAATCGCCAGCGTCGACGCTACCGTCGCCACATGGGACGCATCTCGAGGACGATCACGTTGGCCAAGGTGTCGTGGCAGGTACTGCGGCAGGACCGGGAACTGCTGGTGCTGCCCGTCCTCTCCTTCCTCGCCTCGATCGGGGTCCTGCTGGCCATCTGGCTGCCCACCATGGCCGTGTCCGACCTGTCCGGCGTGGCCTCCGAGGAGGGCGGCGTGGATGCGGTAGTGGCCTTCGCTGGCCTGGCCAGCGCCCTGCTGCTCAGCGTGGTCGGCGTGTTCTTCAAGGCGGCCCTGGTTGCCGGCGCCTACGAGCGGATGTCCGGCGGCGACCCGACCGTCCGGTCGGCCATCAGCCGGGCCACACGACACCTCGGCGGGCTACTCCCTTGGGCGCTGCTCACCGCCACCGTCGGCCTCGTCCTTTCGGCACTGCGCGACCGGGCCGGCCGCCTCGGCCAGTTCGCCGTCAGCCTGATCGGTATGGCCTGGGAGGCCGCATCGTTCCTCGTCATCCCGGCCATCGTCATCGACGACGAGGGCGCCATCAGCGGCCTGAAGGCCTCGGCCTCGCTCCTAAAGCGGACCTGGGGCGAGAACCTGGCCTCGCAGGTCGGCTTCGGCCTGCTCGGCCTGGCCGCCATGGTCCCAGCCGTCCTCATCGTGATGGTCGCCGGCCCGCTCGGCCTCGTCATCGCCGTCCCGTGGGTGGCCCTCGCCGTCGTCGTCCTCATCGCCCTGGGCGCCGTCTTCCAGACCGCCCTGTACCTGTACGCCACGACGGGCGCCGTCCCCGATGGCTTCGAGGACTCCCCCCTCCGCGAGGCTTTGGCCACCCACTGAGGATCGCCACTATCTGCCAAAGCCCGCGACCTGAAGCCAAGGAGACCCGCCATGGACCTGACCACCATGTCCTACGAGTTGGCCGACGGCGTCGCCCACGTCCGCTTCACCAACCCCGACGGAGCCAACGCCGTCAGCCCCGCCTTCTCCCGTGACCTACGTGCCGTCACCCTCGAGGTCCAACTCGACGACGACGTCCAGGCCGTGTCGGTCACCGCCGAGGGGAAGGTGTTCTGCGCCGGCGGCGACCTCAAGCTCTTCCACGCCGCCGGCGACGACCTCCCCCACCTGGCCGGCGACATGCTCACCGACTACCACGGCGGCATCTACCGGATGAACCGGACCCCGAAGCCCTACGTGGCCGGCATCCGGGGTGCAGCCGGCGGCGCCGGGCTCTCGTTGGCCACCGCCTTCGACCTGGTGGTGTGCGGCGAGTCGACCAAGTTCACCATGGCCTACACCCGGGCCGGCGTGACCCCCGACGGCACCTCCACCTACTTCCTGGCCCGCCACATCGGACTGCGCAGGGCCCTCGACCTTACGCTCACCAACCGGGTGCTGACTGCCGACGAGGCCGAGGCGTGGGGCCTCGTAAACCGGGTGGTCCCCGATGACGAGGTCGACGCCGCCACCGCGGAGTTGGCACGGTCGCTGGCCGACGGGGCGGCCGGAGCCCTCGGCCACGCCAAGCGGGTCATCTACCAGGGCTACGAGCGCTCCCTCGAGGAGGCCGGCGAGATCGAGGCGGCCACCATCGTGGCCGCCATGGGCACCGCCGACGGCCGTGAGGGCATCGCCGCGTTCGCCGAGAAGCGGCGACCCGAGTTCGGGAAGGGCTGACCAGAAGCGACAGGCCCCGGTCAGCGGGGCCTCTCGCCGTAGTCCTCCCACGGGGCGTCCCGCTCCCGGATTACCTCCCGGAAGCCCTTCTCCTCAAACGACTCCACCCACCGGTAAGCCTCCTCGGTGTGGCGGGTCACCCCGTCGAAGAGGGTGCCCAGCATCTGCGAGGTCCGCAGGCCCATGTTCTCGAAGGCTTGGTTGACCAGCATCTTGTTCAACGCCAACTGGTTGGCCGGGATGCGCCGGAACCGTCGGGCCTCTGCCTCCACCACCTCCGACAGGTCGTCCGGGTCGCAGACGTGCGACACCAGGCCGATCCGGTGGGCCGTCTCGGCGTCGATGGCCCGCCCGGTCAGGAGGAACTGCTTGGCGTGCTCCAGACCGAGCCGGTACACCCACATCATGGTGGTCGGCGTGCCGAAGATCCGGCTGGGGGCGTACCCGATGTGTGCGTCGGACGCCATGTAGAGCAGGTCGGCGCACAGCACCAGGTCGGTGGCCCCGCCCACCGCCCAGCCCCGCACCTCGCCGATCACCGGCTTGGGGCACTCCCACACCTTCATGAATCGGCGGACGTTGTTGCCCATGAACTGGTAGTCCCGGACCGGGTCCCACGCTCCCTCTCGTGGCGTCGGTCCCTTCGCCCCGTAGGGCGTCGACCAGCCCGGCTCGTCTCCCCCCGACGTCCCAGAGCCTGACCCCGCTGTCAGGTCATAACCGGCGGTGAATGTGTCGCCCGCCCCCCGCAGAACGACGGCCGCCACTTCCCGGGACTTCGTTGCCGCGTCGATCCCGTCGGCGATGCCCTGGATGACAGCGTCGGTCAGGGTGTTCTTCTTCTCGGGGCGGTTCAGCGTGATGACGGCGATGTCGTCGCGCTCCTCGTACAGCACCGGATCCTGATCGCTCATCGGGCCAGCCTCCCACGCCGCCCCACCGCGAGGTCCACCCGCTCAGCCGGCGACCACACCGCCCACGCCGATCAGGGTGAGCAGCAGGCCGAAGCCCTGCGAGCGCCGCACTTCGTCGCCGAATACCAACCTCCCGAGGGCCACGCTTACCGCCGGGAACATGGCCCCGGTCACCGCGGCGGGCAGCGGATCGGCCTGCACGGCCCAGATGTAGGTCAGGGTCGCCGCCGCGGCTAGGACCCCGGAGCAGACCGCCCAAAGACGGGTTCCCCGCTGCGGGGCAACCGCCTTGCGGGCACTCAGGGCGAGGGCGACCGTGATGATCGTTGCCACGAAGCGCTGTGCGGACCCCGGCCACGATCCACTCGCTCCGTCAGTCTCCATCAGAACCGACAGGCCGAACCCGTACGCCATCCCGGCACCGGTCCCCCACAGCAACCCCGACCGCCGCCCGCCGACGGCCCGCACCCCGGAGGTGATGAGCACCAGCCCCAGNACGGCNACCNCCACCCCNCCGACGACCAGCACCGACGGGGCCTCGTCGACCACCGATGCGTAGCCCACCGGGATGACCACNGTCAGCACGGCGACCAGCGGGGCCACGACGGTCGCCGAACTGCGGAGGACTCCCCCCGAGNTACAAGACCATCCCGAAGCCGACCCCGACCCCCGANGCCGCCCCGAGCAGCAGGTCACCGGGATCNAAGGCGCTCGGCACCACCGNCACCGTGGCCAGCGANGCCAGGCAGGCCACCCCCTGGGCGACCATGGNCACGGCGAGGACCCCGGTGACCAGCGAGCTACGCCGCCCGAAGAACTCGGAGCCGCCCACGCACAGCGANCTCAACGCACCCAGCAGCGCACCCATCGGCGGGACACTAGGTCCGGCGCACGCCGCCACCTAGGGTCCCGGGGACCGTATTCGCACGACACCGGAGGACGCCGTGACGAGGACCCGGCCATGACGCTGCTACTCGACGGAGGCATGGGGCAGGAGCTAATCCGGCGGGGCTCGCCCCGCTCGCCCGAATTCTGGTCGGCGTGGGCCATGATCGAGGACCCAGACCTGGTGCGGGGCGTCCACGCCGACTACGTGGCCGCCGGCTGCGACGTCCTGACCACCAACACCTACGCCACCTTCGCCGATCGCCTCCGACCCCACGGCCTCGCCGACCGAGCCGACGAGTTGTGCCGGGCCGCCGGCCGCCTGGCCCGAGGGGCCGCCGACGCTGCCGACCGCACCGTCCGGGTGGCCGGATCGCTGCCCCCGCTTCGCCACAGCTACAACCCCTCGCCGGATGGCACCTACGAGGAACTCCGCGACGAGTACGCGGCGATGGCCGCGTCGCTCAACGACTCCGTCGACCTGTTCCTCTGCGAGACAATGGGCGCCCTCCACGAGGCCCGGGCAGCCACCGACGCCGCTCGGGCGTCCGGGAAGGAGGTGTGGGCCTCGTTTACCTTGCAGGGCGGGACCGGACCTCACCTCCTGGACGGCACCCCGTTCGCCGAGGCCTGCGGCGAGGTGGACGCCGATGCCTTCCTGCTCAACTGCTGCCCGCCCGAGCAGGTCAACGAGGCCCTCCCGCTGCTCAGGGCGGCCACCACCCGCCCAGTCGGCGCCTACGCCAACGCCTTCCACGGCATGCCGGTCGGCTGGCGAGGCCGCGACGGGAGCCCGCTCCCCGAGGCCCGCACCGACCTGGGTGCCGACCCCTACACCGACCTAGTCATGGGCTGGGTGGAGACAGGCGCCTCGGTGGTCGGCGGCTGCTGCGAGATCGGCCCCGAGCACATCGCCCGGATGCGACTCGCCCTCGACAAACGGGCCTGACGGCCTCCCTGCGGCCGGTAGCGCGTCGTCAGTCGGTGGGAACGTGGCGGCGGGAGGCGAACCCGTCAACCCCGATCCCATCACGCCACGGCGCCGACATCTCGTCGGTCGTCGGGTCCAGCGGCGTCCCGGTGCCGTCGGCCACCCGGGTCATCAGGTGGAAGTTGGCGCTGACCGCCACGGAGTCGACCAGCACGTCGGGTCCGGCCGCCTCCAGCACCGCCTCGCGAGCCGCGGCCAACTCGCCGGGCTCACCCGCCCACATGGCCTCAACCAGGCGGATCAGCACCGCCCCGTGCCGGATGCCTCCGTCGCCATCACCGATTCCGGACACCCCGTCTAGGGAGACGTCCGCGTCGTGGTGTTCGCCACTCAGACCGAGCAGCAGCGCGTGGCTGGTCGTTCAGTAGAAGCACTCGTTGAGCTTCGAAGTCCGTCCGGCCACCAGCTCGATCTGGACCCGTTGCAGGGAGAAACGGTCAGAGACCACGTCGCCGAACACATCCTTCCCCTCCAGGTAGTGCGGGGTCGACAGCGCTGAGCGGGCGGCTAACTCGTCCGGCACCGCGGACAACGCCCGGAACACGTTGGGACCGCCGATGTCGTCGGTGGGCACCCAGTGGAGGCGGACCGCCACGGCGTCGGGCACCAGCCGGCTGGGCTCGCCGTCCAACGCGTCGGGGAGCGGTATCCGATCCAGCTCCAGAGCATCAGCAAATCGGTCCACACAGTTGGCCTGGGCGACCACCGACACCATTTCAACGTAGGCCAGCGGCTCCATCCCCCGCTCGAGGATCGACCGGTACCAGTCGGCGGTGAGGGTGCCGGGATGGTTGGTGAGCCGCCACACGGCATCGACGGCGGCCCTCGGAAGCGGGTGGTCCTCGGCCACCAGACCGTCGATGTCCGACGGCGCCTCCCACGGCGGGAGTGGTTCGGCGTCCCGGGCCCGACGCACCTCGGCCACCATGGCCAGGCGCTCGGCGCCCGTCCACCACGTTCCCGGAGCGGCGAAGTGGGCCATGGCCAAGGCGTGCGAGGCGTCCAGTTCGGGCCGCAGCGGAAGTTCGGTGGCGTAGGTGGCCATAGCCCAGTCTCCCCGGGCCACCCCCGGTCCCGTCAAGCGGGCCGGAGGGAGAAGCGGACGCCGCCGATCACCAGGTCGGCATGTTCGGTGGCCCGCAACTCCAAACCGGACATGCCCTCTCCCCGGTCCCCGGCCGATACGAACCGGACCTCGCCCTCGTCCAGTGGCACCGTGGCCCCGACCGCGTCCACGCCGAGGACGGTGGCCCACCGTGCGGCCACCAAATCCGGGTCGGCCACCGACACCTCGACGGCGGCCAGACTCGATACCACGTCGGTCCTTACGTGATCCCGCCACGACGGTCCGGCCCACGGCCAGTCCTCCCAACGGTCGGTCTCGTCCACCGACACGATCGCCCCGCACAGGTCGCGGGGATGGAGGTGCAGGCCCACGATCCCCGGCTGGGTCGCCTCCAGCACGATCCGCACCCCCTCGCCAACCGCCCGTCGACGCACCCCGTCGAGGTTGTCAACCTGGAAGAGGACCATGTATCCGGCGTCCCCGCCCCGCCGCTCCATGAACCGGCCAGCCGTCGTGCCCACGCCGAACGGCGAGACCAACTCCAGGAGCCCCTCCCCCACTGGGAAGAGAACGTTTTTGAGGCCGAACTGCTCGACGTACAGGTCGTGGGCACACGCCTCGACCCCGAGGGAGGCCACCACCTCGGCCTCCGCCGCTGGAAGATCTCGGACCACGAGGGCTACCTGCCGCAATCGAACCTTCACGCCGGCCACGGTACCCGTCGCCCCGATCTCTGCGGGAAGGCCCTTGTGATTGTGGGAGGCTGCGGTCACCACCCGACCCGCCCCGCCGCTGGGGCGGCGACCATGAGGACCACGACATGCCCGCCATGCAGCCCAAGGGATCGATCAAGGGCCGGGAACTCCCGGCCATGGACGAGTTCGACGCCAACGCCTTCCTCGAGGATTTCGCCGTATCCGATGATCCTGACAAGCCGATTACCGCCGGGGTCTTCCGCCTCGAGGCTGGCCAGTCCATGACCTACACCTACGA
>PBUO01000046.1 GCA_002727895.1 Acidimicrobiaceae bacterium | reverse complement strand
CGCCCGACGCAGCGTCCATGGCATTGCGCCCCTCGAGGCCGACTTCGCGGACCCCGGCCCGGCGGATGGTCGAGCTCGACGTCCGTGCCGGCGACACGGCGTGGCGGACCCGACGGACCGGGCCCCACTCCAACGCGCCGTTGCCGATCAGGTAGACGAACGACTCGAAGACGGCCAGGGAGAACAGCAGCACGGCCACCAGGCCGAACAGGCCTAGGCCGCCGTGGGCCACGGCCCACGGGTAGAGGAAGACGATTTCGATGTCGAAGACGATGAAGATCATCGCCACGAGAAAGAACCGGACCGGGAAGCGCTCCGGGGTCTCCCGGCCGGGGATGATGCCGCACTCGTAGGGGGCGGCCTTGCGGTCGTGGGGGCGGCGGGGCGCCAGAAGGCGCGACGCTAAGAAGCTCAGCGCCGCGAAGAGGAAGGCGAGGACAAGGAGGACGAAGACGGGCAGGTACTGGCCGAGCACGTCACTCGCACCCGGTCCCACCCGAGACCACGGAGAGGATCACGGTGTCAGGCCTTCGAGGCCTCGAACTCCCGGCGCCGCTCCATCAGCTCCTTGTCGCGCACGTGGAGCCAGTAGCAGAGCGCCAGGAAGACCAGCAGCGACCCGATGGTCACCAGCGCCGGTCGGAGGCGGACCCATCCCAGGTCGCGGACCATGACCACCGACACCACGGGCTCCTCGGGGTCAACCACCGGGCGGGGCGGGGCCTCGCCCGGGGCCACCTCCTGGCGCAATACGCCCTGGAGTTGCACCACGGTGTACCGGGTGGGGTGGGTGATCCGAGCCGAGCTGGTGATCCAGTGTCGGATGCGGTCCCAGCGGTTCGGGTCGTCCTGCAGGGCCGGCTTGCCGCCCATGGTGTAGGCGTCGAGCAGCTTGTAGTCGACCGAGCTGGCGAAGCCGAGGTCAGGGTGAGCCAGGACATCGGCAGCCGCCTGGGCCTGGGCGTCACCGGCCTCGGTGGTGGCCAGCAGGCGCCACGGGCCGAGCTCGCGCAGGCCGGCGGCGTCTGTCACGTTGCGGGCCACGGCAGCCAGCTCGGACCGGGTGATGATCTCGTTGCGGAGCTGCCGGTCGGCCTGCAGGGCGGCCAACTCCTCGGCCGAGATGTCGGGGTTGTCCTCGGCGGAGGGCAGGGTGTCGAACTCGGCGATGGCCACCGCGTCGCCCGATGCCACGACCAGCTCGTAGGCCGACGGCATCTCGTCGGGGTTGGGCAGCAGGCGGGCCTCCATCAGGCCGCTAGCCCCCAGGTCGCCCACGTTGATGTCGATGGTCTTCCAACTGGGCGAGTCGCCCTTCCAGCCCGAGCCGTACATCCACCAGGCGCTGCCCAGGATGACCATCCAGCCCATGAGGGCGGCGGCCGACATGAGGGTGGCCAGGCGGATGCCCGAGTTGGTGGCCACGATCAGCCAGACCGAACCCATCAGGACGGCGAAGCCGGTGGCGACGGTCAGGATGCCCCGGATCTCGGGATCCCAGGCCAGCCCGGCCAACATGACCAGGGTGTCCATCACAGGCTCCTCTCGTACGCCACGATGGCGGCGATCTGCTCCGGAGTGAGGATGCGGGACCGGACCACGGTGCCGATCACGTCCAGGTCGTCGGTCCGCCCACCGAAGCCGGGCATGCCGCCGGTGCCCGGACGGGCGTTGCCGTAGCCGCTGCCCACCTGCGAGCCGGTCCGGACGAAGTCCTCGTGACCTGCGGCCGTCGGGAAGTGGGTGTCGATGCCGATGAGGCTCGGACCGACGTGGCCGCGGCCCGGCTGGTAGCCGGTGAGGATCCCGGACTCGGCCAGGCGGGGCCACTCGGTCATCAGCTCGGCGGTGGCCTCCTCGCCGGTCGCCCCGTAGGAGAAGCCCGGCGTGTGGCAGCGGGCGCAGTTGTTGGCGCCCTGGCCGGCGGGGTTGTTGAACAGCAACTCGCCATAAGCCCCGTAGTCGCTGCTCGACGGGTCGGCGGCCTGGACCAGCCACGCCTCGGCAGCCTCGACCACATCGTCGGCGTCGTTCAGGCCCGGGTCACGCTCGGTCACGATGGATCGGGCCCCAGCGACCAGACCGGAATGGACCTCGGCGGCCGCCTCGTCGGGGGACAGCTGGATGGACCGCAGGTAGACGATCAACTGGTGGACCTGCTGGGAGGTCAGCGGACCACCGCCGGGCAGGCCCCAGGCCGGCATGGGGGTGCCGGGCCGGCCGTAGTCGAGGATGCGCTGCACCTCGGACTCGTCGAAGCGGCTCAGCACGGTGGTCAGCGAAGGGGCCTTCCACTCGACCTGGGCCACAAAGCCGCCGTTGGCGTCAGTCAGGGTGTAGGAGGCCACACCGCCCACGCCGCCCGGGCCGTGGCAACTGACGCAGGCCTCTTCGAAGTTGTTGGCGCCCCGCTTCTCGAAGCGCTTCACCCAGCCGTAGGCGGCGTTGTCCTGCCGAGCCGGCTCCATCAGCCAGTAGAGCGGCAGGATGAGGGAAATCACGGTCAGGGTGACCAGCGACCAGGCCAGGTTGCGGTCGAGTATCCGGGTCTCGAGCTCGTCGTCGTCGGCGTGCTCCGTCCTGTTGGCCGCCAGGTCGATCTCAGAGCCGACCTCGCGCTTGCCGAGCCGGAAGCTGAACAGGAGGTAGACCCCCATGCCCACCAGGACGATGGTCGCGAGGACCCAGCCGATGGAGCGCTGGGTGCTGGCAAGGAGGAGTGTGGTCATCTCGTTCACGGAGTCTTCGGTCATCGGGCTAGTGGCCGCTGGCCTGGCCAATGCAGTTGGGGCCCTCGGCCTCCTGGCCGGTGGTGTTCACGCCGATCGGCGGGCCCTGGATGATGGTGCCGGTGTCAACGGTCAGCACGCCGTCGGCCACCGACATAGCGAAGCGGTCCATGCCCCGAGGAGCCGGGCCGCCGCGCTTCTCGCCGACCTGGTTGTACTGGGAGCCGTGACACGGGCACTCGAACCACTGCGACGACACGCAGTTGGGGACCCGGCAGCCTAGGTGTGGGCACTTCTGGTAGAGGGCCACGATCCCGGCGTCGAAGCCGCCCTCGACGCCGGCCGTCATGCCGGCCAGCTCGGGCGCCGAGTAGGTCGACCGGGCCTTCTCCACCGCGCCGTTGGGGTACGCCGTGATCCACATCCGACCCTCGGGCTTGTAGAGGAAGCCATTGTTGGCGTCGATGTCAGCCAGGAGCTCGACCACGTTGCCGACCTTGATCTTGGAGCCGAAGCCGCTCACGCCCTGCGGCCAAAGGAAGGCGATGCTGGCCCCACCGAAGCCCGACAGGCCGAAGCCCATCATGCCGACGAGGCTGCGGTTGAAGAACTGGCGGCGACTGACGCCGACGGCCTGCGGGTCGGGGGCCACGAAGGGCTCCGGCGGCGCCGACTCGACGGCGGCCACGTCGCCCGATCGGCGGACCACCGCGGCGGCCTCCACCTCGCGGCCGGTCGGGGCGTCGGCCCCTGAACCGCCCAGCAGCGGGTTCTGGACGTTGCGACGGCGGGCCTCTCGGGACAGGCCCGCGGCGGACCGGTCGCGCCGACGGGATGCGCCCACGAGCACGACGACGGCCAGGACGACGAGGAGGATGACAGCGATGACGACGACCACGGGTCAGCTCCTGTGTGCCGGCGGGGTGGCGAACGGGGTGCGGAGATCCACGGCGATCACAACTCGAAGAAAAGGCCGGAGTTCCACGGGAAGATGAAGTTGAAGCCGGGGCCGCGGAAGAAGGACCCGATCATGACCAGCACGGCCCAGAACATGAGGTGCACGGTCATCAGCGAGATGGCGAACTTGCGGTCCTCCGGGCGCTTCGACGGGTTCTTGTCGATGTAGGGCGCCAGGATCAGCACGAACAGGCCGATGCCGGGAATGGTCACGCCGGCCACCATCGGGTGGAACATGGTGAGTAACTCCTGCAGGCCCAAGAAGTACCACGGAGCCTTGGAAGGGTTCGGCGTCTTGTTGAAGTCGGCCAACTCGAGCAGAGGGGCGTTCACGAAGATCGAGAACAGCAGCGAGAAAAGGGTGATGGCCAGTGCTGCGAGGAACTCCGCAAGCAGCAGGTGCGGCCAGACGTGGACCTTGTCCTGAGGGGTGGCCTTGGTGTCCTGAATGGAGCCGGACTTGACGACGGTGAGAAGGCGCTGGTTGTGACCGTCGGGACCGCTGCCCGCGGCGGGAGCCGCCGTGCCCCCAGCCGTCGGAGCCGGCTGGTCACTCGCCGCGGTGGTGCGGTCGAGCAGGTGCGACGGGATCTTCTCCTCCGCGGCCGGGGTATCACCGGCCGGAGCGTCGCCGGCAGGGGCGTCGCCACCGCCCGCGGCGGCCTGCGCCTTGGCCTTGGCGGCCTCGGCCCGCTTCCGGAGGTGTTCGGGAATCTCGGTCATCGATTCGTCCTGCGTCCTTGGCGGCCGGCCTACAGCGGGCCAGAGATGCCACCGTCCTTGCGGACCCGCCAAAAGTGGACGGCCAGGAATATGACCAGCACAAAGGGCAGCATCAGGACATGGAGCGTGTACCAGCGCAACAGCGTGTCGGTGCCGATCTCGACGCCTCCGAGGAGCACGAAGCGCACCTGTTCGCCAAAGACCGGGGTGAAGCCCATCATGTTCGTCCCCACCGTCACCGCCCACAGCGCCAGCTGGTCCCACGGCAGGAGGTAGCCGGTGAACGAGAGCAGCAGCGTGAACTGCAGCAGCATCACGCCGACCACCCAGTTGAACTCCCGGGGCGGCTTGTAGGCCCCGTGGTAGAAGACGCGGGCCATGTGCAGGAACACCGTTAACACCATGAGGTGGGCCGTCCATCGGTGCATGTTGCGGACCAGTAGGCCGAAGCCGACCGCGGTCTGCAGCGTCTGGATGTCGTCCCAGGCCTGGGCGGCAGTCGGACGGTAGAAGAACATCAGGAAGATGCCGGTGACCGTCAGCAGGATGAACAGGAAGAAGGACAGGCCACCGAGGCAGAGGGTGTAGCTGACCTTGACCGCGTGCCGCTTCACCTTCACCGGGTGGAGGTGGTAGAGCACGCTGTTCATGATCACGTAGGACCGGTTCCGGGGGCTGTCGTTGTAGCCCTTCCGGAAGATCGAGCCCGGTCGGAAGATCGAGCTCCAGGCCTGCGAGCCCTGGACCTGATCGGTCAGCTGGCTGAGCTGCTCCTGCAGCGCCTGGCCGGCCGGCTTCTTCTCGTCAGCCACGGTGTGCGTTCTCCTGGTCAACCGTCGTTCGTGTGCGCATCGTCCCGGTCATCACTCAGCCCAGCCTCATCCCGTAGCCATACCCGTGGGTGTTGGTCCGCTGGTTGGCGTCGCCGTCGGCGGGGGCTTCGCTGCACTTGCCGAGGATGATGACCCCGGTCGGGCAGCGGTCGACGCAAAGTGCGCAGCGGGTGCACACGTCGTCGTCGATGGTGAAGATCACGTGGTCGCTCGGGTCGACGCCCGGCTGCTCGGTCCCCACCGACTCGGCGACCGCGTCCGGGGAGACCATGTGGATGCACTTCCATGGGCAGATGTCGACACAGCCCTCGCACATGATGCACTCGGACTGGTCGATGTGGATGAACGTCTTGACCCGGTTGTTGGTCGTCATCCAGTCCGCGTCGACCTCCCGGAGGACGTAGTCGTCGACGAAGGTCGGGTGCGGGGGGTTGGCGTCAGTGACACTCATGCGCCGGCCCCCTCACGCACCAGCGGACGGCCGTACTCCGACGTCGGCTTCGGAGCGTCCTTCTCCTTGCCTCGGTTGTGCCACTGCATCCAGTAGTAGACGTTGCCGCCCAGGAAGATGCCGTAGATCACGACAGCCACCAGGTCACGGATGATCTGGTAGGTCATGGTGAAGGGCAGCGCCCACTCGACGATGCCCTGGTCCCCGGTCCACGGGAGTTCCGGCCCAACGATGAAGCGGTCGGGGCGCCAGTTGAGTTCGCTGTCGGCCCAGGTCAGCCACTGGTGAGGGACCACGCCGTAGACCCACCAGAGGATGAAGAAGACGTAGGTGGCGAAGACCATCGCCTCGCCCCACGTGAAGTCCTTATCGGCCGGAGTGCGCTTCCGGTACCACTCGTAGCCGCCCATCAGGAGGACGGTGACGATGATGGAGGTCACGAACGCGACCATCGTTGCAGGCCCTCCCTCGGTGGCTCCGGCGGACTTCGTGAAATGGTGCACAAGGTGCGGGCACCATGCTAACGGTTGGACCGTCATCGCGGACGACCGTCCAGCCGGGATGCAGCGACTGCTCGGGCGGTCCCGGTCTCCGGCTGTGCGGTCAGATCGTGGCGACGATCCCGGGACGGGTTTCTATCACGACGGCGACACCACCCACCACCTGACCGACCGCCCGACCGGACCGCTAGTCCAGCACCCGGGGCGGCACCGACCCGGGCGCCCGCGGCCGACGCCGGTGGCGCTAACCTCCCCGTGGTCCGGGACCGACCGGTGCCATCCACCGATCGGCTCCACACCTCCGACGCCCCGCCCGAACTCCTCCGGAGCACACGTTGACCGAGATCCCCGAGCACCTCCTGAAGCGGGCCCAGGCCGCCAAAGCCAAGGCCACCGGCGAGCCCGCTCCGGCCGAGGCCCCCGCAGTAGTCGCCCCGGCAGAGGCCGCCGCTCCGGCCGAGGCTGCCGCCCCCGCCCCGGTGGTCGAGGCACCGCCGGAGCCCGTCGCTCCCTACAACGATGCCGCGGCCAGCCGCAAGAAGATCCCGTGGTGGGCCGCCGGCGCCCTGCTGCTGCTCCCCATCTGGGCCATCTCCTACGTGGGCACCCTCGAGCGTCCGCCCCAGGAGGCCACCGGCGTGCTGGCCGAGGGCGCGCAAGTCTACGAGGCCCGCTGCGCCAGCTGCCACGGCGCCACCGGCGGCGGTGGCAGCGGCTACGCCATGGCCGACGGCGAGGTGCTGTCCACCTTCCCGTCGGCGGCCGACCACGTCGTGTGGGTGGCCAGGGGGTCGGACTCGTTCGGCCTGGGCAACTCCTACGGCGCGCCCGATCGCGGTCGGATCGTCCAGGGCGGCATGCCGGGTTGGGCCGACGTGCTGACCACCGAGCAACTGATCGGCGTGGTTCTCTACGAGCGGGCTGCTCTGAGCGGCTCTGACGAGGATGCTGCGCTGGCCGAGGCGCTCGACCACGCCATCGAAGTCGGCGACCTGGACCTGCACGGCCACCTCGACCCGGCCACGGTCACCGCCGACGAGGTCGAGGCCATCCTGGACTCCGTCGCCCACGACGACGGCTACTGATCCGGGCCCGCTGACGCGGACTACCCGGTGACGGGTGCACCTCCTATGGACCGAGCCGACCACGACCTGCTGGTGGTCGGCGGCGGTCCGGCTGGAGCAGCCACCGCCTACTGGGCGGCCACCCACGGCCTCGACGTCGCCTTCGTGGAGCGCAAGGCGTTCCCCCGCGAAAAGACGTGCGGCGACGGCCTGACCCCCCGGGCCGTCCACCAACTCGAGGAGATGGGCCTCGGAGCCACCCTCGAGGGATACCACCGGTTCGAAGGGCTGCGGGCCATCGCCCACGGTCGAACCCTGGAGATGGCCTGGCCCGACCACAACACCTTTCCCCGCTACGGCTACGTGGTCCGACGCTGCGACCTCGACGCCTTCGTGGCCGACCATGCGGTGGCTGCCGGCGCCACCCTCCACCAGGCCACCGAGGCCGTCCGGACCCTCGATGCCCCGGCCGGCATGCCCGCCGGGGCCGTCGGCGGCGCCGTGGTGGTCGATAAGGCGACCGGCGCAGAGTGGGAGGTCCGAGCCCGCCACTTGGTGGTGGCCGATGGCGCCAACTCGCGGTTCGGCCGGGCGCTGGGCACCAGCCGGGACCGGGCCTATCCGATGGGCATGGCCATCCGCGGCTACTTCGAGAGCCCACTGCACGACGACCCGTGGATCGAGTCGTCGCTCGACGTGCGAGACCGGCACGGCAACGCCATGCCGGGCTACGGCTGGATCTTCCCGGTGGGTAACGGGACCATCAACGTGGGCATCGGCCTGCTGTCCACCTTCCGGGACTACAAGCAGGTCAACACCAGCCACCTGTTCGAGGAGTTCGCCGCCACCCTCCCCGAGCACTGGCAGATCGACCCGACCCGGCCGATCGCTCCGCCCACCGGGGGAAGGCTGCCCATGGCCGGCTCGGTCGGACCCAAGGCCGGACCCAACTGGCTGCTGGTCGGCGACGCTGGCGGTTCGGTCAACCCGTTCAACGGCGAGGGCATCGACTACGCCTACGAGACCGGGCGCATGGCCGCCGGGCTGGTAGCCGAGGCGGCGGCCCGGGATGACGACGCCATCCTGGCCCGCTACCCCGACCTGCTCGACGAGGAATACGGCCTCTACTTCAAGGTGGCCCGGCTGTTCTCGAAGGTCATCGGCAACCCGGCCCTGATCCGGGAGTTGACCCGTGTCGGCATGCGCTCCCAGCCCCTCATGGAGTGGGCGCTGCGGGTCATGGCCAACCTGTTGCGCGACGAGGACCGGAGCGCGGCGGAGACCGCGTACGCGGCCATCGCCAACGTGGTGCGCCTGGTCCCCGACCGCCTCGTCGACGCCTGACCCCGGGACCGACGGCCCGCGGGCGAGAATGGCCGCCATGGGTCTCCCCGCCTCTACGCCCCCGGACCAGCCCGTCCCGCTGACCGGGACCGACGCATGGCACGCTCTGGTCGCCCGACGCGACGCCGGGCCGCCCAGCCTGCGTCGGCTGTTCGCCGCCGACCCCGACCGGGCCGGGCGCCTGGCCGTCGAGGTCGGCGACCTGTGGGTCGACCCCTCCCGCCAGCACGTCGACGACGGGATCCTCGAGGCGCTGTCCGCTCTGGCCGACGAGCGGGACGTGGCCGGGTTCCTGCAGCGGACCGCCGCGGGCGAGGTGGTCAACCCCACCGAGGGGCGTCCGGCCGCCCACGGCCACCAGCGCCTGCCCCGCCACGAGGCCCCGGCCGACGTGGTGGCCACACGCGACCGGATGGCCGGCCTGGCCACGGCGATCCGCGACGGCGCCCCGGTCCTGCCCGGCGGGGCACCGGTCGAGACGGTCGTCCACCTCGGCATCGGCGGAGGGCACCTCGGGCCGGCCCTGGTCGTCGACGCCCTGACCGGGCCGGGTGGCCCCGACGTCGACGTCCGCTTCTGCTCCGGCGTCGACCCGGCCGAGTTGGCCGCCACGCTGCACGGTCCGGACCCGGCGACGACTCTGGTCGTGGCCTGCTCGAAGTCGTTCACCACCGTCGAGACCCGAACCACGCTGGACGCTTGCCTGGCCTGGCTGGGCACGGCCGCCGGTCCGGCCACCGACCGGGTGGTGGCAGTTACCGCCGAACCGGACCGTGCCTCGTCGCTCGGCATCGACGCGGAGCGGGTCCTCGTCCAGCCCGACGGCGTGGGCGGCCGCTTCTCGCTCTCGTCGGCGGTGGGCCTGTCGGCCATGGTGGCCATCGGCTCCGAGGCGTTCGACGACCTGCTGGCCGGGATGCACGCCGTCGACGTGGCCACCGTCGAGCGCCCGACGACGGGGAATGCGGCGGTCCTCCTGGCCCTGCTCGACGTGTGGAACCGGTCGGTCCTCGGGCGGACCAGCCAGGCGGTGGTCCCCTACGCCCACGGGCTGCGCCTGCTCCCGGCCCACCTCCAGCAGCTGTCCATGGAGAGCCTGGGCAAGGGGATGGGCACCGATGGAGCGCCGGTCGCCGCGCCCACCGGGGCGGTGCTGTGGGGATCGTCGGGCACCGATGCCCAGCACACCTTCTTCCAGCTGCTGCATCAGGGCACCGACGTGGTCCCGGTCGAATTCGTCGGCGTGGCCCGCCCGACCAGCGACGCAGGGCTCGCCGAGGGTTGGGACGACCCGCGACACGGCCACGACCTGCTGGTGGCCAACCTGGCCGCCCAAGCCGACGCCCTGGCCTTCGGACGGAGCGCCGACGAGGTCCGGGCCACCGGCGTGGCCGAGGACCTGGTCCCCCACCGGACATTCGGTGGAGACCGCCCGTCGACCATCGTGCTGGCCCCCGCGCTGACAGCGTCCACGCTCGGGCAACTGGTGGCCCTGGCCGAGAACCGGACGGTGGCCACCGGCGCCCTGCTAGGCATCGATCCGTTCGACCAGTGGGGCGTTGAACTGGGCAAGGAGTTGGCCGCCGGGCTGGCCGACGACCTGACCACCGGCCGGGTCGGCGACCACGAACCCGAGGTGGTCGCCCGCTACCGGGCCCTGCGCGACGAAGCCGCCGGCTGACCAGCCCCGATCAGGTCAGAGNACGGCAACGACCGCAGCGGCGGCCTCGGCGGCGATGGCGACCGTCTCATCGATCACCGCGTCGCCGTGGGCGAGGCTGGGGAAGAGCGCCTCATAGGCCCCCGGGGCGAGGGCCACGCCGCGCTCCAACAGGGCGTGGAAGACCTTCGGGTAGACCCCGTTGTCGGCCAGCACCTTCGCCTCGTCGAAGTCGGTGGGCGGTGCTGGCGGACCGACCTCGCCCCCGAAGAAGNCNCCGAGCAGCGAGCCGACCCGGGGCAGCACGGCGGGCAGGCCGGCATCGGCGAAGGCCCCGGCCAGTCCGTCGGCCAGGCGGGCGGCCGTGGCGGTCAGGCGGTCGAAGGCGCCGTCGTCGAGCAGTTCGAGGGTGGTCCGTCCGGCGGCCATGGCCAACGGGTTCCCGGACAGCGTGCCTCCCTGGTAGACGCCGCCGAGTGGCGCCAGGTGCTCCATGACGTCCCACCGTCCGCCGAAGGCCCCGACGGGCAGGCCACCGCCGATGACCTTGCCGAAGCACCACAGGTCCGGGGTCACCCCCGACCAGTCGGCGGCCCCTCCCCTCCCCAGCCGGAAGCCGGTGATGACCTCGTCGAAGATCAGCAGGGCACCGGCGGCGTCGCAGGCGGCACGCAGGCCCTGAAGGAACCCGTCGGCCGGAGCGACCAGGCCCATGTTGGCGGCCACCGGCTCGACGACCACCGCCGCGACCGTGTCGTCCAGTTCGGGAACCACGTTGTAGGGGGCGACGGTGGTGTCGGCCACCGCGCCGGCCGTCACGCCGTCGCATCCCGACAGGCCCTGGTTGGCCACGCCGCTGCCGCCGGCGGCCAACAGGGCGTCGCCGTGGCCGTGGTAGCAGCCGGCGAACTTCACGATCCCGTCGCGCCCCGTGGCGCCCCGGGCCAGGCGGATGGCCGACATGGTGGCTTCGGTCCCCGACGACACGAAGCGCACCGACTCGAGGCCGGCGATGCGGTCCACCACCATCTCGGCCAGCACCACCTCGGCCTCGGTGGGCGCCCCGTAGGTGGTGCCGTTGGAGGCCGCCCGTGTGACCGCCTCGACGACGGCCGGGTGGGCGTGGCCCAGGATGCCCGGCCCGTAGGACTGCACGTAGTCGATGAAACGGCGCCCCTCGGCGTCCCACACGTAGGGGCCCTCGGCCCGGGCCACGAAGTAGGGGGTGCCGCCGACCGAGCCGAAGGCCCGGACCGGCGAGTTGACGCCACCCGGGATGACCCGTCGGGCGCGGTCGAAGAGGTCGAGGTTGGCACCCACCGGGACTCCGTTCAGCCGAGCAACTCGGCGGCGCGTCGAGCCAGGTAGGTGAGGACCATGTCGGCGCCGGCCCGGCGGATGGACAGCAGGTGCTCCATCCCCACGGCGTCGCCGTCCAGCCAGCCGTTGGCCGCCGCGGCCTGCACCATGGCGTACTCCCCGCTCACGTGGTAGGCGGCGACGGGGACGTCGACGGCAGCCCGAACGTCGGCGATGACGTCGAGGTAGGCCAGCGCCGGCTTGACCATGACCATGTCGGCCCCCTCGTCCAGGTCGGCCAGCACCTCGACGAGCGCCTCGCGGGCGTTCGGCGGGTCCTGCTGGTAGCCCTTCCGATCGCCGCCGTCGGCGATCTCCACGTCGACGGCGTCGCGGAACGGGCCGTAAAGCGCCGAGGCGTACTTGGCGGCATAGGCGAGGATGGCCACCTGGTCGTGGCCCGTGCCGTCAAGGGCGGCGCGGATTGCCGCCACCTGGCCGTCCATCATCCCGGACGGGGCGGTGACCGCCGCTCCGGCGTCGGCCTGGGCCACGGCGGCCCGGGCGTAGAGCTCGAGGGTGGCGTCGTTGTCGACCGAGCCGTGGCCGTCGAGGATCCCGCAGTGGCCGTGGTCGGTGTACTCGTCCACACACAGGTCGGCCATGAGGACGACGTCGTCGCCCACCTCGTCGCGGAGGTCCCTCAGCGCCACCTGGACGATGCCGTCAGGGTTCCAGGCCTCGGAGCCCTCGGCGTCCTTGTTCTCGGGGACCCCGAAGAGGACGACAGCGGGGACCCCCAGGTCGCGCAGGGCGGCCACCTCGGCCCGGAGGCTGGCCCGGGTGTGCTGGACCACGCCGGGCAGCGAGGCCACCGGTTGGGGTTCGTCGATGCCCTCGCGCACGAAGAGCGGGGCGACGAGGTCGTCGACCGACAGGCGCGTCTCGGCGACCAGTCGACGCAACGCCGCGGTCCGGCGGAGGCGACGGGGTCGCGATTCGGGGAAGGCCACGGAGGGAGCCTACGGAGGACCGGCGGGGCGCCGGTCAGCGGGCCCCGGTCGGCCGGCCGCCGCCCGGTCCTCAGGCGGGACCGGCGGCCCAGCGTTCGACAGCGGCCACCAGGCCGGCCACCGAGTGCGGGTCGGCCTCCACCACCTCGTAGCCGGCAGTCCGGGCCGCGGCCCCGCTGATCGGCCCGATGCAAGCCGCCGCGGATGGTCGCCGGTCGCCGACCAGGGCGGTGAAGCGCAGGACGGTGGACTCCGAGGTGAAGGTGGCGAGGTCGGCGGTCGCCGCGGCGGCCAGGACGTCGGGGTCGACCGTCGGATCGACGTTGCGGTAGGCGACGACCACCTCGACGGCGAAGCCGGCGTCGACGAGGCCGTCGGGCAGCACGTCGCGTGCCACCTCGGCCCTGGCCAGCAGCACCCGCTCCCCCTCGGTGGTCGGGGCGGGAAGGTCCTCCAGCAGGCCCTCGGCCACGGCCCGGCCGGGCACCAGGTCGACCAAGTGGCCGGCGGCCAGCAGCGGCTCGGCGGTCATCGGGCCGACGGCGGCGATCCGGCCCGGCCAGGGGCGCCCGGCGAGCCGATCGGCGACCCGGCGGGCGCCGTTGGGTGAGGTGACGACCAGCCAGCCGGCGTCGGCGCGCCGGTCGATCGCGGCGTCGAGGGCGGCGGCCAGCGCCGCGCCCCCGTCAGCGGGATTGTCGATGGCCACCACCGGCAGTTCGACCACCGTGGCGCCCCGGTCGGCCAGGGCGGTGGCCAGCGTCCCGGCCTGGTCGGTGGCCCGGGTGACGACGATGGTGCGACCGGCCAGCGACCCGCCGGCGGTCGACGCGGCGTTCATCGTCCCAGGAGGGCGAGGCCGCCCTGGTCGTCGAGGAGGTGCCGGGCCACGGCCCGCCCGAGGGCCACACCGTCGGTCCCCCGTCGCTCCTCGCGCAGCAGGGTGGAGCCGTCGCCCGACGACACAGCCCCGGCCAGAACCAGCTCGCCCTCGGGATCGTCGGCGACCAGGACGGCGTGGGCGGCCACCGGCAGGTCGCAGCCCGCG
>PBUO01000045.1 GCA_002727895.1 Acidimicrobiaceae bacterium | reverse complement strand
CGACGAGGCCGCTTCGCTCGCCGACGAGGAGCCCGCTGTCCCCAGCGGCGACGTCGCGGGCGATGCCGATGACGAACCCGAAGACGCCGACGACGAGGCCCCCGCAGCCAACGGTGGTGGCGACGCGGTTCCGGTCGAGGCCAGCTTCGAGGACGCCTTCAAGGCCGAGCTCGAGACGGTCCACGGCGACCTGGGCGTCGCTGCCCCCGCCAACCGCGGCGGTGGTGGCGGTGGCCGCCGGCGCCGCCGGTAGGCCCCGACCGCCGCGAACGTCCTGACGGACGACGTCGACCCCGTCGGGCGTCTCTACGACGCCCGCACGACCACCGGTCCGGTGGTCGAACTGAGTCTGCCCGAACACGGTCCGACCGCAGCACCGGGAGTGGTGTCCGAACACATGCCGGACGCCCACTCGGTCTCGGTCGGCGTGTGGGTGGGCATCGGGGGCCGTGACGAGGCCCCCGGGGTGGCCGGCACCTCGCACTTCCTTGAGCACCTGCTGTTCAAGGGGACCGAGGCCCGGTCGGCCCGCTCCATCGCCGAGTTGGTGGACGCCACCGGCGGCGAGATGAACGCCTTTACGGCCAAGGAGTACACGGCGTACTACGCCCGCGTCCCGGCTGGCGAGGGGACCTCCGGCCAGGACTTGGTCGTGTCGCTGCTGGCCGATGTGCTGCGCGAGCCCGCCCTCCGGGCTGCCGACGTGGAGACCGAGCGGCAGGTCATCCTCGAGGAGATCCATCTGGCGGCCGATGACCCGGACGACGTGGTCTTCGAGTCGCTCTACAAGGCCCTTTTCCCCCACCATCCGTTGGGGCGCGAGGTCCTGGGCAGCGAGGCCTCGGTCGCCGCGCTGGGCCGCGACGACATCGCCGCGTTCCACGACCACTGGTACCGGGCACCGAACCTGGTGGTGGCCGCGGCCGGAGCCGTCGATCACCAGCGCCTGGTCGACCAGGTCTACGAGGCCCTCTCCGGACGGGACGGTGGCGAGGTTCCGGTGCGCATCGCTCCGGAGGCCCCGCCGGTGCCGGCCCGCCACGTGGTCCGGCCCACCGAGGCCACCCACGTGGCATGGGGTTGGCGAGGCGTGGACCGCAGAGACCCGCGGCGACACGCCCTGGCCATCGGCGTCCACGTGCTGGGCGGCGGGCTGTCCAGCCGGCTNTTCCAGACCGTNCGGGAGGACCGGGGGCTGGCCTACAGCGTCTTCTCGTCGATGGCCGGCTACCGGGACGCCGGCGTGGTGTCGGTCTACGCCGGAACNGCGCCTGAACGGGCCGACGAGCTGCAGCGGGTGGTNGCCGATGAGGTGGGGGAGCTGGCCGCCCACGGCATCACCGCCGAGGAGCTGGCTATCGCCCGGGCCGGCTTCGAGGGGTCGATCCTCATGGGCCTCGAGGGGTCGGGCAGCCGGATGTCCCGTCTGGGGACCAGCCAGAGCCTGCTGGGCCGGGTCGTCCCCCTGGAGGAGTACGTCGACATCCTGCGCGCCGTGACCCTCGACGAGGTCAACGCCGTGCTGGCCGACGTGCTCGCCCCCGAGCCCGTCGTGGCCACCGTCGGACCGGAAGGCTGACCGGACAACGCGTCCCGGTGGCCGGAACGGCGACCGGTAGCCTCGGCGCCATGACGGAGACCGCGGCGCAGACNGCATCGGTGCCCATCCGCGTCGGCGTGCTGGGCGTGGCCGGACGGATGGGCCGCACCGTGGTCGAGGCCGTCCATGCCGCCGACGGCATGGAGTTGGTGGCCGCCGCTGACCCCTCGGCTGCCGGCACCGAGGTGCACGGCGTGATCGTGGTGGCCGACGTGGACGCCCTGGTGTCCGTCGACGGTGGCCTCGATGTGGTGGTCGACTTTACGGTGGCCGAGGCCAGCCGAGCCAGCCTGCCGGTGCTGGCAGCCCATGGGGTCCACGCCGTGGTTGGCACCAGCGGCCTCGGCGACGACGACGTGGCCGCCCTGCGGGACGCCTTCACGTCCAGCAACTGCGTGGTGGCCCCCAACTTCGCCATCGGTGCCGTGCTCATGATGCGCTTTGCCGAAATGGCCGCCCCTTGGTTTGATACCGCCGAGATCGTCGAGGTCCACCACGACGGCAAGGTCGACGCCCCGTCGGGGACCGCGGTGGCCACCGCCGAGCGCATGGCCGCTGCCTCGGCCGACTGGGCACCCGACCCGACCACCCGCGAGGTGGTGGCCGGAGCGCGGGGAGGTGCCGGTCCGGCCGACATCCGGATCCACAGCCTGCGGATGCGGGGCGCAGTGGCCGATCAGGAGGTGGTGCTGGGCNCCGCGGGCCAGACGCTGACCATCCGCCACGACACCACCGACCGGACCTCGTTCATGCCGGGCGTGGTGCTGGCCGTCCGGGCCATCGGCGGGATCCCCGGCGTCACCCTAGGCCTCGACGCCCTCCTGGGCCTCTGAGGCCACTTCCACCTCGGTAGACGCCGCCATGAGGTCCGAGGTCCGTCGCCTGCTGCGACCGTGGTGGCTGCTGTCGCACCTGCTCGTGGCGTCGCTGTTGGTGGCTACCGTCAACCTTGGNTTCTGGCAGTTGCGTCGCCTCGACGCCCGTCAGGTCTACAACGCCGAGGTGTCCGCCCGGGCCAACGTCGATCCGGTCCCCCTCGCCGAGGCCTTCGGCCCGCTGAAGGCGGGAGCGAAGCCTGNCGACCTGCGCCACGTCCGGNTAGTGGTGGAGGGCNCCTGGGACCCNGATGAAGAGGTGTTGTGGGCNAACCGGTCGCTGGACGGCGGTCCCGGNGTGCATGCGGTGACCCTGCTGCGGATCGACGGGATCCACCCCGGGGTGGGGGTGGCGGTGGACCGGGGCTTCGTGGCCCGTGCACTCTTCCTGGACGGCGCCCGGTCGGCATGGGAGCCGGCGGGTGACCCCGGAGCGACTGTGATGCTGGAGGGCACGCTCGACGCCTTCCGGGCCGGGGAGCGGGGCCACGGCGACGAGGTGGACCGCCTCGACCGGGTCGCCCTGGAGGCCCGGTGGGGCCTGCCTCTGGCCCCCATGTGGGTCCGGGCCGCCGGGGCCACTGGGTCCGGCGACTGGCCCGTCCCGGTGCCCGTGGCGGATCTCGGGGAGGGCTCGCACCTGTCGTACGCCGTCCAGTGGTTCGTGTTCACGGTGATCGGGCTGGTCGGGTACCCGTTGGTGTTGGCGCGTCTTGTCCGACGGGGCGACGGAGCCGTTCCGCTGCCGCACGATTCCGCTCNGAGGCCCGCCGGGGACCCCCGGTAGCGTGGTCGTCATGTCGGTGTCGAGCCCCGAGCTCCTGGTCGTCCACGCCCTGCGGGTGAGNGGCTTCGCCGACGCCGACGCCGTGGTGGCCGCCACCGGCCTCNACGCTGACGAGGTCGACGCGGTACTGGCNGCGNTGGGGGANGCNGGCCACGCCCGNCACCGCGAAGGCCGGATCTCCGGGTGGATGCTGACCCCTGACGGTCGGGCCCGCGGCGAGGCGCTGCTGGCGGCCGAACTGGACGAGTTGGGCTGCCGGTCCGCCGTCGAGGATGCCTACCGGCGCTTCCTANCCGTGAACGCNGACTTCCTCGCGCTGTGCACCGACTGGCAGCTGCGCCCCGACCCCGCCGATCTCGACGGCGAGCCGGTGGTCAACGACCACGCCGACCCGGTCTGGGACGCCGCGGTGGTCGACCGCCTGGGTGACGCCGACGCCGTGGTGGGGCCGATCTGCGAAGACCTGGCCGGCGTCCTCGACCGCTTCGACGGCTACCGGGACCGATTCGGCGTGGCGCTGGCCAAGGTCCGAGGCGGCGACGGCGACTGGTTCGCCCGGCCGATGATCGACTCGTACCACACGGTGTGGTTCGAACTGCACGAGAACCTCCTGGCCACGCTCGGCATCGAGCGTGCGAAGGAGCACGCCGCCTGACGCCTCCGGGCGCCGCGGTGGGAGGAAGGAAGCAGGACATGAAGACGCAACCCCGGTTCGGGCGGGTCATCACCGCCATGATCACGCCGTTCAACGACGACGATGCGCTTGACCTTGACGGTGCCGTGGAGCTGGCCCGTTGGCTGGTCGAGCAGGGCAACGACGGCCTTGTACTGGCCGGCACGACCGGAGAGTCGCCGACGCTCACCCACGACGAGCAGATCGCCTTGGTGGAGGCGGTTGCTGGAGCCGTCGACTGCCACGTCATCGCCGGTGCCGGCAGCAACGACACGGTCGCCGCCGTGGAGCTGACCGAGCGGTGCACGGCCGCCGGTGCCGACGCCATCCTCACCGTCACGCCTTACTACAACCGCCCGTCCCAGGCCGGCCTGTTCGAGCACTTCCGGGTGGTAGCCGAATCCACGGACCTGCCGGTGATGCTCTACGACATCCCACCCCGGTCGAACCGCAAGATCGAGACGGCCACCATGCTGCGCCTGGCCGACGAGGTGGCAAACGTGGTGGCCGTGAAGGACGCGGCCGGCGACCTGCCCGAGACGGCCCGACTGGTGGCCGCGGCCCCCGACGACTTCGAGGTATACAGCGGCGAGGACGCCCTCACGCTGCCCCTGCTGGCCGTGGGCGCCGTCGGCGTGGTCTCGGTGGCGTCGCACTGGGCCACCCCGGAGACGGTGGCCATGATGGACGCCTACTTCTCGGGCGACGTGGCCGGGGCAACGGTGGCCAACCAGCGCCTACTCGAGTCCTGGGACTTCGAGTCCGGCGACCTCAAGCCCAACCCGATCCCCACCAAGGCGATGATGAAGGTCTTGGGTCTGCCCGGTGGCGACTGCCGTCTTCCCATGGGCCCCGAACCCGAGGGGCTCCAGGACCTGGCCCGCCGGGTGCTGATCGGCCTCGGCCGCGGCTGACCGGGCTGTCCCCCGAATCCCTCCGACGCCCGCCTCCATGGCCGCTCCCGTCCACCTGACCTTCCTCGGCGGCCTCGGCGAGATCGGCCGCAATTGCGCGGCGCTCGAGGCCCACGGCCGCATCGTCCTGCTGGACTGTGGCCAGTTGTTCCCCGACGACATGCCCGGCGTGGACGCTGTGCTGCCCGACTTCGGGTGGCTGCTGGAGCGGGCCGACCGCCTGGAGGGGTGCGTCGTCACCCATGCCCACGAGGACCACATCGGCGGCCTGCCGTACCTGCTGCGCGCCCTCGGCGAGCGGGGCGTGTCTCTGCCCATCCACGGGGCGCCGTTCACCCTGGGCATGGTGCGGGGCAAGCTCTCCGCCGCCGGGATCCCGGTGCCCGACCTGGTGCCGCTCGGCGACCATGCCCGGATGCCCATTGGCCCGTTCGATTGCGAGTTCCTGCCCGTCACCCACTCGACGCCCAGCGGCCTGATGACGGTGTTCGGCACCCCGCAGGGCCGCATCCTCCACTCCAGCGACTTCAAACTGGACCCCACGCCGATCGACGGCCGGGTCACCGACCTGGACCGGGTCCGGGAGTTGGCCGCCGACGGCGGCATCCGCCTGCTGCTGGCCGACTCCACCAATGCCGGGGTGGCTGGCTCGTCGACCTCGGAGTCGACCATCGGTCCGGTTCTGCGCCAGGTGTTCGACGACAACGAGGGCCGCCGGATCATCGTCGGGGCGTTCTCCAGCCACGTGCACCGCATCCAGCAGGTGGCCGATGCCGCGGCGACCACCGGCCGCACGCTGGTCGTAATGGGCCCGTCGATGGTCCGCAACGTGACTCTGGCCCGTGAGTTGGGCCTGCTGCGGGTCTCGGACAGGATGCTTGCCACCGACCAGGAACTCGACGACCTCGACCCGGCACGCACCTGCGTGGTGTGCACCGGTTCGCAGGGCGAGCCCCGGGCGGCGCTGAACCAGATGGGGCAGGGTCGCCATCGGTTTGTGACCGTCGGCGACCATGACACGGTGGTCTTCTCGTCGCACCCCATTCCGGGCAACGAGGCAGCGGTGGCCCGTCTCCACAACGCTCTGGCCCGCCGGGGCGCCCGCCTGGTGCACAGCGGCCAATTGGGGGTGCACACCACCGGCCACGGCAAGGCCGACGAACTGCTGGCCCTCCACGACGCCGCCGACCCGGACCTTTTCATCCCGGTGCACGGCGAGTACGCCCACCTGGTGGCCCACGAGGACCTGGCTCTCGGGCGGGGGATGGAAGCCGACCGTGTCCTACGGTGCACCGACGGCGACCGGGTGAAGCTGGCCGGCGCCGGGGTGGCCCATGCCGGCCGGGTGCCCGACGGGTACGTGATGGTCGACGAGTCGGGCCGTCCAGTGTCTGAGGCCTTGCTCGACGAGCGGCGGGCTGTGTCGGGCGAGGGGTTCGTGTTCGTCCGGGTGGTGGTCGACGGGCGGAAGGCCCGNCTCGACGGCCGGCCGGTGGTGGAGAGCCGGGGCTGGGTAGAGCCTGNCGAGCGTGACGACTGGCATGCCGAGGTGGCCGACGAAGTTGCCGGTGCGCTGGCGGGGCCGGTGTCGGACGGGGAGCGAGGCGAGGCCGAGTTGGTCCGCCTGACCCGCCGGGCCACCGGTCGCCTGGTGTCGCGCCGGACCGGCCGACGGCCCACCCTGGTGCCCGTGGTGGAGGTCCGGTAGGCCTGGCGTTGCCTTCTGGGCTGCCTCTCAGGGCCCGGAACCGGGTCCTCGGCTGCCCCGGGCCCGTCACACCCCGGTGGTACCTTCGCTTTCAATGGCCTCCCGTTCGTCGTCCTCCTCCAACCGGTCCCGCGGGCGCGCCGACAAGGGTCGGGACGACGACGCCCGGAAGGCCTCCGGGGGGCGCGAAACCGCAGTTCCCAAGGGTGATCGTGGGGGTGCTGGGAAGGCCGGCCGCACGGCCGGCGAGGCGACGGGAGCATCCTCGGAGAAGGGGTCCGGCGAGTCCCTAGTGCGGCGCATGGGCCGGGCGGCCTTCGCCGGCCGGGGCGACGAGATCCTCGGCCTCGTGCTGGTCGTTGGCGGCCTGCTGACTGGCCTGTCGGTCTACTTGGAGCGGGCGGGAATCCTCGGTCGGGCACTCGACTCGGGTCTGGCCTGGTCGGTCGGCTCCACCCGGGTGGCCCTGCCCGTGGCCATGGTCGGGACCGGCCTGGCCATGTTCCGAGAACGNTCCGAGTTCGGCGAGATCTCCCGCCGCATGCCCGTCGGCCTCGGGATGGCTGTGGTGTCGGTGACCGGCATTCTNCACGTGGCCCGGGGGCGCCCCGGCCTCGACGATGGCGCCGACGGCTTGGGCCGGGCCGGCGGCCTGGTCGGGGTGGGCGTCGGCGGCGGCCTCGAGGCGGTCATCGCCACTTGGGGGGCCGTCCTCGTCCTGGTCGGTCTGGGCCTGGTGGCCGCGGCGGTCATNACCCGGACNACGGCTCGCCAGGCGGCCCGGGGTGCGGCGAAGGGNGCGGCCTTCACGGCCCGGCACGCCGCCCGCGGCACGATGGCCGGCGTCCGGCCCGCCTTTCGGGGTCTGCGCAACTGGCTGCGCAACCTGCTCACCCCACCGGGAGGCCCCGANNTGCCTCCCGTGGGCGGTCCNAGCGTTCCTGCGCCGCCGATCCCGACCCCCGAGGCNAGCCACGAGGCCGCACCGGCCGAGGACGCGACGCCCGNCCCGGACCGATCAGCACTNGCCAAGCCGGCGACCAAGCGNAAGCGCAAGGCGAAGGCTGCCGACGGCAGCGAGCAGCTGACCATNGAGCTGGGACCCGCCACCGCCGACTCNCCGTGGCGCCTGCCCTCGGTCGGCTACCTGTCCCGNAGCGAGACCCACGACGTGGACGCCAAGGCGGTCGAGGAACGGGGTATGCGCCTTCAGGAGGCGCTGGCCGCCCACGGCGTCGAGACCCGCCTGTCCGAGATGACCGTCGGCCCCACGGTGACGCGCTACGCCCTGCAACTGGGCGAGGGCGTGAAGGTGGCCCGCATCACCAGCCTCCACAAGGACATCGCCTACGCCCTGGCCGCCGCNGACGTCCGGATCCTCGCCCCCATNCCCGGCCAGCAGGCCATCGGCATCGAGGTCCCCAACGAGGACCGCGAGGTCGTCGCCCTCGGTGACATCCTCACCTCGCCGGAGGCGGCCAAGGCCCGACATCCGTTGGAGGCGGGTATCGGCCGCGACATTAGTGGCCGGTCGGTGATGCTGAACCTGTCGACCATGCCCCACCTGCTGATCGCNGGGGCGACGGGCGCTGGCAAGTCGTCATGCATCAACTCGCTGATCACCTCGGTGCTGATGCGGTCCACGCCCGACCAGGTGCGGCTCATCCTCGTCGACCCCAAGCGGGTGGAGATGGGCCAGTACGAAGGCGTGCCCCACCTCCTGACAGCGCCGGTGACCGACCCCAAGAAGGCGGCCAACGCGCTGCACTGGGCCGTGCGCGAGATGGAGCGGCGCTACGACCTTCTGTCGAGTTGCGGGTTCCGNGACATCGGTGGCTACAACGCCGCCTACGACCGGGGCGACCTGAAGGCCCCCTTGGGCCTGGTCGACGAGGACGGCGAGCCGGTCGAGTACCGGCGGCTGCCCTTCATCCTGGTGGTGGTCGATGAGTTGGCCGACCTGATGATGGTGGCCGCCCGCGACGTCGAGGACTCCATCACCCGCCTGGCCCAGATGGCCCGGGCCGTGGGCATCCACCTGGTGGTGGCCACCCAGCGTCCGTCGGTCAACGTCATCACCGGCGTCATTAAGGCCAACATCCCGGCCCGCCTAGCCTTCGCCGTGTCCAGCCTGGCCGACAGCCGGGTCATCCTCGACCAGCCGGGTGCCGAGCGCCTAGTCGGCAAGGGCGACATGCTCTTACTGGGACCTAGTTCCAGCGTGCCGCAGCGNATCCAGGGCGCCTGGGTGGACGAGGGCGAGGTCCGCCAGGTGGTGGCATCGTGGGTGGCCCAGGCGAAGGCCGCCGCGGCGGCCTTCGCCGATCCGGTCACCGGCGACCCGACCGAGGGCGGCGGTGCGTCCGACGGCGACGGGGCCATTACCAGGGAGGCCACCGGGGCGGCGCCCCGCCCGCCCGCCGCCGAACCGGTCGACGACATCACCAAGGACTCGTCGCGCCCGTCGGTGGCCGGGGGCGAGGCCGACGACGACGAGCTTTTCGACGATGCCCGACGCCTANTGGTGTCCAGCCAGNTGGGCTCGACGTCGATGCTGCAACGCAAGCTNCGGGTGGGGTTCGCCCGGGCCGGCCGNCTCATGGACCTCCTCGAGGAGGCCGGCGTGGTCGGGCCGTCCACCGGATCGAAGGCCCGCGAGGTGCTGATAGCCCCCGAGGAGCTGGTCGACCGCCAGGAGCAGGGCTTCTAGGAGAAGGGCTTCTCGGCCCACCCGTCGATCTTGTCCGGGACCAGCGGACTGCGCTGGCCCACGCCCGTCGGTGGTCCGGCGGATCGCTACCCTCGCAGTATGGGCACCTTGGTCGCGATCGTGGTGCTGGCCGCTGGGCTGGCCCTGCTCATGGCCGCCGCCGACCGNTTCGTGGCCGCGGCCTCGGACCTCGCCGTTCGNCTGAACGTCCCNCCATTGATCATCGGTGCNCTAGTGGTCGGGTTCGGGACCAGCGCACCAGAGTTGGTGGTGTCCACCATGGCCGCCGCCCAGCACGAGGTCGACCTCGGCCTGGGCAACATCGTCGGCTCCAACGTGGCGAACCTCACGCTTGTCCTGGGCACTGCTGCGCTGCTCCAACCCATCGACCTGCCGGTGGGCACCAAGCGGCGGGCTCTGCTTTGCCTGGGTGCCGTGGCACTCTTCGGCTGGCTGGTCCAGGGCGAGGCGTCGCGACTGGAGGGCTTCGTCCTGATCGCCGTCATGGTCGTCGCTCTGATGGCCATGGTCCGCATGGAGACCGACGAAGTGGCGTCGGTCGACGCCGCGCCGGCGGGTTCGGTTCTATCGGCGTGGGCGTGGACGGTGGGTTCGCTGGTGGCCACCGTGGCCTCTGCACAGGCCGTGGTGTGGGGGGCCACCGACATCGCCGAGCGGGCCGGGATCGCAGATGGCTTCGTCGGGTTCTCCCTGGTGGCGCTGGGGACCTCGCTGCCCGAGTTGGTGACCGTGGTTGCCGCCGCCC
>PBUO01000044.1 GCA_002727895.1 Acidimicrobiaceae bacterium | reverse complement strand
TTGAAGGTGTTGGTCGCCGGGTAGACGCGGACGTGGATGTCGGTGGGCTGCCAGCCGTTGGCGGCGTCGATGTCGCACGGGCAGGCCGACGACACGCAGACCAGGTCGGTCAGGGCGCGCAGCAGGACGTAGTCGCCGGGCCGCGACCACGGTTCCTCGAAGTAGAGCTGGTTCGCGTCGTCGAGGTTGGTGTTGTAGAAGAAGTTGATGGCCTCCCAGCCGCGGCGGGGGGCGATGTCGTAGGGCGCCAGTGCCCGGTTGAAGTTCTCGCTGCAGTTGACGTGGCCCGGGTAGCCCATGTCCTCGTAGTACTTGGCGTTGCAGGCCGTGTTGAAGGTGTCGTGACGGCCGACGGTGTCGTGGACGATCTCCACCATGGGCTGGAAGTCGAGGCTGTAGTACTTGGCGTACAGGCCGGGCATGGGGTAGCTGGCGCCCAAGAGGCTGCGGGTGATGGTGGCGTCCAGTGCGGCCTCGACCCCGCCGTCGAGGCGAGCGGCGTCGAAGCACTGGAAGTCGGAGCACTCTCGGCCCTCGACGTCGATGACCTGGATGAACTCACCGGCCTTCACCTCGTAGGCCTGCGCCGTCGCCGCGTCGATGCGGATGTCCTGGGTCTGGTCGGCCAGCGGGGTGGGCAGCACCTCGAGGCCGCGGGCCGGCGGCACGGTGCGGTGCACGAAGGCGATGACGTCGGTGGGGGGGTCCTGCTCGTCGGGCGCCATCCGGCGTCCCAGCACGCCGGGGACGCCGACCACGCAGACGACGTCGGCGGCCGCGGTGAGCCAGGCCACCTGCCCGGCGGGCGAGTCGGGGGCGAAGAGGTGGACGGCGGTGGCTGCCCCCAGGTCGATGCCCTTGTCGGCCAGGGCGTCGGCCACCCGGCGGGCGTCGGGCTGGTCGCCGGCCAGGATCGAGGCGATACCCGCCGCTGGCCCGGCCGTCGCGTCGTGGGTGAGCTCACCGAGCAGCCCGGGATCGGACCTTCCGCCCCGATCGAAGGCGGCCACCTCGACGGGCTGGCGCCCCTCGGGGTCGATGACCTCCAGCCGGTCGCCCGCGCCCAGGAGCACAGCGGTGACGGCGCCGCCGGTGATCCTGTACCGCTCGACGCCGGGCTGCAGGTTGGCCATACCCGGCATCAGCAGGCGGGGGCCCTCGGCCACGGTGATCGTCATGCGTCTCGCTCTCCCCCCGGCCCCCTCGGCTGGATTCCCCGTCGATCATGGCACCGGAAATGGTGTCTGAACAGCGGGTTCGCCACCAATCACCCCTATGTGTGGAGATCATCCACTCAGGTGGAAGATTTCACTGGCAGTGAGTGTACTTGATTGGTATGGTGCGCCGGTCCGGGAAACGTGACCACGGACACAGGCCCCTCCCCGGGTCCGGCAGCTGCACTAGGTCGCGAGAAAGCGCCGACGAGGGCGCAGGGGGGAACCAGGGGAACCATGACCGACATTCAGGCTTTCATCGAGGCAGAGGGGCGGGCCGAGCAGGTCGCCGAGGTCCAGAAGCGCATCGAGGCCGAGGGCATCCAGTACCTGTACTGCCAGTTCGTGTCCGTCACCGGGCGGATCATGGGCAAGGGCATCCCCGCGAAGCACTTTGGGACCATTGCCAACAAGGGCTTCCAGTTGGTCTACGGATCGACGGCCAACCTGTTCATCGACCGCCACGGCGAGTACATCGGCTACGGCCCAGAGGCCCGCGAGTTGGTCGGCGTCGCCGAGCCCGAGACCTTCATGCCGCTGCCTTGGGACCCGAAGACGGCCCGAGTGTTCTGCACCCTGTTCAGGGGTCGTGAGGAAGAGGTCGACGGTGGCATGTTCCTCACGTCGGACTGCCGGGGAAACCTGAAGCGGATCCACAGTGCATTCGAGGAGAAGTTCGGCCTCCACCTGCGCGCTGGGACCGAGCCCGAGATGATGTGGCTGAAGGCCGACGAGAACGGCAAGCCCACCGTCGAGGGGATGACCAAGCCGAACTGCTACCACATCGACCAGTTCGCCGAGCTGCAGCCGCTCATCCACAAGGTGGTCGAGTACAGCCAGGCGATGGGCCTGGACATGATCCAGGGCGACCACGAGGACGCCCCGGGCCAGCTCGAGCTCAACTTCAACTTCGATCGGGCCGACCTGACCGCCGATCGCCTGACCACCTACCGGCAGATCTGCAAGCAGGTCGGCCGGGAGATGGGTGCCTTCCCCTGCTTCATGCCCAAGCCGTTCATGGGTGTGTCAGCCAACGGCTGCCACCACAACATCTCCCTGTGGACCGGTGAACCCGACGAGGGTGGCGAAAACAAGTTTTTGCCCGAAGGTGACAACCCTCAGATCCCCGGTGCAGTCGGCATGAAGGCGATCGGCGGGATCATGGAGCACCTCCGGGCGCTCACCTGTCTGAGCTCACCGACCGTCAACTCCTACCGTCGCCTCTGGGACACCGGATTCTGGGCGCCCGTCTTCGCCGACTGGGGCTTCCAGAACCGCACCACCGCGCTGCGCATCAGCGCTCCGGGCCGCTTCGAGTACCGCTCGGTGGACTCAGCAGTGAACCCGTACCTCTCGTTTGCTGCCCTCCTCAAGTCCATGGAAGACGGACTGGACCGGGACCTGGATCCGGGCCCGCCCGAGGAGCGCAACATCTACGAGGCCATGGAGGCCGGCAAGGACGTCAAGAAGATCCCCTTGTCGCTCGGCGAGGCGCTGGACGCCCTGCGAGAGGACGAGGTGGTCAAGAGCGCCCTGCCGGGCGAGATGTTCATGGTGTTCGAGCACTACAAGCGCGACGAGTGGGAGCGATTCATGGCCACCGTGACCGACTGGGACGTCGAGGAGTACCTGGACATCCTGCCCTAGACCACAGCTAGAGGGCCCGTCCCCAGGCTCCGACCCCTTGGAGTCGCGTCACCGGTCTGGTGGCCGGGTCGTGGGGTCCCACCCATTCCACGACCCGGCCGCCGGTTCCGGCGCCTAGCACACGGAGCGACCAGGGTCCTTGAGCGAGGTCCCACTGGAATCTCGAAGCAAGCGAATCTCGAAGGAATCCCCGGGGACACCCTGGGGGAGAGAGTGAGGGAGATACGACATGTGCGGCATCGCCGGCATAATCCATCGTGACGGCTCCGCCGACATCGGCGCCGAGCTCACCGCGATGCTCCAGTCCATGAAGCACCGGGGCCCAGACAGCACCGGCTACGCCATGTACGGGCAGCCCGACGACCTAGTCGTCGTGCGGTTCATGCTCGCCGAACCCAACAACATGGGTGGCTTCGGCATGGACGAGAAGTTGGAGCGCAACCGGGCCGAGGTCGAGGCCCGTCTGGCCAAGATCGGGGCCGACCTAGCGACGATCCAGAGCGAGAGCGGTGGCTACGCCTTCCGGGCCACCGTCCGCTACGGCGGCGACCTGAAGCCGCTGGCCGACTACCTCGAGGACATCGACGGCTGCGAGGTGCTGTCGCTAGGCAACTCCCTGGAGATCGTCAAGGACCTCGGTGACGCCGAGACGGTCCACGAGCAGTACCAACTGGGCAGCCTCAAGGGCACCCACGGCATCGGCCACGTGCGCATGGCAACCGAGTCCGACGTGGACCTGGCCAGCGCCCACCCCTACTGGGCCTACCCGTTCGCCGACGTGTCGGTCGTCCACAACGGCCAGCTCACCAACTACCACGTGTGGCGTCGCCGGCTCGAGCGGATGGGCCATCGCTTCCAGTCGGAGTGCGACTCGGAGATCATCGCCGTGTACCTGGCCCAGCAGCTGGAGAACGGCCTCTCGCTGGAGACGGCCATGAAGCACAGCCTCGACGACTTCGACGGCGTGTTCACCTACCTGGTGGCTACCGGGAGCGAGCTGGGCGTCGCCAAGGACGAGATGGCCGCCAAGCCACTCGTGCTGATGGAGACCGACGATCTGGTGGTGATGGCGTCCGAGGAGATGGCCATCCGGGCCCTGATGGGTCGCGAGGTCGAGAGCCGCGATCCGTTCGAGAGGGAGGTCCTGACGTGGCAGGTATGAACACGAAGAGCGGCGTCGTCTACGACGCCCGGGGCCTGGTCGAGCCGGACCCCGAGCCGCCCATGACGGCGGAGATCGATGGCGATAGCGCGGTCATCGACGCCACCGACCTGACCACCAGGAAGATCAACCTGGAACTCAAGCGGATCGTCTACGACGAGGGTGTCAACAACGTCACCATCGTCAACCCCGGCTCCAAGCACTCGCTGGGCGTGGGCATCCTCAAGCGCTGCAACATCACGTTCGAGGGCAGCCCCGGCTGGTACGCCTGCGGCCTGATCGACGGCCCGGAGGTCCAGATCAACGGTCGGGTCGGCTGGTCGCTGGGCGAGAACATGATGTCCGGCTCGGTGGTGGTCGAGGGCCCCGCCGGCTCACTGACCGGCGCCGCCCTGCGTGGTGGCGACCTGGTCATCAAGGGCAACGTCGGCGCCCGGACCGGCATCGACCAGAAGGGCGGGACGATCATCGCCCTGGGCAGCGCCGGCATCAACACCGGCTTCATGATGCAGCGTGGTCGTCAGATCATCTGCGGGGACGTCAACGATGGCCTGGGCGACTCGATGTACGACGGCGTGATCTACGTCGGCGGCAAGATCGCCTCGCTCGGCGTCGACTGCGTGCCCGGCGAGATGACCGACGAGGACCACGAGTTCATCAACCGCAAGTTCGACATCTACGACCTGGGCACCCCGCCGGAACTGCAGAAGTTCGAGTGCGGCAAGGTGCTCCACAACTACGACGCGCTGGAGCCGTCCGAGCGCAAGCTCGTGCTCTAGGAGGGACGACGATGCCTGAAGCGAACGACATCAAGGGCGTGGACACGCCCGCCGTGGACACCAACGCGGCGACCGACGTCATCGGCAAGAGCAAGATCTTCACGCCGGAGGTCATCAACGACATCCACGTCAAGTCGGAGCTCGGCCGGTACCGGATGCGAGGGTTCTCGCTGTTCAAGAAGATCCCGCACTGGGATGAGCTGGTGTTCCTGCCCGGAACGCTGACCCGTTTCGTGATCGAGGGCTACCGCGAGAAGTGCGAGACTAAGACCACCATCGGTGGGCGCTTCGCCGCCAAGCCGATGGAGCTGGACATCCCGGTCTACATCACCGGCATGAGCTTCGGTGCCCTGTCCATCGAGGCCAAGCAGGCTCTGGCCAAGGGCGCCTCGATGGCCGGCTCGGCGACGTGCTCCGGCGAGGGCGGCATGATCCCGCCGGAGCGGGACCTGTCGACGAAGTGGTTCTACCAGGTCATNCAGAGCCGGTACGGGTTCAACCCGCACCACCTGATGCTGGCCGACGCGGTGGAGTTCTTCATCGGCCAGGGCTGCAAGGTCGGCCTGGGCGGCCACCTGATGGGCCAGAAGGTCACCGAACAGGTAGCCGAGATGCGCTCGCTGCCCGCCGGCATCGACCAGCGCTCCCCGGCTCGCCACCCCGACTGGATCGGCCCCGACGACCTGTCGCTGAAGATCCAGGAGATCCGGGAGGCCACCAACTACCAGATCCCGATCCAGCTGAAGTTGGGTTCGTCCCGGGTGTACGACGACGTCCGGATGGCCGCCAAGTGCGGTCCCGACTCGATCTACCTGGACGGTGCCGAGGGCGGCACCGGTGCCGGTCCGCACCTCGCCACCGAGGAGACCGGCATCCCGCTGATGGCGGCCATCCCCGAGGCCCGACGGGCGCTCGAGGACGTCGGCCTGGCCGACGAGGTCGACCTCGTGGTGGCCGGCGGCATCCGCAACGGCGGNGACGTGGCCAAGTGCCTGGCGCTGGGCGCCAAGGCCGTGGCCCTGGGCACCGCCGCTCTGATGGCCCTCAACTGCAACAAGCACATCGAGGGCGTGACCGACTACGAGGGCACCATCGGCGTGCCGGCCGGCGAGTGCTACCACTGTCACACCGGTCGCTGCCCGGTGGGCGTGGCCACCCAGGACGTCGAGTTGCGTGCCCGTCTGGACGTCGACGAGGCCGCCCTGNGGGTCTACAACTACCTCCACACGCTGACCATGGAGGTCCAGCTGCTGGCCCGTGCCTGNGGCAAGACCGACATCCACAGCCTGGAGCCGGAGGACCTGGCNGCGCTCACCCACGAGGCCGCCGCCATGGCCAAGGTGCCGCTGGCCGGCACGACCTACATCCCGGGCGTCAGNGAGGAGCGGGCGCTGCAGGAGATGAAGGACATGATGGCCAAGCAGATGGCCGAGAGCGGAAGGAACTGAGCACCATGGGCGTGAAGCACACCGTCGCCATCGACGCNGAGACCCTTGCCGGCAAGCGGTTCGACTACCAGGAGGACATGTCCCTGGTCGAGGACCTCGACCTGATGGAGCTGACCCCCGGCAAGGATCTGAACTGGCTGGAGGACATCCACCTGCTGGTGGAGGACGGCACCCCCGCGGTGTTCGACAGGAACTCCAACTCGTTTCTCAAGATCTACTTCGACATCCCGGAGGGTCGGGAGGACGAGATCGCCCGCAAGGTGCTGATGAAGCACCTCATCTCGGGCAACTCCTACGGCATCCAGCTGAAGGAGAAGCACTGCAAGTTCCACCAGGTCGAGTTGGGCCCGTGGGTTGCCGATTCCAAGTCGGTCGGCGACAACTGGACCCCGCCCGTGCTGGAGGGCTGGGAGCCCCCGATCCACTAGCCCACCGNCGAGAACCCCCCGGTCCGAACCCGTCGACGAGCCTCCACGAGGACTGTCGGCGGGTTCGACGGNGTCCGACACCGGTCCGCCGAGAGCCGCACTTCTTCTCTAGGAATCCCAGTCCTCCAGGACCACCCACTTCTTCAGGAAACAGGAGTACCCCATGACCACCCCAGGGACGCTTCCCGAGTCCATCCGGTACTGCATCATCGGTGCCGGCATCCACGGCCTGTCCACCGCCTGGCACCTTGCCCGCGAACTGAAGGCCCGCGGCACCGGTGACGGCAGCGACATCGTCGTCATCGAGAAGTCCGAGGCGGGCGCCGGCCCGTCGGGTATCGCCTGCGGCGTGGTCCGCAACAACTACTTCCAGCCGGCCATGCGCGAACTCATGGCCCACTCGGTGGAGGTGTGGGAGGCCAACGCCGAGGCGTTCGAGTACCACCCAGTCGGCTACCTGCAGATCTCGTACGACGAGATGCGNGACGACGTGCAGACGATCCACGAGCAGCAGCAGGCCATCGGCTACGAGTCGGTGTTCATCGACGGCGAGGCNGAGACGCACGCCTACATGAAGGAGATNTTCGACGACTGGCGGGCCACCGGCGTGTCCAGCGTGCTGCACGAGAAGAAGGGCGGCTACGCCCACAACATGGCNACCGTCAATGGCCTGCTGGCCAAGGTGCAGGCCGAGGGCGTCAACGTGGTGTCCGGCACCCTGGTCACCGAGCTGGTGGTGGACGGCGGGGCGGTCACCCACCTGGTGACCCGCCGGGGTACCGAGTCGTCGACCATCGCCGTCGACCAGGTCATCGCCGCTGCTGGTCCGTGGGTGCCCAAGTTGTGGGAGATGCTGGACCTGCCCGACACCACCGACGTGGTGGCTGGTGGGACTACCCACACGGTGCCGACGTGGAAGTTCTGGGCCCTGCAGGAGGGGACGCTGGACGTCGATCCGGGTTACCTGATGAACAACGAGGGCACCATGCCACCGGTGGTCCACGTGGACGCCGACGCCACCCTCCACGACGAGGAAGGCAACTTGCTGGTCGAGGGCAAGTGGGGCATCTACTACAAGCCGGACTTCAACTTCGGGGGCGTACAGGGTGGCTACATGCCGTACCCGGTGGAGAAGCCGTGGCGCGATGTGGCCATCGACCCCTACGGTCCGGCCAGCCCGGACTTCGTGGTCGGCGAGGACTTCCGTGCCGTGTGGGCTGCCGCGCTGTCGCACTGCCAGGAGCGGTTCGAGGGCAAGGCCAGCCTGATGAGCCACGCCCCGTCGGGCGGCATCGGGGCGTTCACCCCTGACAGCTTCCCGGTGTTCGACACCTTCTGTGACAACGTCTACGTGATCGCTGACTCGAACCACGGATTCAAGATGGTCGGCGTGGGCGCTCTGGTGGCCAAGGAACTGGTCGGTGACTTACAGGGTCTGCTGGAACCGTTCCGGTACAGCCGCTACGCCCTAGGCAAACTCCATCCGGAGAGCAACTCGCCGTACCCCTGGAGTTGACCCGATCACGGGCCGCGGCGCTGAGTGTCGAAGAAGAGGCTGACGCCCAGCGAATCGTCGTCCTCTTTCGCTGACGCACCTGGGCGGGTGGACGACCCCGTCAGTTGTCGAGGATGAGTCGACGACCCATCGACACAGCGTCATCGACCATGTAGCCCAGAGCCTCCCAGAACCCGATGGCCGCCATGTTGTCGTGTCGGACCTGCAGGTTGATCTTTGGGCAGCCCAGCGCTTCCAGGCGACGCTCGCCTTCGGTCACGATGGCCCGACCGAAGCCCCGTCCGCTTGCAGCGGGGTCGACGGCCAGGTAGTTCAGCCAACCTCGGTGGCCCTCGTAGCCGGCCATCAAGGTCGCCACGACCTTGTTGGCGGTGGTTGTGTCATCAGGTGCCGTGCCGACCAGGAGCAGTTCCGGGTCATGGGCGAGCTTCCGCTCGAGGTCCCGACGGGGGTCGTTCCACGGCCGGGTGAGACCGCAGGCCTCCCAGAGTTCGAGGATCCGCTCGTGGTCTGCCGGGATGGCCGTTCGGACCACCAGCGGGAATTTTGGACTTGTCACGGCCTTGGTTTCAGCCGCCGCCCTCGGGGGCCTCATCGAGGAGGTAGGTGGCCATCGAGTCGTCGAGGGCCTCCATCCACGGCGTGTGGTGGACCGGGGCCACGGTGCCGGTCAGGGTCGAGGGGAAGCCCTGGTCCCGGTAGCCCATGATGTCGGCCTTCTTGTGACCCTTCCACTCCTTGAACATCCGGTTGACCTCGGGGATGTTGAAGTCCGGGTAGTCGGTGTCGTCGACCAGTTCCTGCGTGTAGTCGCCCTGGAAGTCGATCTCCTCGTACGCCGTTTCCAGTGCCTCCTCCCGCTCGAGCCAGGCGGCGCCGTGGGCGGCCATCTGGTCGGCTGACGGCAACTCGATGCGGCCAAGAATGACGTCGCGGGCGTACCAAGCCTGCGCGTCGAACATGTTGAACGTGTAGTACTGGTCCTGCATCCCGAGGTAGAAGAGCTTGGGGTTCCGCTCCCACACCACGCCCTTGTAGAGACCTGTGACCCACAGGCGGTTCGCTGTCTCGAGCCTCAGGTCGTCGGGCAGGAACGGGAAGTGGTGCTGGTAGCCGGTGCACAGGATGATGGCTTGCACGTCCCGGGTCTCGCCGTTGGAGAAGTGGACGGTGCTGCCCTCCACGTGGGTGAGGATCGGCAGTTCCTCCCAGTTGTCCGGCCAGTTGTAGCCCATCGTCCCGGCCCGCGACGTGCAGTAGATCCGGTTGGCGCCGTACTTGTGGCACTGCGAGCCGATGTCCTCGGCCGAGTAGCTGGCGCCGACGATGAGGATGTCCTTGCCGGCGAACTCCACGGCATCCCGAAAGTCGTGGGCGTGCAGGATGCGTCCCAGAAACTTCTCGAATCCGGGGTAGTGGGGCACGTTGGGCACCGAGAAGTGCCCGGAGGCCACTACCACGTAGTCGTACTCCTCGGATTCCACCGTGCCGGCCCCCAGGTCGTGGGCCGTGACGGTGAACCTGCTCGTGGTGTCGTCATGGGAGACACTGCGGACTGCGGTGCGGAACCGGATCTGGTCGCGCACACCGCTCTTCTCGACGCGGCCCTTGATGTAGTCCCAGAGGACTTCTCTCGGCGGGTACGAGGCGATGGGCTTGCCGAAGTGCTCCTCGAAGCCGTAGTCGGCGAACTCCAGACACTCCTTGGGACCGTTGGACCACAGGTACCGGTACATCGAGCCATGGACCGACTCGCCGTACTCGTCGACGCCGGTGCGCCACGTGTAGTTCCAGAGGCCGCCCCAGTCCTCCTGCTTCTCGTAGCAGACGACCTCGGGCACCTCGGCGCCCTTCTCCGCTGCAGAGGCGAAGGCCCGCAACTGGGCCAGGCCACTGGGACCGGCACCGATGATGGCGACTCTGGTCATGCCGGTTCCTTCCAGGAGCCAGGTCAGGTAATGAGGCCGAGTTGGCGTTTGCGCTTGTCAGCCCATTCGGAGATCAGCACGTCCGATGCCATACCGATGCAGGCCACGGCAACTCCAGCGACGATTGCCCGGCCGCTGTCGATGTTGGGCTGGGCCTCGATGAGTTCCCTAGCCAGCCCGGTGGTCTTGATGAGGCCGGCGATCATCACCATGAAGAGACCGAACATGATCGTCTGATTGATGCCGAGCATGATCTCCGGCACGGCCATCGGCAA
>PBUO01000043.1 GCA_002727895.1 Acidimicrobiaceae bacterium | reverse complement strand
CCGGACGGTCGTCGCCGTCGACGTGGACCGCGCCCTCGAGGTGGACGATCCGTCGTCCCGCCCGCAGTACCGTCGCCGTGGCCACCAGCCGGCCCTCGACGACGGGGCGGAGGTAGCGCACCGACACCTCGATCGAGGCGCAGAGGCACCCCTCGTCGAGAACCGACAGGGTGGCCCGCCCCATGGCCGTGTCGACCATGGTGAAGACCACGCCGCCGTGGACCACGCCGTTCGGGTTCAGGTGCCGGTCGTCTACGGCGAGGGCGACCACGGCCGTTCCCGGACCTCCCTCGCCGGAATCGATTGAGAAGTCCAGGAAGGACCGGAGCGGGAACTCGGCTTCGGGGACCTCCACCATCACTCGATCCCTCCCCTGCTCAGCCCAGGTGGCCAGGACGGTCCACGGCGTTCGGGTCCTCGCCAGAGGCCTGGATCCGGGCGATCTTGTTGAGCGCCCCGATGAACGCTCGTGCCGAGGCCTCGACTACGTCGGTGGACAGCCCACGGCCCGACACGACCACCCCGTCCGAGCTCTCGAAGGTCAATGCCACGTCGGCAAGGGCGTCCACCCCGCCGGTCACCGACGTCACGTTGTAGTCGGTCATCCGACCCTCGGCGCCGGTGGCCTGCTTGATGGCCGTGCACGAGGCGTCGACCATGCCGTCGCCCTCGCACGACACCGATACCTCGTCGCCATCGACACGCAAGACCAGGTCGGCCGACGGGGTGCTGGCACTGCCGCCCCGCACGTCGAGACTCACGAACTCGTAGGCGTGGTCGACGCTGCCGCCCACCTCCTCGATGACGAGCGCCTCCAGATCGGCATCGCTGAGCTGGACCTTTCGGTCGGCCAACTCCTTGAACCGGGTGAACGCCGCGTTGAGAGCGTCGCCCTGGATGTCGTGACCCAACTTCTGCAGGGCATCGCGGAACGCCGCCCGCCCCGAGTGCTTGCCCAGCACCAGCTGGCTCTCGCCGGCACCCACCGCGGTGGGATCCATGATCTCGTAGGTGGTTCGCTCGTTGAGCACCCCATGCTGGTGGATGCCCGACTCGTGGGCGAAGGCGTTCCGGCCCACCACGGCCTTGTTGTACTGCACCGGGTAGCCGGTGAGCCGGCTGACGATCCGGCTGGACTTGGCCAGCTCCTCGGTACAGATGTCCACGTCGACGTCCGGGTACGAGTCGGGGCGGGTGCGGAGCGCCATGACAATCTCCTCCATGGCCGCGTTGCCGGCCCGCTCCCCGATGCCGTTGATGGTGCACTCCACCTGCCGGGCCCCGGCCTCCACGGCGGCCAGCGAGTTGGCCACGGCCAGGCCGAGGTCGTTGTGGCAGTGGGTGGAGATGACGTAGTCGCCTGACACCCGCTCCCGGATCGAGCGGATCCGGTCCGACCATTCCGACGGGGTGGCGAAGCCGACCGTGTCGGGGATGTTGAGGGTCCCAGCCCCGGAGTCCACCGCGGCCTGGAGCACGTCGCACATGAAGTCGAAGTCGGACCGCGAGGCGTCCTCGGGGCTGAACTCGACGTCGTCGGTGTACTCCCGGGCCCGACCCACCGCCGAGGCGGCCTCGGCCAGCACCTGCTCGGGGCTCATCTTGAGCTTGTGCTCCATGTGGGTGGGGCTGGTCGCGATGAAGGTGTGGATGCGCCGCTTGGCCGCCGGCTCGATGGCCTCCCAGCAGCGGTCGATGTCCTTGTGGGCGGTTCGGGACAGGCCGCAGATGGTCGGACCCTCGACCGCCGAGGCGATGGCGTGCACCGCCTCGAAGTCACCCTGACTGGCGATGGGGAAGCCGGCCTCGATGTAGTCGACGCCGAGGCGGGCCAGCTGTTCGGCGATCTCCAGCTTCTCCCCCACGTCCAGGGAGATGCCCGGCGACTGCTCGCCGTCGCGCAGGGTGGTGTCGAAGATGATCACCCGTTCGGAGCTCGTGCTCTGGCTCATGGCTGGTGCTCGTTTCCCGGGCCGCCTGTCGCGGCCCCTCTGGTTGGTCTGTTCGGTTCGATGCGGTCCGTCCCCGCCTCCGGGACCCGACCCCGAAAAGCGGAGAACCTCCTGGCCCGGTGGGCGCAGGAGGTTCGGGCGAACGCGTATGTGGGGCGTTCGCCCTAGGTCAGCAGCAGGAGGTCGAGGACGGGTCGCATCACCGGTGATTGTAGACGGCGGCGTCGCAGAAGACGCAACCCGTCGGGGGAAAGCCCGGTCAGCGCAGGTGGAGGGCGCGGACGGAGACGATCCCCTCGCGGGAGCGGGCACGTCGGTGGCCAGGACCATGATGGCCGGGGGCCCGTCGCCGGCCCGCCCCACCGCCATGTCGTCCAAGTTGACACCAGACCCACGGATCAGCCTTCGGCGTTCAGGCCTCCACGGCTCAACCCTCGACGTGGAGCGCCGGCAGGTCGTCGGCCGGGTCGAACCCGAAGCACCGGGCGAAGAAAGCCAGTTCTGCCTCCAGCGCCCTGACCACGTTGTCGGCCTTCCGGAACCCGTGGCCCTCGTCGGGGAACTCCACCAGAGCGTGGGGCACGCCCCGGATCCTCAGGGCCTCGGCCATGGCGTGGGCCTGGGACGGGGGCACCACACGATCCTCGAGGCCCTGGAGCAGCAGCAGCGGCGTGGACAGATGGTCCACGTGGTGGATGGGCGACCGCTCGCGGTAGGTGGCCTCGTCGGCCGGCCACTCCCCGACCAGGCGATCCAGGTAGCGAGCCTCGAACTTGTGGGTCTCGGCCGCTAGGGCGGCCAGGTCGGCGATCCCGTAGCGACTGGCCCCGGCAGTGAAGGCGTCGTGGAAGGCCAGGGCGGCCAGCACGGTGAATCCGCCGGCACTCCCACCCCGGATGGCCAACCGGTCGCCGTCCACCCGTCCCTCGGCTGCGAGGTGACGGGCCACGGCCACGCAGTCTTCGACGTCCAGGACGCCCCAGCCATCGCGGATGCGGTGGCGGTAGGGACGGCCATAGCCGGTGGAGCCCCGGTAGTCGACGTCGGCCACCGCGAAGCCCCGGCTGGTCCAGTAGGCCACGGCCAGCTGGAGTTGGGTGCGGACCGACCCGGTGGGGCCACCGTGGACGAGCACCATCAGCGGCGGCCGGTCGCCGTCCCGGCCCCGGTGGTCGGGGCTGGTCGGCGGGTACACGAGGGCATGGGCAGTCTCGGGGCCCGCGGCGTCGGGGCCAGTGGCGAACTCGATCGCGTCGGGCACGGGCAGCCAGTCGGTTCCCACCCCCACGTCGACGGCCAAGTCCCGGGGTGCCCGCAGCCCCGCGGATCCGACCGCACCGACGGCCAGCAGCGTCGGCTCGCTCGTCCACGAGGCGGCCACGGCCACGATCCCGTCGCGCCACGGGGCCAGTGACCCGATCGATGTGGCCCGAGCGGACGACCCGCCTCCCAACTGCTCGACCCCCAGCGCCTCGACGCCGTCAACCGTTCCATCGGGACGCAGCACGCCGAGGTGGTCGACCCCGTCCTCCCGACGGGCGAACCAGACGTCTTCGCCGACCATGGCGTAGCGGGAAAGCCCGAACACCCACTGGGGGGCGGCCACCTCGAAGTGGCCGGAGGTGAGCTGGGTGAAGCCGCCCGTCCCCACGTCGACCCGGTGCAGGTGCCACCAGTCGTCACGGTCGGTGACGACCAGCAGCGTCGAGTCGTCGAGCCACTCGGGCTGGAAGAACGACTCCCCCCGGCCCTGTTGCTGGAAGGCGTCGAGGCGCCGGGAACCCGACAACGTCCCCTCGGACGAGAGGTCGCCCACCCACAGTTGCGTGTCGTCCCAGGGCAGGTCGGGGTGGTCCCACTGGATCCACACCAGGCGTCGGCCGTCGGGCGAGATCCGGGGCGACGCCACGAAGTCCGGGCCGGACACCAGGACGCGGACCTCCTGGGACCCGTCCATGGCCACAACCACCAGCTCGTTGGTCGGCTCGCCGCGGCCGTCGCCGTGGTCCTCGCGGACGCAGACGGACCATCGGCCGTCCGGAGTGGCCCGTCCGTCGGCGTACCGCAGCCCACGCGGCAGCGTCGGCTCTGGGGTCAGGAGCGTGCCCGGAGCGTCCGGAGCACCGTCGGGGTCGCGCCGGACGAGGCGCTCATCGGACCGTCGGGCGTGGACTAGCACGCCGTCGGCCACCCACCAGGCGCCCCCTCCGTACTCGTGGACGCCGGTCCGGACGTCGGCGTCAGACGGGACGGCATCGGCGACCATGCCATCGGGGGTCCGACGCACCACGACGGTACGACCGCCCTCGTCGGGCCGGGACTCGGCCCACCAGACGTCGTCGCCGTCGACCACCACCTCTCCCAGGCCGACGGCGCCGGCCACCAGGGCCCGCGCCGTGACCGGAGAGGGCCAACTCCCGTATGGGAGATCGGTCACGGATGGGGTCGTCACCTGAGTCGGTCAGCCGGCCAGTAGCTCGCCCAGCCGGGTCAGGCCCTCGGCCAGGTCGTCGTCACTCAGGGCGAACGAAAGGCGGGCGTAGCCAGGGGCGCCGAAGGCCTCGCCGGGCACGATGGCCACCTTGGCCTCGTCGAGGATGATTCCGGCGAGTTCCGAAGTGGTCGTGGGCACCTGCCCGGCTACCTCTCGGCCCAGGAAGGCGGTGAGGTCGGGGAAGGCGTAGAAGGCGCCCTGTGGGGTGAGCAGGTCGACGCCGTCGATGGCTCGCAGCATCCCGGTCATGGTGCGCCGACGCCGGTCGAACGAGGCCCGCATCTCCTCGACGGCCGTCAGGTCGCCGGACACCGCGGCCATGGCCGCCCGCTGCGACACGTTGGCCACGTTGCTGGTCCCGTGGGACTGCAGGTTGCCGGCCGCCTTGACGAGGTCGGAAGGGCCGATCATCCACCCGACCCGCCATCCCGTCATGGCGTAGGTCTTGGCCACGCCGTTGATGGCCACGAAGTGGTCGTCGACCTCGGGCACCAGGGCCCGCATGGAGTGGTGGGCGTGGTCGTCGTAGGTGAGGTGCTCGTAGATCTCGTCGGCGAAGACCCAGATGCCGTGCTCGACGGCCCACCGACCGATGGCCTCGATCTCCTCGGCTGGGTAGACGGCGCCCGTCGGGTTGGACGGCGACACGAAGAACAGCGCCTTGGTGCGCTCGGTGCGGGCCGCCTCCAACTGGTCGACGGTGACCCGGAAGCCCGAGGCGGTGTCGGTGGGCAGCGGCACGGCCGTGCCGCCGGCCAGGGCGATCGACTCCGGGTAGGTGGTCCAGTAGGGGGCGGGCAGCAGGACCTCGTCGCCGGGGTTCAGGACCGCGGCGCAGGTGTTGTACACGGCGTGCTTGCCGCCGTTGGTGACGAGGATCCGGGCCGGGTCGGGCCGCCAACCGGAGTCCCGCTCGGTCTTCTCTGCCAGCGCCTCCTTGAAGTCCGGCATGCCGCCGGCCGGGGTGTATTTGTGGGTGGCCGGGTCCTGGCAGGCGGCCACAGCGGCCTCGACGATGTATGGCGGGGTGGCGAAGTCGGGCTCGCCGGCGCCGAAGCCGATGACCGGCTCGCCGGCGGCCTTCAGGGCCTTGGCCTTNGCGTCCACGGCCATGGTCGCCGACTCGGCGATGGCGGTGATGCGACGGGACAGGCGGTCGNTGCTCATGGGACTCTGGGACTCCGCNAACTCGGGGCGTGGGGTCCCCAGCCTGCCAGCCGCCGACGGCGAATGCCTCGTGGAAAACGCCGTGACGTTCGACCCCGCCCCCTGACCGATCCCTGGGGTCCGGTCAGGGGGCGATGGCCGTTCGGGCCGTGGGCTCGGGGGCGGCCTGCCGACGCGACANTCCCCGGTGGACGGCCTCCAGCANCACGTCGCGCAGGTCGTGGGGGTCCACCACCTCGTCGAAGCCCAGCCGCGACGCCGACCGGTAGACGGCCGTCGCCTCGGCGTCGTGGATCGCCGCGGCGGCNGCGGCGTCCGCNCCGGTGGCCTGCGACGCCGCCCGGCCCCCCATCGCCCCCAGCGTCACGCCAGGCAGGGCGTAGGAGGCGGTCTGGCCGTCGAAGGAGACCATGGACATGGCCAGCGACCCGAATCCGTAGGCCTTCCGCAGCGCCACCTGGACCTTGACAGTGCGAGCCTGGGTCTGGGCGCCGAACATCCGGGCGCCGGAGCGCAGCACGGCGGCCCGTTCCGAGGCGGTGCCGGCCAGCATCCCCGGGTTGTCGGTCAGGAAGACCAGCGGGAGGTGGAACGAGTCGGCCACCTGGATGAAGTGGGCGGCCTTGTCGGCGGCCGCCGCGTCGATGGCCCCGGCCCGCACCTTCGGTTGGTTGGCCACTACGGCCACCGGCTCGCCGCCCAGGTGGGCCAGGGCACAGACGATGGAGTCGCCGAACGTCGGCTGGACCTCGAAGGACCGACCCCCGTCGACCACAGCGGCGAGGACCGGACGGATGTCGTAGCCCCGGTTGGCCGCCCGCGGGATCAAGTCGGTGATCCCGTCGAGACGTCGGGGGCCAGCGTCGGCGGCGTCACCACTGGCCAGTTGGGTCGGCGGGTACGACCAGGCGCTCGACGGCAGGTATGACAGCCACGTGCGCAGCTGGTCGAGGGCGTCGTGGTCGTCGGCCGCCACGTTGTGGACCAGNCCGCTGGCCACCGCCACCTCCGGGCCACCCAGCTCGGCGGCCGTGACGTCCTCGCCGAGGGACGCCTTGACCACCGGTGGTCCGGCGGTGAACACCGCGGCGTCNGCGGTCATCACCGAGAAGTCCGACAGNGGGACGATGAGCGCCCCGTGNCCGGCCGAGGGACCCATCACCGCTGTGGCGATGGGCACCCGGCCCGACAGCCGCGCCTGCTGCATCAGGTCGGTGGGCGCCCGACCCGGCTGGGCCTCGCCCTCGATGGGCGGTCGGTGGCCGGCGCCCTCCAGCAGCATGACCAGCGGGATGCGGTCCTGCTCGGCCAGTTCGGCAATGCGGAAGCGCTTGGCGGTGCTGCCGGCGCCGATGGAGCCACCCAGCACCGTGAAGTCTTCGGCGCCCACCATCACCGGCCGGCCGTCGACCGTGCCGGTCCCGGTCACGATGCCGTCGGCCGGGGCCGAGCCGACCAAGGTGCCGACCTCCCGGAACGACCCGGGGTCCAGCAGGTGTTTGATGCGGGCCCGGGCGTCGAGGCGGCCACCCGAGTCGCCTCGGTGGCGGGCCAGCCGCTCGGCGCCGCCCATGGCCCGGGCCTCCTCGCGCCGACGGGCCAGATCGGCCAACAGCGGTTCCCAGGTCGGTTCGGCGTGGTCGGAGCCGCTCACCGACCCAGTCTCCCGCGGTTCAGTCGCACGCGGCGAAGTAGGGGGCCAGGAACTCGCGGGCCGGCTCCCCGTCGACGCCTGCGGCCAGACCCCGGTAGGCGGCGCAGGCCCGTCGCCGCAGGTCGTCCCCACCGCACCCCAGCTCGCCGGCCCGCCGGTCGAACGCCTCGGTCCGCATCAGCCNCCGNACGTCGGAGTACGGGTCGACGCCACCCGACCCCCCAGCGTCCCGGCCGTCGAGTCGTTCGAGCACGGCCTCGGCCACAGCCCGACCGGCCTCCACCAGTTCGGCGCAGGTGGTGGCCCGCTCGGGATCGGTCACCCGNTCGCTCCCGCAGCCTGTCGTTCCCCCGGCCACCATGGCCACCACAAGGGCCAGCACCCTCCACATCTGGACCACCCGCCCGGTCAGCCGGCTACCAGGGCGCCGACGGCCACGAAGTGGGCGGCCACCGCTGCGGTGACCAGCGTGTGCCACACCTCGTGGTAGCCGAACACCCGGGGCGACGGGTCGGGCCACCGAGCGCCCAGCATCAGCGCTCCGCCGCTGTACAACAGGCCCTCGACCACGATGAGGACCAGCACCCGGGCGTCCAGCGACCGGAACAGGTCGGGGGCGACCACGATGGGCACCCAGCCGAGGCCCAGGAACAGGCTGTTCATCAGGCCCTTGGGTGGGTGGAACGGCAGCAGCCGGACCGTCACCCCGATCCCGGCCCCGATCCAGACCGCCCACAGCAGCAGGGTGGCCGACCGCCCCTCCAACGCGCTCAGGCCAATGGGCGTGGCGCTGGCAGCGATGAGGACGAAGATCGCCGCGTGGTCGAGGCGGAACAGCGCCTCGAAGACCGGGATCGACCATCGGCGGAGGTGGACGAGGCTGCTGCAGGTGAACATGGCCAGGGCACCGGCGGCGAACACCGCCGCACCGGTGCGATCGCGCCCCGGATGGGCCGACGCGACGAGCAGGATCCCGCCGACCAACGAGCACGGCACGGCGACCCGGTGCATGANGCCCCGCAGCCGCGGTCGGGGNAGGGTCAGGGACCGCTGNACCGAGGCCGACACGCCCGAAAGGTCNAGGTCGGTCGGCGGTTCCCCCATGCCGGCGAAAATAGACCCGTCCGGCCGCCCACCGGAGGCAGCGGACGGCACGACCGCTCAGGCCACGAGGCGCAGGCCGCCGGTGACCACCATGGCCACCGTCACGACGACGGCGAACGGGGCCCTTCGCAGCACGGCCAAGGTCGCCGCGGCCACGCCGGCCAGTCGGGCGTCGACCGAGATCGACGCCCCGTCGCCCACCGTCATGAGCACCACGATGGCCGCGAACAGCGCCGCCGGAAGGAGGGCGCTGACTGGCTCCAGCAGGCGGCCGAACCGGTCGCCGGCCACCACCCCGGCCAGCTTCGCCCCGTAGCAGCCTCCTGACAGCAGGAGGATGGCCGTCCAACTCACGGCGTCGCCTCCGGCTCCGGTCCGGCCCCGCCACGCTGCTCGTCGGCCCGCTCGACGGTCCGCCGCCGGACCAGCAGTCCGACCGGGACGGCGAGGGCGGCCAGCAGCATGGGCACGCCGGCCGCCACGGTCGGGACGGCCGCCAGGGCGATGGCCCCGCCGACCAGCGCCGTGACCCGCCCCGGGGCGTCGCGCACGTGGGGAACCAGCAGCGCCACGAAGGCCGCCGGGAAGGCCGCGTCCAACCCGAGGGCGCCGGGGTCGTCGAGCAGGCCGCCGACCAGCACGCCGAGNAGNGTGCCCACGTTCCAGAAGGCGAAGAGCCACAGGCCGGTCGTCCAGAANGCCTCCCGGGCCCGGTCCGGCGCGTNCTGNGCGCTGGCCATGGCCGTGGTCTCGTCGATNACGAAGTGGGCCGACGCCGCCCGGCGGAGCCGTCCGCCGCGNAANAGCGGTGCCACCACCGGTCCGTANAGCCCGTTGCGGGCGCCGATCAGNAGGCCGCTGCCCACCGCNGCGACCATGGTCCCGCCCTCGGCCACCACCGACACCGCGGCGAACTGCGACGCCCCGGTGAACGTGAGGACCGACAGCGCCGAGGACCGCCCGACCCCCAGCCCCGACGAGTCGGCGAACACCCCGAAGGTGATGCCGATCAGGAAGCAGGCGGCGGCCAGCAGGAAGCCGTCGCGGCGATGCACCGGCATCCGCCAGGGCAGGAGGCGCTCGGCGGGCCGCGGGCCCGGACTCCTCGCCCCGGCCATCACCCCTCCCCCGGACCGACGAGCGCCACCAGGACGTCCACCAGNCGGTNCAGGGTCGTGGCGCACTCGTCGAAGTCCGNCTGGTCGCCCGAGGCGGGGTCGNCCACCTCCTCCCAGTCGCCGACCTCCACCGACGACAGGTCCAGCGAGGCGACGCGGGCCGCCAGGTCTCCGACGTCCGGCGCCGGGAGGTCACGGACCAAGCGGGGCAGGCTGGCCGTGCGGGCCGCCACCTCCGGATGGTGGCGGCGGATCCANGCCACGTGCGACGGCTCCATGGCCACCACCAGGTCNNCGTCGACGTGGTCGGGCCCGAACTGGCGGCTGCGGTGGTCNGGATCGGCCAGCCCGTGGGCGGCCAGCGCGGTGCGGGTGCGCTGGCTCATGGGAAGGCCCTCCAGGACCAGCGTCCCAGCGCCCACGGCCCGGTGACCCTCGGATCGGTCGGCGAACATGGCGCGGGCCATCACCGACCGGGCGGCATTGCCGGTGCACAGGAAGCAGACGGTGGCCACCAGCTCAGTCCTCCCCCGGGGCACGCCCTTCGGCCGGACGGGCCTCCTCTGCCGGACGTGGCGGCACGGCCACGAAGAGGGCCTCGGCCTCGGCAGTCACCACCGGCCCGTCGTCGCCAGGGGCCAGGCACTGGGCCCGGGCGATGATGCGCCGCCCCGAGTGCCGGGCCACCACCGCCTCGACGCGCAGGTCTGCGTCCAGCGGCGTGGCCTCCCGGTAGCGGATGGACAGCCGGGCGGTGACCACCGGTCCGGCGTCCACCAGTCCGGGCACGCTGCTCAGCACGTCGTCGAAGAGGCCGGCCACGAACCCGCCGTGGACGCGTCCCGGCGGGCCCTCCCGGTCGCGGTCGAGGCGCACGGTGCCCACCACCATCGGGTTTCCGTCCCCATCGTCCTCGATGGCGACGACCACCGGCGGGGCCAGTGGGTTGGCGTCGCCCCGATACAGGCTGTGGTCCCGGGCCTCGGCCCGCAGGCGGGCCTCGGTCGGGTCGTCGATCTCCTCAAGAGGCACCTCGTACCAGCGGCGACGGACCGAGGACCCGAGGGCGCGTCGGGCCTCGGCCACCAGGTCACGTGCAGCCTCCAGGGCAGATTCCTCGGGGGCAAGGCGGTTCAGGTCCCCGACCAGGCCGCGGACCTCATCGGCCACCCAGCGCGTCGCGTCGCGCCGGTCGGAGTGCTCGCCCATGGTCGGCAGTCTGGCGGGCGGCCGAGGCGGCGACGCAGCCCGGCCCGCGGGGTCAGGCTCCAGTCCGGTCCGATGNCAGGCCCAGGCCGGCGGCGATCCGGCGGCGGTGNTGGCGGGCATCGCCCCACGACGCCGACAGTGCCCAGCCGCGCTTGAGCCAGAGTTGCAGGTCGTACTCGATGGTGTAGCCGATGGCCCCGTGGCACTGGAGCGCGGAGCGGCAGGCCAGGTCGAGGGCATCGGAGACGGCCGCCTTGGCCATCGACGCGGCCACCGAGGCGGCCCGCGGGGCGGAACGCTGATCGGCCGCCAGGGGAACGGTGCCCTCCGGGAGTCGGCCGGTGACCAGGGTCCACGCCGCCACGTGGACCAGTGGCCGGGCGAACTCGAGGACGATGGCCACGTTCGAGCAGTGGTGCTTGACGGCCTGGTTGGCGCCCACCGGGCGACCGAACTGCTCGCGTTCGNCCACGTACTCGACGGTCAGGTCCAGCAGGCGCTGGACCACGCCGAGACCCTGGGCGGCGGCTGCCCACGCCCCCCGGTCCAGCACGACGTCGACGGCCGAGGGGTCGTCGGAGACGAGCGTGTCGGCCGAGGTCGTTGCCTCCACCGTGGCCAGGCGACGGGAGCCGTCGACCCCGGCCTGCGCGGTAGCTGCCACGGCGTCGCCGGGCACGGCGTGCACCGCGCCGTCGACGGCCAGCAGCACGAGGTCGGCCGAGCCACCCGCCAGGACCGGACGGTCGACCGACGATCCGGCGGTGGCCACCACCGATCCGTCGGCCAGGCCGGGCAGCCAGCGCTCCCACGAGGCCTCCGAGGCCAGGTCGCGGAGTACCGGCACGACCACCGCGGCGTGCTCGGCCACCGGGTCGGGGCAGGCGGCCCGTCCCAACTCCTCGAGCAGCAGTACCAGGTCGCGTTCGTCCATCCCCAGGCCGCCCTGGTCCTCGGGCACCAGCAGGCCCAGGATCCCCGTCTCGGCCAGCACCGTCCAGAGGCCGTCGACCCGGCCGGCCGGGTCGTCCCACGAGGCCCGCACGGCGGCCGGGCCGCAGCGATCGTCCAGGACCTCACGGAGCGTCGAGGCGAACAGCTCCCGGTCCTCGCCGAAGGTGAAGTCCACGGCGTCGCCTAATTCCTCGGGAGGCCGAGCACCCGCTCAGCGATGATGTTGCGCTGGATCTCGTTGGTCCCAGCGTAGATGGGGCCCGACAGGCTGAACAGGTAGCCCGACATCCAGGACCCGCCGTCCACGGCGTCGGGCGCCGCGTCCACCAGCTCGGCGCGGTCGCCGAGGAGGCGCAGGGCGGTGGCATGCAGTTCGACGTCCAGTTCCGACCAGAAGACCTTCATCATCGACGAGGCCGCGCCCAACTCTCCCCCACCGGAAAGGCGGGCCGCGGTGCGGTAGGTCTGCCACCGGTAGGCCTGCGCCCCGGTCCACGCCCGGACCACTTCGTCGAGCAGGCCGGGGTCGGCCGACCCGTCCTCGACCAGCTCCCGGTACAGGTCGGTCAGGCGGTCGGCGGAGGCCAGAAACCTCCCGGGGGCCCGCAGATTCAGGCCCCGTTCGCTCGACGTGGTGGCCATGGCGACGTTCCAGCCCTCGCCCTCGCCGCCCAGCAGGTTCGACTCATGGACCCGGCAGCCGTCGAAGAACAGTTCGGCAAAGGCCGGCTCGCCGTCAAGGCGGCCCACCGCTCGACGCTCGAGGCCCTCGGCGTCGGCCGGGACCAGCAGGTACGACAGGCCCCGGTGGCGTTCCGAGTCGGGATCGGTGCGGACGATGCAGAACATCCAGTCGGCCCAAGCCCCACGGGAGCACCAGGTCTTCTGCCCGTCGAGCACGAACCACTCGCCGTCGCGGATCCCCTTGGTGGAGATGGACGCCAGGTCGCTCCCCGAGTCGGGTTCGGACCAGCCCTGGGCCCAGATCTCCTCGCCGGAGGCCATGCNGGGCANGAAGCGGTCCTTCTGGGCGTCGGTCCCGAAGGCNTACAGGGTGGGGCCGAGGAGGCTGATGCCGTTGGTGTTGACCCGGCCCGGCGCCCCGGAGCGATAGTACTCCTCCTCGAACAGGAGCCACTCGACGAGGCCCACGTTGCGGCCGCCGTACGCCGCGGGCCACGCCACCACCGACCAGCGGTCCTCATGGAGGACGCCCTCCCACTCCCTGTGGCGCTCGAAACCCTCGGGGGTGTCCATGGCGGGCAGCGGTTCGTCGGGGAGGTGGTCGGCCAGCCAGGCCCGCGCCTCGTCACGGAAGGCCAGTTGCCGGGGCGTGAAGTCAAGGTCCACGTCGTCATCCCTCCCCAGTGGCAACCAGTCGGTCAAGCGCCGCGGTGGCCTCGGTGACGGTGCGCTCAACCAGCTCGGCGCACGACGGCAGCTCGTCGATCGAGCCGACGCCTTGGCCGGTGGGCAGGATCCCCACCTCGGTCCGGCCCTCCACCATGGTGGCCCGGGTCAGCATCGGGGCGTTGGCGGCCATGGCCACCTGGCCCCAGGTCAACTCTGAGTTGCGCTTCATCCGAAGGCCCTCTGCCAGGAGTTCGCCGAGGCCGGTTCCGGTCAGGCGACGGAATCGCAGGGCGTTGGCCGCCGCTCGGGGGAAGGCCAGCAGGCGGGAACGTTCGAGGTGGCGGACTAGATCGGTGTCGACTACCCGCTGCGGGGCGCCGTCAATGGCCCTGGTGACCACGGTGCCGGTGACCGGGGTGGCCAGGTAGACCGACTTGACGGCCTCGGGTACGTCGCTGTCGGTGGTGAGCAGGAAGCGGGTGCCCATGGCCACTGCGTCGGCGCCCCACGCCAGCGCCGCAGCCAGGCCGCGACCGTCGGTGAAGCCGCCGGCTGCCACCACGGCCACGCCGGTGCCGTCCAGGGCGTCGATTACCTGGGGGACGAGCTGCGTGGTGGGCACGGTGCCGGTGTGCCCGCCGCCCTCGGCCCCCTGGGCGATCACCGCGTCCACGCCCCACTCGGCGACCTTCTCGGCGTGCCGACGGGCCCCGATGGTCGGAATGACCAGGACCCCGGCCTCCTTGAGGCGTTCCACGATGGCCCGACCGGGGGCCTGGGCGAACGAGGCCACCCGCACGCCCTCGGCGATCAGGTGGTCGACCCGGCGGTCCACGTCGGTGGCATCGGTCCGGAGGTTCACCCCGAACGGGGCGTCGGTNGCCGCCCGGACCTCGTCGATGGCCGTCGCCATCTGCTCGAAGGTCATGGGGGCGGCGGCGACGATGCCGAGGCCACCGGCCCGGGCGGTCGCCGCGGTAAGGCGGGAGCCGGCCACCCAGCCCATACCGGTCTGGACGATCGGATGGCGGACCCCGACCAGGTCGCAGAATCGGGTGTGGAGCCGGGGGTCGCCCACGTCGTCAGCCGCCGAACTCNGCCTTGCGGTACCCGTGGGGGTCCANCACCTCGCGGATGAGGTGGAGTTCCTCGTCGGTGGGCAGGCGGCTCTCTGGGACCTCGTCGGAGACGACGAGTTCGAAGCCGGTGGCCGCCACCACCTCGTCGACTGTCACGCCGGGGTGGACCGACCGGAGGCGCATGCGGCGGGGTTCATCACCCACTCCACCGTCGGGGACCTCGAAGTCCAGCACGGCCAAGTTGGACACCACCCGGCGGATCTCGTGCCCGTCCCGGATGGCAGCCGACAGCGGGGCCACCCGGTCGTAGCCGGGGCCGGAGACCACGTCGACCGACGGCACGAACGACCGGGTGGAGTGGTTGGGCACCCAGTAGGTGGTGGCGTGGTTGACGAGGTTGCCGGGAGCGCCCCGCAGGCCGAGCAGCTGGGCCTTTGGACGGCGCCAGTCGCCGATGGCGGCCAGGTTCTGGTTGCCGTGGGCGTCGATCTGGCTGGCGCCCATGACCACGTGCCGACGGCCCGACCAGACGACGTCGAACACGTCGCGGTAGGGCATCCAGGCCTCGACGAGCCGTTCGGCGTCGTCGTCGCCGACGGTGAGCGGGTTGGCAGCCAGAACGGAGATTGCGTCGGTCATGACCATGGCCGGCTCGAAGGTGGCCCGGGCCAGACGGCCGCCGATGATTGGCGTGGTGCCAATTGGGTTGCACAGCACCTCACCGTCGCCACGGAAGGCCTCGGCGATGGCCACCGCGCAGACCTCGTCGATGGTGGCCTCGGCCACNGCAGAGGATCCGNTCTGCTNAGCCANGGTGGCCCTCCTCGGCAAGNCGGTCGAGGTAGGCCTCGTGGCTGGGGGCNTCCAGCCAGCGCTCCACGAAGGCCCGCCAGGCGTCGGGGTCCTTGGCGGTGGCCGCGTAGGCCCGCTGGAAGGCCTCGTCGCGGTCGTAGTCGGGCGGGCACTCGGTGAAGTGGGCGCCGCGGGGTGCCTCGACCACGCCGTCCACGAACAGGCGGGGGATCTTCAGCGTGTGCAACGAGCCGTCGGCCAGCAGGTCACCAGTGGGGACGACCTTCTCGCAGGACAGGTAGGTAGTGACGGCCGCCTTGGCGAACAGGTCGTCGAAGTAGAGGTCCGGTCCGAGGAACTGTCCGTTGCCGGCCGCATCGGCCCGGTTCATGTGGATCAGCGAGGCGTCGAGCTGGAAAGCCGGGATGGCCACGAACTCCTCGTGGACGCCGTCGGCGTCCGGGTAGGGCGAGGTCACCGTGGCTAGGTCGGGATTCATGAGCATCATGTCGCTGCCCAGCCCGGCCCGGGTCGGGTAGAAGGGCACTCGGTGGGCAGCGGCCAGCAGTCCCAGATAGAAGGCGCCCTCGTCCAGCTCGGTCACCTCGATGGTCCCCTGCTGGCGAGCCTGTCGGAAGTGGGGCTCCAACGGGATGGAGTCGAGCGAGACGAAGCCGTAGACGGCCCGCTGGACCTTGCCGAGGGCCGACAGGATGCCGACCTCGGGTCCGCCATAGCAGACAATGGTCAGGTCGGTGAGTCCACTGCGGGCGATGGCCCGGACCAGCGACATGGGCTTGCGACGGGATCCCCATCCGCCGATGCCGATGGTCATGCCGTCAGAGAGTCGGGCGACGACGTCGTCCTCGGTCATCCGCTTATCGGGGCGCCCGTCGGGGGCGGGCAACGCCGATGCGGCGTAGGTGGTGGTCACGACCATGACGGTAGGCCGTGCGACCCCCCGACGGAAATCCTGACGGTGTGTCAGATTTGTGCGATCCGTCACCCCGGCCGCCGGTTAGCGTCCCCGTCGTGGCAGGAAGCGGCGCCCTNTCGGACTCGGGATCCATGGATTCAGGGCCCTTGGATTCAGGACCATTGGAATTCACNGGCCGGTCGGTCGTGGTGACCGGCGGGTCGCGCGGCCTGGGCCGNGNGATCGCCTCCACCTTCCTGGACGCCGGCGCCGACGTGGTGACATGCGCCCGCAGCGAGCCAGCCGAGCCAGTGTCCTCGACTGACGGGATCAGGACCGCAACGTTCGTGGCCGCGGACGTACGCGACCCCGACCAGGTGGCCGCCGTGGTAGCCGCGGCGCTTGAGCGCTCGGGGCGCATCGACGTGCTGGTCAACAACGCCGGCGGAGCGCCGGCCGCCGAATCGGCCACCGTCTCGCCGCGTTTCAACGAAAAGATCATCGCCCTGAACCTGACCGCACCCATGACGTTCAGCCAGGCCGTCCACCCCGCTATGTCCACCCAGGACGGCGGCGGGGTGATCGTGAACGTGTCGTCGGTCAGCGGCAACCGCCCCAACCCGATGGGTGTGGCATACGGGGCGGCCAAGGCCGGCCTGGAGAACATGACCCTGACGCTGGCCCACGAATGGGGTCCGGCCATCCGGGTGGTGGCCGTGACCGTCGGGATGATCGTGACCGAGGAATCGGAAGCGTTCTACGGCGACGCCGACGGGCAGGCCGCCGTGGCCCGGAACCTGGCCGCGGGACGCCTGGGTCGACCCGACGACGTGGCCGACATGGTGCTGGCCCTGTCCTCGCCGCTGGCCCGATGGGTAACCGGGACCTGCGTCGAGGTGCACGGTGGCGGGGAGGGCCCCGCCTACCTCGACGCCGCCGGAACCTGACCTACCTCCCAGGTTCCTCGCCGATCTCGGCCAGGGCGTCGCTGATGGCCGCCCGCAGGCGACGGGCGATTTCCGGCGACAGATGCCCGACCAGGCCTTGGCCGGCCCGGCCCACCTCCTCCACCGTGAGCATGACCCGGGGTTCCGCGTCGGCATAGTCGTCGCTGATACCGACGGCCCACGAGATGGGCGTGAGCTCGTCGTCCTCGTAGTCCGGCGGGTAGTCGGCGGCGTCAAAAGGGTAGTCGTCGATGGAGCGGCGCATGGTCCAGAGTCTGCCTGCGTCGGGCGCCAAGACGAATCCTGACTATTCCGATCGGATTTCTATTGTTTCGGCACGCCGACCTCGGTAGGTTGGTCGCAATCCCGACCGGATCACTCGTGTTTCCGGTCCCGCCCGCCGCCACAAACGGCCTGACCAACAGCCCAGACACATGCCCGGCACCCCCTACCCCGTGAACCTCGACCTGGCCGGTCGCCGCGCCCTCGTCGTGGGCGGCGGCACCGTGGCCGCCCGCAAGGTCCGCAGCCTGCTGGCCGCCGATGCCGACGTCACCGTGGTAGCCCCCGATGCCGTCGACGAGATCGCCGACGACCACCGCGTCCGCTGGCACCAGCGCCCCTACCGCCGAGGGGAGGTGGCGTCCTATCGCCTGGCCGTGTCGGCCACCGGCGACCCGGCAGTCGACGGGCAGGTCTACTGGGACGCCGAGGCGGCCGACGTGTGGCTGAACAGCGCCGACGACCCTGAGCACTGCTCGTTCACCCTGCCGGCCGTCACCTCCCGGGACGATCTCCAGGTCACCGTCTCCACCAACGGCCGCAGCCCCGCGGTGGCCGCCTGGCTGCGACGCACTATCGACGCCGCGGTCGGCCCCGAGCACGCCGCCATCGTGTCCCTGGCCGCCGAGGTCCGCTCCGAGTTGCGGGCCTCCACCGGGACGAGCGAATCACCCGGCTGGGCCGATGCCCTCGACGACGATCTGGTCAACCTGGTCCGGACGGGCGACCTCGACGCGGCCCGGAACCGCCTCCGCTCCGCCGTGGGCCTGACGGAAGCCGGCCGATGACCGTCCACCTGGTGGGCGCCGGACCCGGCGACCCCGACCTCCTCACCCTCCGGGCGCTCCGACTGCTGGAGGCCACCGACGTGGTGGTCCATGACCGCCTCGTCGACCCGCGAATCCTCGACCTCGTCGCCCCGTGGGCCGAGAGGATCGACGTCGGCAAGAGGCCCGGAGGCCCCACCGACGCCCAGGACCGCATTCACGACGTCCTGCTCGACGCCGCCCGCCGCCACGAGGTCGTCGTCCGTCTCAAGGGCGGCGACCCGTTCGTCTTCGGCCGGGGCGGCGAGGAGGCCGAGGCCCTCCGGGCCGCCGGCGTCGCCGTCGAAGTCGTGCCCGGCATCACCTCGGCCGTGGCCGGACCGGCCGCCGCGGGCATCCCGGTCACCATGCGGGGCCACGCCAGCGGCTTCACCGTAGTCACCGGCCACGAGGACCCCGCGGCCTCGCGACACCTCGACTGGGACGCCCTGGCCCGCCTCGGCACCACGCTGGTCGTCCTCATGGGGGCGTCGCGGGCCGGCGCCATCGCCGACCGCCTGCTGGGTGCCGGAATGGCTCCCGATACCCCCGTGGCAGCCGTCCAGTCGGCCACCACCGAGGCCCAGCGCACGCTCCGCACCACGCTGGCCGAGCTCGACGACCACCCGGTCGACGCCCCGGCCATCCTGGTCATCGGCACCGTCGCCGGCCTCGACGTGGTCGACGGCCATCCCCGCATCCGCGAAGACGAACTGGAACGCCTCGCCGCCGACCTGACCTGACCCGCTCCCTCGCAGAACGCACCCAGGAAGAAACCGCCATGAGCCTCACCCATGAGAGTGATACCACCCACACCGGGTCGCCCATCGACTCCGAGATGGCGGCCGACATCGCCAAGTTCGAGGAGATGCTGGCCGGCTACCAGGCCGGTCGCATCGAAGAGGACGTCTTCCGCGTCTTCCGCCTCAACAACGGCATCTACGGCCAGCGCCAAGGCGGCACCAACCAGATGGTCCGAGTCAAGGTCCCGTATGGCGCCATGACGGCCGACCAGCTCGACCTGCTGGCCGACGTCGTCGACGACCACAGCCGCGGCTGGGGCCATATCACCACCCGCCAGAACATCCAGTTCCACTTCGTTGAGCTGGCCGAGATCCCCGATGTCATGCGTCGCCTGGCCACTGTGGGCCTCACCACGCGAGAGGCGTGCGGCGACACGGTCCGCAACGTCCAGGGCTGCCACCTGGCCGGGGCCTGCCCCATGGAGGTCCTCGACGTCACCGCCTGGTCGGAGGCCGCCTACCGGCACTTCGTCCGCAACCCGCTGGGCCAGCGCCTGCCCCGCAAGTTCAAGATCAACTTCTCGGGCTGCGACACCGACTGCGGCCAGGCCATGTTCAACGACGTGGGCGTGATCGCCGCCACCCGGACCTTCGAGGACGGCAGCGTAGAGCGGGGCTTCCGCGTGTACATCGCCGGTGGCCTCGGCACCACGCCGTTCCCCGCCCTGGCCCTCGAGGAATTCACCCCCCGCGAGGACCTACTGGCCACCATCGAGGCCGTCCTGCGGGTCTTCGAGCAGACCGGCAATCGGGACAACAAGCTCCGGGCCCGCCTCAAGTGGGTGGTCGACCAGTTGGGCATCGACGAGGTCCGCCGCCGTGTGGTGGCTACCCGCAAGCTGCTGCCCGCCTCGGCCACCTGGCCGGGCGGCGTGCCCGGGGTGGTCGCCGAGTGGGGCGACGAGCCGGCCGGCGTGGCCGACGGCGTCACCCCCACCCCAATGGGTCAGGGCACCCCGGTGACCCTCGGGGCGAAGTCCGACTACGACCGCTGGGTGGAGGCCAACGTGGTTCGCGGCGCGGCCAACGGCTCCGTCTCGGCCTACGCCTGGTGCGCCCTCGGCGACGTCACCTCGGCCCAGTTCCGAGCCATGGCCTCCATGGTGCGGGAGTTCGACGCCGACGTCCGGGTCACCAACCGCCAGAACCTGGTGCTGCGCGACCTCACCGAGGAGCAGCTGCCCGTCCTGTACGAGCGGCTGGTGGCCGCCGACATGGCCAAGCCGGGCGCCGAGCTGTCCCGCGACGTCGTGGCCTGCCCCGGTGCCGACACCTGCAACCTGGCCGTCACCCAGAGCCGCGGCCTGGCCGGGGCCATCGGCAGCGCGCTCAACGAGGCCGGCCTGGCCGAGGTGGGCGGGGTGAGAATGAACATCTCCGGCTGCACCAACAGCTGCGGCCAGCACCACGCGGCCGACATCGGCTTCTTCGGCGCCGAGCGTCGGGCCCACGGCCAGCCGGCCCCTGGCTACCAGATGCTGCTCGGCGGTTACGTCGGCCAGGAGAGCATCCGCTTCGGCCAGAAGGCCCTGCGGCTGCCGGCCAAGAACGCGGCCGAGGCCACCGTCCGGGTGGTGCGCCGCTTCGCCGACGAACGCAAGGCCGGCGAGCGCTTCCACGAGTGGATGGAGCGGGTCGGCGGCGTGGGCGAGGTGGCCGCCGGGCTGAAGGACCTCGACCAGTTCCCGACGCCCGACGAGGCCCCCGAGTACTACGTGGACTACGACGAGACTGGCCCTTACGCGGCCGAGATCGGCGAGTCCGAGTGCGCCACCTGAGGACGGTACGCCTGCCGAGGCGTCGCCCCTGATCCGGCAAGCCGGCTGACCGACGCGACCCGGTGACGAGCCGTCGGCTCGCCGTCGGGCAGGATGCGGGCGTGCCCCCCGAGTTCCGCACCGAGGACGCCCCGCCCTACGGCACCGTCGAGCAGGTCTCGCCCCTGGTTCGCCGGGTGGTGGCCCGCAACCCGTCCAAGTTCACCTACCACGGAACCGGCACCTTCATCGTCGGCCCGGCGTCAGGCGGCCAGGTGGCCATCGTCGATGCCGGCCCGGCCGACGACGACCACGTGGCGGCCGTGCTGCGGGCCGTCGACGGCCAGCAGGTCACCCACCTGCTGGTCACCCACACCCACCCCGACCACTCCCCGGCCACCGCGGCGGTCGCCAAGGCCACCGGGGCCACCACCTTCGGCTTCGGGCCCCACCCGCCGGAGGCCATCGCCGCCCACGACGAGCGGGTCCGGCGGGCCCTCGAGAAGGGCGAGGAGCCCGAGTCCGAGGACGGCGAGGGGGCCGGCGACCGCGACTTCGTGCCCGACGTGGTCGTAGCCGACGGCGACGTGCTGGACGGCGACGGCTTCGCCTTCGAGGCCCTGCACACCCCGGGCCACATCTCCAACCACCTGTGCTTTGCCCTGCGCGAGGAGGCGACGACGTTCACCGGCGACCACGTCATGGGCTGGTCGACAACCGTGGTCCCGGCACCCGACGGCGACCTCAACCACTACCTGGCCAACCTCCGGCGCCTGCTGGACCGCCCCGAGGCCACCTACCGTCCCACCCACGGGCCGGCCATCACCGACCCGGTCCCCTACGTCCGGGCCCTGATCGAACACCGGGAGATGCGCGACCACCAGATCGCCGCGGCCCTGGCCGAGGGCCCGCGCGACATCCCGTCGATCGTCGACGAGTTGTACGTGGGGCTCCACGAGGACCTCCACAAGGCCGCCGGGGCGTCGGTGTACGCCCACCTGGTGGCCATGCAGCGGGCTGGTCGGGCCGTAGCCGAGCCGAAGGACGACGCCGACGACTGGAAGGCCGACTGGCGCCTGTCGTGAGCGAGGGCCACCAGCCTGGGACTCAGGCCCGCTGGCTGGAGACCGAGACCACCTCGCCGGTCAGGTACGAGGAGTAGTCGCTGGCCAGGAAGACCACCACGTTGGCCACCTCCCACGGCTCGGCGCCCCGGCCGAACGCCTCGCGCGACGCCAGCTCGGCCAGCAGCTCCTCGCTACTGGTCTTGGCCAGGAACGGGTGGGTGGCGAAGCTCGGGGCCACGCAGTTGACCCGGACGCCGGCGTCCACACCCTCCATGGCCGCACACCGGGTCAGGGCCATGACTCCGGCCTTGGCCGCCGCGTAGTGCGACTGGCCCACCTGGGCCCGCCACCCCAGCACCGAGGCGTTGTTGACGATCACCCCGTGGCCCTGGCCGGCCATGATCCGCAGGGCGGCCCGGGTGCAGCGCATGGTCCCGGTGAGGCTGATGTCCAGTACCCGGTCCCACTCGTCGTCGGCCATGTCCACCAGACGGGTGTCGCCACCGAGGCCGGCGTTGTTGACCATGACATCGATGCGGCCGTGCTCGGCCACCGCGGCGTCCAACAGGCCCTGCACCTGGGCCTCGTCACGGACGTCACAGACCCGGGCCAGCGGTCGGGCGCCGGCCACCTCGGCCAGCGCGTCGGCGGCCTCGTCGAGGCGACGCTCGTGCACGTCGGACACCACGATCGTGGCGCCTTCCTCGACGGCCCGGCGGGCCACCGCGGCACCGATGCCGGCCCCGGCGGCGGCCGTCACCACCACGATCCGGTCGGCTAGCAGGCCATGGCCCTGCACGTAGTCGGGAACGGGGAACGGGGTGGTCATGTCGACGAGGCTAGGTCCGGCGGGTCGGGCAGACGGGTCGAGGGGAAGGCCAGGCCGGGTCAGGACCCAGAGCCGGCCGCCTCGGTCTCCTTGGCGGCCGCCATCTCCTTCATACGGCGCTCCAGGTCGGCGAACATCGGCATCTCCTCGTCGCCGATGGTGGCGGGGAGCTTGGTGGCGATCTCGTCGACGGTGAAGGAGTCACCGTCGTCGGCCCACATGTGCCGGATCTCGACCGGCTGGTTCCAAACGGCGATCCGCTTGCCGGTGCAGGTGTAGATCTGCGCCGTGATGTCCCGGGCGGCATCCGACATCAGGTAGACGGCCAGCGGGGCGATGGCCTCCGGTCCACCGGCCTCGATCTCGAAGGGCACGTTCTCCGACATGCGGGTTATGGCCGCCGGGGCGATGCAGTTGGCGTTGACGCCGTACTTGCGCAGGGCGAAGGCCGCGCTGCGTGTCAGCGACACGATGCCGCCCTTGGCCGCCGAGTAGTTGGCCTGAGCCGTCGAGGCCACGAAGGCACCCGAGGTGAAGCCGATAAGGCTGCCGCCGGTCTCCTGCTTGCGCATGACCGCCGCGGC
>PBUO01000042.1 GCA_002727895.1 Acidimicrobiaceae bacterium | reverse complement strand
GACTGGCCCGCGAGGTGCTGGACGCCGGGGCGCCCCGCGACTCGCTCAGCTACCGCACCCTGCGGGCGCTGATGGCCACGGCCAGGACGTCGGACATGTCGGCGGCCAGCCCGAAGCCCGACAGCTCGGTGGCCGGTAGGGCCTCCACCCAGATGCCGGTCCCGGCCAACTCGGCGGCCAGCGAATCGGCCACCGAATCGCCGGCCACCGCCGCGGTGCCCTGGCCGATGACCAGGATGCGACGGATCGTCCGGTCGGCCAGGGCGTCCCGCAGGTCCGGGCCCAGCGAGGCGTCGCCCAGGCGGACCCGCCAGCCCCCGTCGGCGCCGTCCCCGGTGCCCGTCGGTGCGACGAGGCGACCCCGCAGGGTGGCCCGCACCGACTCCGGCGACTCGCCGATCTCCTTCAGCAGGTAGTGCGGGTGGTCGCCCCGGTCAATGTCGCGGGTGGTGATCTCGGCCCGGGCCACATCGTCGTCGTCCACCGGCAGGTCCCGGCCGTCGTAGGACCGACGGGCGATGCCGGCCAAGGTCCCGGCCCGGGTGCCGTCCAACTCGACGATCTGGCCCCGACTGGCCCCCGGATCGTCCGGGTCGGCCGGCGTCTCGCCGTCCATGCGCACGAAGTCGGCCGTCAGCTCGACGACACCGTAGGGCTCGCTGGCCACCACGAAGGCGTCCTCGGCCAGACCCACGTACAGGCCTTGCCCGCTGCCCCGCAGGGCCAGCAGGAGGCGGTCCGGCGCGTCGCCGGTGGCCGCCCCGATGGCCAGGGACCCCTCGAACACGCTGACCGTGCGCCGAAAGGCCTCCATGCGCTCGTGGCCGGCCGCCAGGTGGGCGGCGCACAGGGCGGGCACCACCTTGGCGTCGGGGGTGATCTCCGGGCCCACGCTCAGGCCCTCGGCCACCACCAGGTCGGCGTGGTTGTCGACGTCGCCGTTCTGCACGGCGGTCACCAACGGCACGGTCACCCCGTCGGCCCGGGTCGAGTCGACCGGGTGGGCGTTGGGCTCGGAGATGAGGCCCACGCTGGCCCAGCGGGTGTGGCCCAGCACCGAGCCCTCCACGTCGGGGGCGGCCAGCGCCCGGGCCAGCAGGTCGTCGCCGGCCAGCGCGGCCCGCAGGGCGGCCGTGTTGTCGCCCAGTTCGCCGATCTCGGCCGCCACCTTGACCACGAAGGCGAGCGCTCCCGTGTCGAGCACCCGGATGCTGCCCGAGCGGTGAAGGGGGTCGGCCAGGCGGGCGGCCACCGCCGGGTCGTCGGCGGTGATCCCGTGGTTCCAGACCGTGACCTGCAGGCCGGCCGAGTCGCGGCCCCGGACCTCCAGGCGGTCGATGGCCGACAGGGCCTGCTGGACCGACAGCAGCACGGCTAGGCCGGCGTCGCTCGGCGTACCAGAGACGGTCAGGGTGGCCACGCCGGCCCGGGTGCCCAGGCGGTCGCGGCCCACGGCCCACACGGCGTCGCGGAGCCGGACCAGCCCGGCGTTGGCGGCCTCCACGTCGGCGGCGTCACCGTCGTGGTCCTCCAACGCCGCCTCGACGTCGGCCACAAGGGCCGGCACGTCGGTCAGGGCGGCCTCGATCCGGCCGGCTAGGGCGGGGTCCCGGGTCAGGGCCAGCAGGCCCGGTGCACCGCCCAGCAGGCGGTCGGCCTCCTCGATGGCGTCGGCCGCTTCGGCGAGTGCCCTCGCGTCAGGCAGGGAGCCGCCGGTCAGGCCGCGGAGACGGTCGACGCCGGCGACCAGCGTCGCCAGCACCTCGTCGGAGGCGGGAACCTCACGGGTGGAGGGCCGGCGGAGGACCGCGATTATTCCGCACACGGCGTTCGATCCTACGAAACCGGACCGGCGTCGACCCGTCGGATGGCGTCGACCAGCCGGTCGGCCACCGCGGCGGCCTCGGCGGCATCGAAAGCCTCGACCATGACCCGCACCACCGGTTCGGTGCCCGACGGGCGCACCAGCACCCGGCCGGCGTCGCCGAGCTGCGCGGCGGCCTCGGCCACCTCGTCGGCCAGGCCGGCCACCACCAACGCCCCGTCAGCGGCCACCGGCACGGCGTGCAGTACCTGCGGGGCCCGGACCATCAGGTCGGCCACCCGGCCCCCGAGGGTGCGGCCCGTCCGACCGGCGGCCACCAGCGTCCGGATCCCGGTCAGCAGGCCGTCGCCAGTGCTGGCCAGATCGCGGAACACCACGTGCCCCGACTGCTCGCCGCCCAGTACCCAGCCGTGGGCGTCGAGGGCCTCGAGCACGTGGCGGTCGCCGACCGGCGTCTCGTGCACGGCGATGCCGTGGTCGGCCAGCGCCCGGCGCAGGCCCAGGTTGGACATGACGGTCACGGCCACCGTGTCGCCGGCCAACAGGCCCCGGTCATGCAGGTCGACGGCGCACACAGCCATCAGGTCGTCCCCGTCGAGCAGCGCCCCGTCGTCTCCGACAGCCACCACCCGGTCGCCGTCCCCGTCGAAGGCCAGGCCGGCGGAGGCCCGGGCGACGACCACGGCGGCCCGGAGGTCCTCGGGGTGGGTGGACCCGCAGCCGTCGTTGACATTGCGGCCGTCCGGCGATGCGTGGAGCTCCGACACCTCGGCGCCGAGGCGACGCAGCACGTCGACAGCGAAGGGCGACATGGCGCCGTTGGCGCAGTCCACGACCAGCTTGAGTCCACCCAGCGGGCGCGGTCGACCTCCGTCGGACTCCCCGGCTGCCACCAAGGCGTCGGCCCAGGCCCGACCCCCGTCGACCGGGTCGTCGGGATCTGCCCACGCCGGCGGAGCGCCAGCGAGCGGGGCGTCGAGCCGGGGCGCGCCGTCCCAGGCGGCCTGCACGGCCTCCTGCGCCGCATCGTCGAGCTTGCGCCCGCCGACGGCGAAGAACTTGATTCCGTTGTCGTACCAAGGGTTGTGCGAGGCGGTGACCATCGCCCCGGCCACTCCGTCGGCCCGACAGGCATGCGCCACCGCCGGTGTCGGGACCACGCCCATCGACGCCGGCACGGCACCCCCATCGGCCAGGCCCTCGGCCAGGGCGCGAGCTAGGTCGGGGCCCGATTCGCGGGTGTCGCGTCCCACCAGCACGTTCGTGGACCCAAGGTGGGTGGCCGCGGCCCGACCCAGGGCGCGCACCGCCGGCTCGTCGAGCAAGGTGCCGACCCGGGCGCGGACGCCGTCGGTGCCGAATCGCAGCGGTGCGGGCGCGTCGCTCACTGCTGCTTCCTCATGACGGGTCGCTCACGAGGGACCACCGACCATGGCGGCCAGCGTAGGAGGCGGATCGTCGGCATCGGGGACGCCGACCGGGCACCGCTGGCTCAGCGCTTGGAGTACTGCGGGGCCTTGCGTGCCTTGTGGAGCCCGTACTTCTTGGACTCCTTCTTGCGGTCGTCCCGGGTCAGCAGGCCGGCCTGCTTCAGCGCCGGGCGACGCCCCGGATCCAAGGCCTCCAGGGCACGGGCGATGCCGAGGCGCATGGCGCCGGCCTGGCCGCTCACGCCGCCGCCGTGCAGGGTGACGTCGATGTCGTAGGCACCCTCGGTGGCCGTCACCCGCAGGGGCTCGGTGAACACCAGGCGGTGGCTCTCGGATGGGAAGTAGTCCTCGGCGGTCCGGCCGTTCACGGTGACCGTGCCGTTGCCGGAACGCAGCCGCACGCGTGCCACGGACTCCTTGCGACGACCGGTGGTCTGGATCAGGGGGCTGGACATCAGATGCTCCTGTGGGAACCGTCGACTCAGGCCTGGCGGGCCCGGGTGTGGTCGAGGGCCAGCGGCTGCGGCTGCTGCGCCTCGTGCGGATGGTCGGCGCCGCGGTACACCTTCAGCTTCGAGAGCTGCTGGCGGCCGAGGCGGTTCTTGGGCAGCATCCCCCGGATGGTCCGGCGGACGGCCTCCTCGGGCTTCTCGGCCAGGAAGGTGCCGTAGGCCCGGGTCTTCAGACCGCCGGGGTAGCCCGAGTGGTCGTAGACGTTCTTGTCGGTCGCCTTGGCTCCGGTCAGCACCACCTTGTCGGCGTTGACGATCACCACGTGATCGCCGGTGTCGACGTGGGGCGTGAACGTCGGCTTGTGCTTGCCGCGCAGGATGGCCGCGACCTCCGACGCCATGCGTCCGAGGATGAGGCCCTCAGCGTCGACGACGTGCCAGGCGCGCTGGATCTCGCTGGCCTTGGGGGTGTAGGTGGACACGGTGACCGCCCTGTCAGGTCTGGAGGCTTCGGGGTGGATCGCCCGCCCGGGCAGTCCACGTTCGGTCGGCGCACGCGCTCGGACCGGGGGTCAAGGCTACGGCGGGCACCACACCCCAGCAACCCGTCCCCCTCCCGTGGGACGCGCGCCGCACGAGCCATCCACGCCGGTCGGGGTCCGTAGCATCCGCCTCTCGAACGGGCTCACGGGTAGTCGACCGACCAGAAGGTGAGGCCGTGGGCCGGGGCCGGTTCGCCAGCGGCGTGGCGGTCCCGGGCGGCCAGCACGTCGGGCATCGATGAGGCCTCCATGCGGCCCCGACCGACGGCGACCAGCGTGCCCACGATGGAGCGCACCATCTGGTGGCAGAAGGCCGACGCCGACACCTCGAACTCCAGCAACTCGACGCCCGACAGGCCGTCGACCACCCGCCGGAACGAGGCCCCGGTGACCCGCCGCACCAAGACGGCCTCAGACCCGTCAGGGCGGGGCGGAGGTCGCCGACAGAAAGACGAGAAGTCGTGCTCGCCGACCAGCAGGACGGCCGCGGCCTCCATGGCCGCCACGTCCAGGGCCTCGGGCACGTGCCACGCCCGGGTGGCGGTGAACGGGTCACCGTCGGGCCGGTCCAGGATCCGGTACCGGTAGGTGCGTCCCGTGGCGCTGAACCGGGCGTCGAACGCGTCGTCGACCACCGACATGGACTTGACGACCACCGACGGGCCGACCTGGCGATTCACGGCGTGCCGAACCGACTCCAGGCCGCGGGACAGGTCGACGTCGTCCGGCAGGTCGAAGCTGACCACCTGGCCGACGGCGTGCACGCCGCGGTCGGTCCGACCGGCGCACGTAACAGCTACCTCGGACCGCAGGGCGCGCGACAGCGCCTCGTTCAGAAGTCCGGCGACGGTGGGGACGCCGTCGTTGGCGGCGAACCCGTGGAACGGGGCCCCGTCGTAGGCGACGTCGCCCCGGACCCGCACGGGAGTCAGGGCCTGATCAGACCAGCTCGATGCGCGCCATCGGGGCATTGTCCCCGTGGCGGGGGCCGACCTTCAGGATCCGGGTGTAGCCACCCGGACGGTCGGCGTAGCGCGGTCCGATCTCGTCGAACAACTTGGACGCCATCTCCCGGTCCCGGAGGAACGAGACCACCTGGCGGTGGTTGTGGACGCCGCCCTTGCGCGCCTTGGTGATCATCTTCTCGGCGATGGGGCGCACAGCCTTCGCCTTGGCCTCGGTGGTCGTGATGGCCTCGGCGGCGATCAGCGATGCGACCAGGTTGGCCATCATCGACTTATGGTGGGCGGAGCTGCCGCCGAAGCGACGCCCCTTCTTCGGGGTGGCGGGCACGGTCTCAGCCCCTGACCTTTAGCGCCAGGCCGCGCTCGTCCAGCTTCTCGATGACCTCGTCCAGCGACTTCTGGCCGAAGTTGGTGACGGCCAGCAGGTCGTCCTCGGTCTTCTCCAGCAACTGGGCCACGGTGTCGACCTGGGCACGCTTCAGGCAGTTTCGGGGACGCTCCGACAGGTCCAGGTCCTCGATGAGCAGGTCCAGGTCCGGNGACCCGCCGCCCGCNTCCTCCTGCTCGCCCAACTCGAGGCCGCGGGCCTCGGTGCTCATGCCCTCGACCAGCTGGAACAGCGTGGTCAGCGTNGCGCCGGCCGAGGCCATNGCCGCCGCCGGGGTGATCGAGCCGTCGGTGGTGACGTCCAGCANCAGGCGGTCCATGTCACGGGTCTGGCCGATCGACACCGGGGACACCTCGAGTGAGACCCGTCGCACCGGCGAGAACAGGGCGTCGACCGGGATCACGCCGATCACGGCGTCGCCGGCGCTGCGGTCCGAACCGAGGTAGCCGCGGCCGACCTCGACGGTCAGCTCCAGGGCCAGGCGGCCCTTGGCCTCCACCCAGGCCAGGTGCAGGTCCGGGTTCAGGACCTCGACCTGCTCGTTGGTCTCCAGGGCGGCGGCCGTCACCTCGGTCTCGCCGGTGACGTCGATCCGCAGGGTGACCGGCTCGTCACTGTGGCAGCGCAGTTCCACGTCCTTGAGGGCCAGCACGATGTCGGTGACGTCCTCGCGGACGCCGTCGATAGTGCCGAACTCGTGCAGGGCGTCGTCGAACTTGACCTGCGTGATGGCCGCGCCCGGGATGGACGACAGCAGGGTGCGCCGCAGGGAGTTGCCCAGGGTGTGGCCGAAGCCGGGCTCCAGGGGCTCGATNGAGAACTGCTGCCGGTTGCCGTCGGCGTCGGCCACCGGGTTCACGGTCGGTCGCTGAATTACCAGCATGGGATGTCCTTCTCGCGTGTTCGGGGGAGGCGGCGCACGTNGCTCCGCCGGGNCGGGACTACTTGGAGTAGAGCTCGACGATCAGNTGCTCGCGGACCGGGACGTCGATNTGCTCGCGGATCGGGACCTCCCGGACGGTGGCCTCGTGGCCGCCGTCGGCGACGTCCATCCAGGCCGGGGCCTGGCGGTCCAACACNTCGATGTTCCACTGGACGACGACCATCTTCCGGGCCTTGTCGCGCAGGGTGACCACGTCGCCCTTGCGGCAGCGGTAGCTCGGGATGTCGACCCGGGAGCCATTCACGTCCACGTGGCCGTGNTTGACCAACTGGCGGGCCTGAGGCCGGGTGGCGGCCATGCCGGCCCGGTACACGACGTTGTCGAGGCGTAGCTCCAGGTACTGGAGCATGTTCTCGCCAGTCACGCCCTGGCGGCGGCTGGCCTCGTCGTAGATCCGACGGAACTGCTTCTCGGTCAGGCCGTAGGACAGACGGGCCTTCTGCTTCTCCTGGAGCTGCAGCAGGTACTCGGACGGGTTGCCCCGACGCCGGGTCCGACCGTGCTCACCGGGCGGGTACGGGCGCTTGTCCAGCGCGACGACCTCGCCCTTGGTGCCGAAGATGTTGGTTCCCAGGCGTCGCGAGACGCGGGCCCGGGGGCCGGTGTAGCGGGACATCTGTCAGACCCTCCGTCGCTTGGGCGGCCGGCAGCCGTTGTGCGGGATCGGGGTGACGTCCTTGATGCCCGTCACCTCGATGCCGGTGTTCTGGATGGTACGGATGGCGGTCTCCCGGCCGGAACCGGGGCCGCGGACCACCACGTCGACCTTCCGCACGCCGTGCTCCATGGCCCGACGGGCGCACTGCTCGGCGGCCATCTGGGCGGCGAACGGGGTGGACTTGCGGGAGCCCTTGAAGCCGACGTTGCCGGCCGAGGCCCACGCCAGGGTGTTCCCACCCTGGTCGGTGATGGTGATGATCGTGTTGTTGAACGANCTCTTGATGTGCGCCACGCCGTGCGGGACGTTCTTGCGCTCCTTCTTGCGGGGGCGTCGACCCCCNGCTGCCGGCTTCGCCATTACTTCGTGACCTGCTTCTTGTTCGCGACCGTCTTGCGCGGGCCCTTGCGNGTGCGNGCGTTGGTGTGGGTGCGCTGGCCACGGACCGGGAGGCCACGACGGTGGCGGAGGCCCTGGTAGCAGCCGATGTCCATCTTGCGCTTGATGTTCTGCGACACCTCGCGGCGCAGGTCGCCCTCGACCTTGAACTGCTGGTCGACGAAGACCCGGATGGCCGTCACCTCGTCGTCGCTGAGGTCGCGGACCCGGGTGGTCGGATCGACCCCGGTGGCCTCGCAGATGTTGAGGGCCGACGTGCGACCGATGCCGTGGATGTACGTCAACGAGATCTGCACCCGCTTCTCGCGGGGGATGTCGACGCCGGAGATACGTGCCATGGGTGTTCCTCTAGCCCTGACGTTGCTTGTGGCGGGGGTTGCTGCAGATGACCTGCACGCGTCCGTGGCGCCGGATCACCCGGCACTTCTCACAGATGCGCTTGACGCTCGCTCGGACCTTCATGTTCTTCTCTCGCTCGACCCGCTACTTGTAGCGGTAGGTGATCCGACCCCGTTGTAGGTCGTACGGGGTGAGTTCCACCTGGACCTTGTCGCCCGGGAGGATCCGGATGTAGTGCATCCGCATCTTCCCGGAGATGTGGGCCAGCACGTTGTGGCCGTTCTCCAGCTCGACGCGGAACATGGCGTTGGGCAACGGCTCGACCACCGTTCCCTCCATCACGATCGCGTCTTCCTTGGGCTTCGGCAGTGTGGTGCTCCTGGTTGAAATCGGACTGGTTCGGTGGACGGCTGGACCGGTCGGACGTCGCCACCTGGCCCGGATCCGGGGGCTGCTCCCATGGGCGCACACCCGGCACAGGCCAGTAGACGAGGCTACCGGAGGCCCCCCGACGGGCCAACCCCCGCGACGGGGGNGCGACGGACAGAACCGCAGTTCATGAGGCGTCTCCGACGGCTAGACGGCCGTCCACGGCCGCCGACAGGCGGGCGAACACCGACTCCTCGTCGCCCAGGCCGTCGACCACGTCGAGCAAGCCGCGCTCGTCGAACCAGGCCAGCAGCGGGGCCGTCTCCGACTCGTAGAGAGCGAGGCGGCGGCGGATGCCCTCCTCTGTGTCGTCGGCACGGCCCCGGGCCATCATGCGGGCCGTGACCTCGTCGACCGGCACGTCTAGGTTCAGGGCGCCGTCCAACGGGGTGCCGGCCTCGGCCAGGAAACTCTCCAGGGCGGCCGCCTGGTCCGGCGTGCGGGGGTAGCCGTCGAGCAGGAAGCCCCTCTCGGCCACGTCGGCCTCGGCCAGGCGCTCGGCCACAATGCCGTTGACCACNTCGTCTCCCACCAACTCGCCGGCGTCGACNAGCGCCCGGGCCTGGCGGCCCAGCTCGGTGCCGGCAGCCATGGCGGCCCGCAGCATGTCGCCGGTCGACACGTGGACCGGGCCATAGTTTCCGACCAGGCNCGCCGCCTGNGTCCCCTTGCCGGAACCCTGCCGACCGAGGATGACGAGACGGACGGCCACGACTACTTCAGGAAGCCTTCGTAGTTGCGCATGGTCAGCTGTGAGTCGACCTGCTTCATGGTCTCCAGCGACACGCCGGCGGCGATCAGNATCGAGATGCCGATGAAGCCGAAGCCGGCCGCACCGCCACCGCCGACGCCGGCGCTGGTGTCGAGGAAGACGTTGATGAGGATCGACGGGAGCAGGGCCACCGCGGCGATGAACAGGGCGCCGGGCAGGGTGATGCGGGACAGGATCCGGGCCAGGTACCGCTCGGTCTGGTGGCCGGGCCGGATGCCGGGCACGAAGCCGCCCTGCTTGCGGATGGTGTCGGCCTGCTTCACGGGATCGAAGGTGATGGCCGTGTAGAAGTAGGCGAAGCCCACGATCAGCAGCCCGGTGATCACGAAGTAGAAGACGTTGTCGGGCTGGGCCAGGTTGTTGTCGATCCAGCCCCGCAGGCCGTCCCACGGCAGCGCCGCGGCGACCAGCACCGGCAGGTACAGGACCGACGAGGCGAAGATGATCGGGATCACGCCCGACTGGTTGACCTTCAGCGGGATGTAGGTGTTCTGGCCGCCGTACATNCGACGCCCCACCACCCGCTTGGCGAACTGGACCGGGATGCGGCGCTGGCCCTGCTCCACGAACACGATGGCCGCCACCATCAGCATCAGGACGGCCAGCACCACGACGGAGGCCACGGCTCCATTCTCGGCGTGGATCAGCGAGCCCTGGGCCGGGAAGCCGCTCACGATGGAGATCATGATTAGCAGCGACATGCCGTTGCCGATCCCCTTCTGGGTGATCAACTCGCCCATCCACATGAGCAGGGCCGTGCCGGCCGTCAGGGTGAGGACCACCACGCTGACCGTGCCGATGTGGAAGTCGGGCAGCAGGTTGGCGCCCGTCGACCCGGAGATCGAGTTGCCCTGGTCGTTGAACAGGAAGGCGAAGCTCGTGGACTGGATGACGGCGATGCCCACCGTCAGGTAGCGGGTCCACTGGGTAATCTTGCGCTGACCCACCGCGCCCTGCTGCTGCCACTGCTCGATGCGGGGCACCACCACGCCGAGCACCTGCATGATGATCGACGCCGTGATGTAGGGCATCACGCCGAGGGCGAAAACGGCGAAGCTGGTCAGCGAACCGCCGGAGAACAACTGCAGGAAGGCCAGCACGCCGCCCTGGTCGGCCCGGTCGCGCAGCAACTGGACCTGCTCGACGTCGATGCCCGGGGCGGGCATGAAGGCGCCGACCCGGTACAGCAAGATCATGAGGAGGGTGAAGACGATCCGCTTGCGCAGGTCGGCCACCCGGAACATGTTCAGCATGCTGGACAGCACGTGGGCTCCTGTCGGCTCTCTGGTGGTTCGGGGGGATGTGGCGGGGTCGTCAGACCGTCGCTCAGCGGTTCATCAGGGCGTTGCCGCTGGCCGGCGGACGCACNGCGAAGGGCAGCGGGAGCTTCTCGACNGAGCCNCCGGCGGCGGTNATGGCCGCCTCGGCCGACGCNGAGAAGGCGTGGGCCTTCACNNTGACGGCACGCGACACCTCGCCGCGACCCAGCACCTTGACCAGCGACTTCTTGCCGACCAGGCCCCGGGCGTGCAGCGCCTCGGGCGTGACCTCGTCGAGGCCGCTCTCCTCGATGGTGTCCAGGTTCACGGCCTGGTACTCCACGCGGAACGGGTTCTTGAAGCCCTTGAGCTTCGGAATCCGCTTGTGCAGCGGCATCTGGCCGCCCTCGAAGCCGACCCGGACNGTGTTGCGGGCCCGCTGGCCCTTGTGGCCCCGGCCTGCCGTCTTGCCGCCCTTGCCNCCGATGCCGCGGGCTACGCGCTTGGCGCGCTTCCGGGAGCCGGGAGCCGGCTGCAGATCATGGACCTTCATCTCAGGCCTCCCCGTTCTCGAGTTCCTCGACCCGGACCAGGTGCGGCACCCGGGCGATCATGCCCCGGATCTCGCTGCGGTCGGGCAGGGTGTTGCTGCGTCCGATGCGGCCCAGGCCGAGGGCGCGGAGCGTGCCCCGCTGCTTCGGCTTGGCGCCGATGGCGCTCCGGACCTGGGTGACGACGAGCTGCGCCATGTCACTCACCGTCCTGAGAGCCGCCGCCCACGCCCACACCGGCCTCGGTGCGGCGGTAGGCCTCCAGCAGGGCGCCCGGCACGAACTCCTCCGGGTCCAACCCGCGCAGGCGAGCCACCTCGTCGGGCCGACGCAGGGCCTNCAGGCCGGCGATGGTCGCCCGGGCCACGTTGATGTGGTTCGGCGANCCCTGCGACTTGCACAGCACGTCGTGNATACCGGCCTCCTCGAGGATGGCCCGGGCCGCGCCACCGGCGATCACGCCGGTACCNGGGGCGGCGGGCTGNAGCAGCACGCGACCGGCGCCCATGATGCCCATNACCGGGTGGACGATGGTCGAACCGGCCANCGGCACGCTGAACAGGTTGCGCTTGGCCTCCTCGGTCCCCTTCTGGATGGCCAGCGGGACCTCCTTGGCCTTGCCGTAGCCCAGGCCGACCCGGCCGGCGCCGTCACCGATCACCACCAGGGCGGTGAACGAGAACCGGCGGCCACCCTTGACCACCTTGGCCACGCGGTTGATGTGGATGACGCGGGACTCCCGGAGGGAGGCGTCGTCGCTCAGACGCGGGTTGCTCTGCTGTCGATCGTGCTGTGCCACTAGAACTCCAGTCCGGCGTCGCGGGCGGCATCGGCCAGCGCCGCCACCCTTCCGTGGTACTTGTAGCCACCCCGGTCGAAGACCACGGTGGCGATTCCGGCCTCGCGGGCACGCTCGGCGACCACACGACCCACCTCGGTGGCCGCGGCGATCCCGGTCACCCCGTCGGCGACGCCGGCCTGGACGCTCGACGCGGCGGCCACGGTGCGGCCCGCCGAGTCGTCGATGACCTGGGCGGAGATGTGCTTGGCCGAGCGGAAAACCGCCAGGCGGGGCCGGGCCTCGGTGCCGGTGACCGACTTGCGGACCCGGCGGTGCCGACGCAGACGGGCCTTGGAACGGTCGGTGGTNCTCACTTCGCCGCCTTTCCGGCCTTGCGGGCCACATGCTCGCCGAGGTAGCGCACGCCCTTGCCCTTGTAGGGNTCCGGCTTGCGGTAAGAACGGATGTCGGCGGCCACCTGGCCGACGACCTGCTTGTCGGTGCCCGACACGATGATGCGGGTCGGCTCCGGCACNTCGAACGTGATNCCGGCCGGNGCCGTCACGTTCACCGGATGGCTGAAGCCGAGCTGCANCTCGAGGCCGTCGGAGCCCTTNGCNGCGGCGCGGTAGCCGACNCCGACGATCTGGAGNTCCTTGNNGNAGCCCTCGGANACGCCGACCACCATGTTGTTGACCAGCGANCGGGCCAGGCCGTGCANGGCCCGGNTCTGGCGNTCGTCGTNGGGNCGCTCGACGANCANNTCCTCGCCGTCCTGGCGGACGGTGATCTCTCCGGGGACCTCGAGATCCAACTCGCCCTTGGGGCCCTTCACGGCGACCCGGCGACCGTCGATGGTCACCTCGACGCCGGACGGCACAGGGATGGGGGCCTTCCCGATGCGGGACATGTCGTCGCCTCCCCTACCAGACGTAGCAGAGGACCTCGCCGCCGATCTTCCGGCGGCGAGCCTCGCGGTCGCTCATCAGCCCGCGGCTGGTGGAGATCACGGCGACACCGAGGCCTCCGAGCACGCGGGGGATCTTGTTTGAGGCGCTGTACACGCGCAGGCCGGGCTTGGACACCCGCTGAACGCCGCTGATGACGCGCTCCCGCTCCGGGGAGTACTTCATCTCGATGCTCAGCACCTTGCCGGGACCCGAGGAGGAGTCGGCCACGTCGTAGCCGCGGATGTACCCCTCGGCCTTGAGAACGTCGGCTAGAGCGACCTTCTGCTTCGACGAGGGCATCTTCACGCCGTCGTGCATCGCCTGATTGGCGTTGCGGATGCGGGTCAGCATGTCGGCTACCGGATCGGTCATGGTCATGTCAGATCCTCCTCACCAACTCGCCTTCGTCAGCCCGGGAATCTCCCCGGCGTGCGCCATGTTGCGCAGGCAGACCCGGCACAGATTGAAGGCCCGGTAAACCGAACGCGGCCGGCCGCAACGGCGACAGCGGGTGTAGGCCCGAACCTTGAACTTCGGGGTCTTCTGCTGCTTGTTGACCAGTGCTTTCTTGGCCACTACTGCCCTTCCTTTCGGAACGGAAAACCAAACGCGGCAAGCAGAGCCAGCCCACCGTCGTCATCGGACGCGGACGTCACGATCGTGATGTCCATACCCCGGGTGCGATCGACCTTGTCGTAGTCGATCTCCGGGAAGATCAGCTGCTCGGTCACGCCGAACGTGTAGTTCCCGTTCCCGTCGAACGACCTCGGGCTGAGGCCCCGGAAGTCTCGGATTCGGGGGATCGCCATGGTGATCAGGCGGTCCAGGAACTCGTACATGCGATCACCGCGCAGGGTCACCTTGGCCCCGATGGCCTGTCCCTCGCGGAGCTTGAAGTTTGAGATCGACGTGCGGGCCCGGGTTACCAGTGGCTTCTGGCCGGTGATGACCGTCAGGTCGGCCACCGCTCCGTCCAGGAGCTTGGCCTGTTGGGCGGCGTCGCCGACGCCCACGTTGACCACGATCTTGGTGAGCTTCGGAACCTGCATCACGTTGGCCAGACCCAACTCGTCCTTCAGCGCGTCGCGGATCTCGGCCACGTAGCGCTCGCGCATTCGCACCGGGGCGGTCATGGTGTCAGCCATCGAGGTCCACCCCCGTCCGCTTGCAGACCCGCACCTTCTCGCCGGCCTCGGTGAACCGGTAGCCGACGCGGGTCGGCTTGCCGTCCTTCGGACTGACGACGGCCACGTTGGACACGTGGATCGGCATGGCCTTGTCGATGATGCCGCCCTGCATGGTGGCGTTGGTCGGCTTCTGGTGGCGCTTGGCCATGTTGACGCCGTCCACGATTACCTTGCGCTGGGCGGGCAGGGCCGAGATGACCACGCCCTCGTTGCCCTTGTCCTTCCCGGACAGGACCTGCACCTTGTCGCCCTTCTTGATCTTCATCTCAGAGCACCTCCGGAGCCAACGAGACGATCCGCATGAACTTGCGGTCCCGCAGTTCGCGCCCGACGGGGCCGAAGATGCGGGTCCCCCGGGGCTGGTTCTGGTCGTTGATGAGCACGGCGGCGTTCTCGTCGAACCGGATGTAACTCCCGTCCGGACGGCGCCGCTCCTTCTTGGTCCGGACGACGACGCCCTTGACGACCTCGCCCTTCTTCACTGCGGCACCCGGGTTTGCGTCCTTTACCGTGGCCGTGAAGACGTCCCCGATCGAGGCATAGCGACGCTTCGAGCCGCCCAGCACCTTGATGCAGAGCACCTCGCGGGCGCCCGAGTTGTCCGCGACCCGGAGTCGGGTCTCCTGCTGGATCATTACTTCGCCCTCTCGAGGATCTCGACCAGGCGCCAGCGCTTCAACTTGGAAAGCGGGCGGGTCTCCTGGACCCGGACCCGGTCGCCCACGTTCAGCTGGTTCTCCTCGTCGTGGACGTGGAGGCGCTTGGTGCGCTGGACCGTCTTGGCGTAGCGGCGGTGCCGGACCCGGTCGACCGTCTCCACGATTGCCGTCTTGTCCTGCACGTCGGACACCACGAGGCCCTCGCGCACCTTGCGGCGGTTCGGGCGGGGCGTCGCTTCGGTCGTCTCAGCCATCAGTCGGCCACCTCCTCGCCGACGGCAGCCGCCGCGGCGTCGATCTCGCGGGCCCGCAGCTCCGTCAGCATGCGTGCCACGTCCTTCTTGACCTGCCCGACCCGGGCGTGGTTATCGAGCTGGCCGGTGACCAACTGGAACCGGAGGTTGAACAGCTCCTCCTTGGCGTCCGACAGGCGCTCCAGGAGGTCGGTATCGCCGAGGTCGGTCAGGGACTGGTTCTTCGCCATGGTTAGAAGCCCTCCTCGCGCTGGACGAAGCGAGCCTTGATGGGCAGCTTCTGGATGGCACGGTTCAACGCGGCCCGGGCCACCTCGGCATCGTGGTACGACAACTCGAACAGCACCCGGCCCGGCTTGACGACGGCTACCCACTTCTCGGGGTTGCCCTTGCCCGAGCCCATCCGGGTCTCGGCCGGCTTCTCGGTGATCGGCTTGTCAGGGAAGACGTTGATCCACACCTTGCCGCCACGCTTGATGTGGCGCGTCATGGCGATACGAGCGGCCTCGATCTGGCGGGCGGTGATCCAACCCGGCTCGAGGGCCTGGATCCCGAACTCCCCGAAGGTGACCTCGGTCTGACCCTTGGAGGCTCCCTTCATCCGGCCACGGTGGTGCTTGCGGTGGCGGACCTTCTTCGGCATCAACACGGCTCAGTCACCGTCCCCACCGCGGAAGTGCGGCGTCTCGTGGCTGTCCCGGGTGTTGGCCTCGATGGCCTCCTCCTCTGCGAGCAGCTTCTCGAACTCGGCGTCGCCCTCCTTGACCAGCGGCGCCGGCTCGGCCTCCGTGGCCTCCGGATCGGCCTCAGGGGCGGCCTCGGCCGTCTCGGCGGCCTCGGTACGGCGGCGGGCCGCGGCCGACGACACGACGGTCCGGGGCTTGTTCTGCCCGGAGGTCTCGCCGGCGGCCATGGCGGCCTCCTTGGTGATCTTGTCCTCGAGCACGCTCTTGTAGGGGAGGATGTCGCCCTTGTAGATCCACACCTTCACACCGATGCGGCCGTAGGTGGTGCGGGCCTCGCGGAAGCCGTAGTCGATGTCGGCCCGCAGGGTGTGCAGCGGGACCCGGCCCTCGCGGTACCACTCGGTCCGGGACATCTCGGCGCCACCCAGGCGGCCCGAGGACTGGACCCGGATGCCCAGCGCTCCGGCCTTCTGGGCGTTCTGGACGGCCCGCTTCATGGCGCGGCGGAAGGCCACCCGGCCGGCCAGCTGGTCGGCCACGCCCTGGGCGATCAGGGCGGCATCCAACTCTGGCTCCTTGATCTCCTGGATGTTCAGGGTGACCGTGTGGTTGCCGGTGATCTTGCCCAGGCCGGCCCGCAGGCGGTCGGCCTCGGAGCCCTTGCGGCCGATGACGATGCCCGGACGGGCCGTGTGGACGTCGACCCGCAACTTGTCGCCAGTCCGCTCCAGCTCGACCCGGCTGATCGCGGCGTGCGGCAGCTCGGTCATCAAGTAGTCGCGGACCTCCCAGTCCTCGACGAGGTTGTCGGCGTACTTCTGCCGGCTGGCGAACCACCGCGACTTCCAGTCAGTGGTGACCCCCAGGCGGAAGCCGTACGGATTGACCTTCTGGCCCATCAGTTGGCCTCTTCTTCCTGCTCGTCCACCTGCTCCTCGGCAGCAGCGTCCTCGGCGGCGACTTCGTCGCCGGCGGCGGCCTCGACGGAGGCCTCCTCCTCGACAGGGGCCTCCTCGACCGCGGCCTCGGTCAACTCTGCGGTGGCCTCGTCCTCGTGGTCGTGGTCATGCGCCTCGGCGTCGGCCTCGGCGGCAGCACGGCTGCGCTCCACGCGTTGGCGGCGGGCCTCGGCGGCCTGGGTGCTCGACGAGGCTCGGCCCTTGGCCAGCTCGCGTTCGCGCATGTCCTCCAGCTCGGCCTCCGCGTAGCGGCTCACGACGATCGTGATGTGGCTGGTCCGCTTGTTGATGCGGGTGGCTCGCCCCCGGGCCCGGGGGCGCCAGCGCTTCAGCGTCGGACCCTCGTCGGCGTAGCAGGCCGACACGAAGAGCTCCTCGGCGGGGATGCCGTCGTTGTTCTCGGCGTTGGCAATGGCCGAGTCGAGGCACTTGGCGATCACGTCGGACACGGCCCGCTCGGAGAAGGCCAGGATCTCGGCGGCCCGGCCGTACGACTCGTTCCGGATCAGGTCCAGGACGGCCCGGGCCTTGGACGGCGACACCCGCACATGGCGAGCAACGGCACGAGTCCCGGGACGCTCGTTGGTCTTCACGCCCGGCATCAGCGACGCCCGCCCTTCTCCTGGCCGGCGTGGTGCCGGAAGGTCCGGGTGGGGGCGAACTCACCCAGCTTGTGGCCGACCATCGACTCGGTGACGTACACCGGGACGTGCTTGCGACCGTCGTGCACACCGATCGTGTGGCCGACCATGTCGGGCACGATCGTGGACCGACGGGACCACGTCCGGATGACCTTCTTCTCGCCGGACTCGTTCAACACGTCCACCTTCTTGAGCAGGTGGTCGTCCACGAACGGACCCTTCTTGAGACTCCTCGGCATCGCCGATTACCTCCGCGACCCGCGCCGACGACGGCGACGCACGATCAACTTGTCGGACTGCTTGTTGCGCTGGCGGGTCCGCCCCTCGGGCTTGCCCCACGGCGACACCGGGTGGCGACCACCCGACGACTTGCCCTCGCCGCCACCCAGCGGGTGGTCGACCGGGTTCATGGCCACGCCGCGGGTCTGCGGACGGACGCCCTTCCAGCGGTTGCGACCGGCCTTGCCGATCTTGGTGAGCTCGTGCTCCTGGTTACCGACCTCGCCGACGGTGGCCCGGCAGTCGATCCGCACGCGGCGCATCTCGGTGCTGGGCAGGCGCAGGGTGGCGAAGTCGCCCTCCTTGGCCACCAGCTGCACGCTGGAACCGGCGCTGCGGGCCATCTTGCCACCGCCGCCCGGCTGCAGCTCTACGTTGTGGAGGGTGGTGCCGACCGGGATGTAGCGGAGCGGTAGGGCGTTACCGGCCTTGATCTCGCTGCCCTGGCCGGACTGCAGCGTCTCGCCCACCTCGACGCCCTTCGGGGCCAAGATGTAGCGCTTCTCGCCGTCGTGGTAGTGGAGCAGCAGGATCCGGCAGCTGCGGTTCGGGTCGTACTCGACGGCGGCGACCTTGGCCGGCACGCCGTCCTTGTTCCGACGGAAGTCGATGACCCGATACTGGCGCTTGTGGCCGCCACCACGGTGGCGGGCCGTCTTGCGGCCGTAGTTGTTACGACCACCGGTGCTTGTCTTGGCCTCGGTCAGCGACCGCTCGGGAACGGTCTTGGTGATATCCGAGAAGTCGGCGACGGTCTGGAACCGACGGCCGGGACTGGTCGGCTTGCGCTTGCGCTGCGGCATGTTCCTAGACCTCGAACAACTCGATCGAGTCACCCTCGACGAGGGTGACGTAGGCCCGCTTGACGTCCGGACGCTTGCCGTACGTCGGCATGCGCCGGTTGCGCTTGCGCTTGCCGTCGCGGTTCAGGGTGTTCACCTTGAGCACGGTCACGTCGAAGATCGACTCGACCGCGTCGCGGATCTCGTGCTTGGAGGCCGACTTGGCGACCTCGAAGGTGTAGACGTTCTCCTCGAGCAGGGCGTAGGACTTCTCCGACACAACCGGCTTCACGATGACGTCGCGCAGGTCCTTCACTCTTCTTCTCCCGCATCCTCGGCGGTGACCACCGGGGCAGGCGCCGGAGCGGCGGCCGCCTTCGGGGCCGGGGCGGTGGGCAGGGTGGCCGTGGTGAAGACCACCCAGTCGGCCACCANCACGTCGTAGGCGTTCAACTCGCCGGGCGACAGGACGTGGACCTGGGGCAGGTTGGCGAAGCTCTTCCAGGTGTTCACGTCGTCGCGCTCGGCGACTACCACNGCCCGCCCGTCCAGACCCAGGGCGCCCAGGGCGGCCACGGCATCCTTCGTGCGGGGCGCCTCGAACGACCAGTCGTCGACCACGACGACCCTGCCCTCGGCGGCCCGGTCGCTAAGCGCGGAGCGCAGGGCCAAACTGACCATCTTCTTGGGGGTCTTCTGGGCGTAGCTGCGGGGCTTCGGGCCCAGCGCCACGCCNCCGCCGCGCCACTGCGGCGAGCGGATCGAGCCATGGCGGGCCCGACCGGTGCCCTTCTGGCGCCAAGGCTTGGCNCCGCCACCCCGGACCTCGGCCCGGGTCAGCGTGCTCTGGGTGCCGGCACGACGGGCGGCCAACTGGGCGGTCACGACCTGGTGCATCACCGCGGTGTTCGGCTCGATGCCGAACGTGGCCTCGTCGAGGTCGACGGACCCGGCGGCGGCGCCGGTCTGGCTGCGGACGTCGATCTTCGGCATCGTCAGCCTCCCTTCACGGCGTCGCGGATGAGGACGGTGGCTCCACGGGGACCTGGGACCGAGCCCCGGACCAGTAGCAGCTCGCGCTCGGCGTCGGCCTGNACGACCTCGAGGTTCAGCATCGTGGTCTTGCGGTTGCCCATGCGGCCCGGCAGGCGCTTGCCCTTGAACACGCGGGACGGCGTGGCGCACTGGCCGACGGCGCCCGGCTTGCGGTGCACCTTGTGGGCACCGTGCGAGGCCCGCTGGCCGGCGAAGCCGTGACGCTTCATGGCGCCGGCGAAGCCCTTGCCCTTGCTGACCGAGGTGACGTCGACCCGGGCCTGCTCGGCGAGGGTCTCGACGGTGATCTCCTGGCCCACCTNGTAGCCGTCCACGTCGTCGAGGCGGAGCTCGACGAGGCGCTCGCCGGCCTCGACGCCACCGGCGGCGAAGTGCCCGGCCTCGGGACGGGTGAGCTTGTCTGCGTCCTTCTGGCCGACGGTGACCTGGAGGGCGGAGTAACCGTCCCGCTCCGTGGTCTTGACCTGGACGACGCGGTTCGGTCGGACGCGCAACACGGTGACGGGGAGGACGCGGTTGTCCTCATCCCACACCTGTGTCATGCCGACCTTCTCGCCGACGATTGCCTTGTTGGCCATGATGGCTCCTGCGACTGGCGCCGGTGGCTGCCGGCGGGCGGCCCCTGATGGGCCCTTCACGCGAAGGCTCCGCACGGGCAGGGCCCGGCGGAGCGGTGATTCGGTTGTGCCGTGCGGTTCACCCGGCCCACGGGGCCCGGCGCCTTCACGGACGTCAATTCGCGAAGCGGGCCGACCNNGAGAGNTCTGCCCGAATCGCAGGGGACAACGATACGGCGNCCCGCCACGGCCCACAACCGGCGGCCCTCCGGGGCCCGATATGGAGCGCGCCACCACCCGGGTCGTCCCGGAACCCGATCGGGGCCCGCTCCAGAACGAGGAGGCATCCCCGAGGGGTCGGGGACCCGGCGGTAGCGTCCCGTCAAGGGCAGGAATCCCCGTTATTCCANGGATCTGCCCCCGTCGAGAAACCCGGAGCAGCCCAGGAACCGTGACCGAACCGGCCACTTCGAGCACCGTCGACCGGCACCTCCCCCCGTGGGCCCGTCGGGCCATCCTCGCCCTGCTGGGCGGCCTGGCCGCCATGTACTACATGCGGGGCGTCCTGGAGGCGCTGCGGCCCCTCCTCATGGTCCTCCTGGTGGCNTTCTTCCTGTCTTTCGCCCTCGAGCCGGCCGTCAACCGCCTCGAACGGATGGGGGTGCGCCGAGGCCTCGGGACCGGCCTGGTCATGCTGGGGCTGGTCGGGGCCCTCGGCGGCTTCGGCGTCCAGGTGGGCAGTCTGCTGGCCGACCAGGTGACCGAGTTCAGCGAGAACGTCCCCACCTACCTTTCCGACGTCGACGAGTGGCTGGAGGACGCCTTCGGCATCGAGAACGCCACCGCCGACCTCCGTGCCGACTACGACTCCGGGGCGCTGGCCGGCTGGCTGGGCGACGTGGCCGACGACCTGGCCCGATTCGGGACCACCGTGGTGAACGTGCTGTTCCAACTGTTCACCGTCGGCCTGTTCACCTTCTACCTGGTGGCCGAGGGCCCCAANCTGCGGCGGCTGGTGTGCTCGTTCGTGGTGGAGAAGCACCAGCGGCACGTGCTGGAGGTCTGGGACCTGGCCATCGAGAAGACCGGCGGCTACATCCTGTCGAGGAGCGTCCTGGCCCTCGTCTCGTCGCTGCTCCACTGGGCGGCCTTTGAGGTGATCGGCCTCCCGTCGGCCCTCGCCCTGGCCCTGTGGGTCGGGATCATGTCCCAGTTCGTGCCCGTGGTCGGCACCTTCATCGCCGGTGCCCTCCCGCTCGTCATCGCCCTGCTCGATGAACCGGCCGACGGCCTGTGGGTGGTGGTGGTCATCGCCGTGTACCAGCAGGTCGAGAACTACCTGTTCGCCCCCCGGGTGACGGCCCACACCATGCAGCTCCACGTGGCCGTGGCCTTCGGCGCCGTCATCGCCGGGTCGGCCATCCTCGGGGTGGTGGGCGCGCTGCTGGCCCTGCCCGCCGCGGCGACTATCCAGGCCGTCATCGCGGCCGAGGCCGAGCGGCACGAGGTGGCCGAGCACCTCCAGGAGGCCTCCAGCCTCCGCCGCGGCCACGGCCACGGCGAACGACACCCGACATCGGCCCCCAACACCGACGACGACCCTGCNCCCGACGGNACCGCCTGACGACGGGGCCACCTGAAAACGGCGNAAGCGCCCCCGGAGGGGCGCTTNCNCACTCNTTCGTCCGGGCCGGTGGCCCGGGAGGCCTCAGGCCTGCTGGATCTTGATCTCGATGTCNACGCCGGCCGGAAGGTCCAGGCGCTGCAGCGAGTCGACCGTCTTGGGCGAGGGATCCAGGATGTCGAGCAGGCGCTTGTGGATNCGCATCTCGAAGTGCTCCCGGGAGTCCTTGTCCTTGAACGGGCCGCGGATGACCGTGTAGCGGTGCTTCTCGGTCGGCAGCGGCACCGGACCCCTCAGGTCCGCCTGGGTCCGCCGAGCCGTCTCGACGATCTTCTTCGTCGACTGGTCGATGACCTCGTGGTCGTAGGCCTTGAGGCGGATCCGGATCTTCTGCCCANCAGGCATCGGCTTCGTCTCGCCTACTTGAGGATCTTGGTGACGGCGCCGGCGCCGACGGTGCGGCCNCCCTCGCGGATGGCGAAGCGCAGGCCCTCGTCCATGGCGATCGGAGCGATGAGCTCGACGGTCATGGTCGTGTTGTCGCCGGGCATGCACATCTCGGTGCCCTCGGGCAACTCGATCATGCCGGTCACGTCGGTGGTCCGGAAGTAGAACTGCGGCCGGTAGTTCGAGAAGAACGGCTTGTGGCGGCCACCCTCCTCCTTGGTCAGCACGTAGACCTCAGCCTCGAAGTTGGTGTGCGGCGTGATCGAGCCCGGCTTGGCCAGGACCTGGCCACGCTGGACCTCTTCCTTGTCGATGCCGCGCAGCAGGGCGCCGATGTTGTCGCCGGCCTCGCCCTGGTCGAGCAGCTTGCGGAACATCTCCACGCCGGTGCAGGTCGTGGTCTGGGTNTCCTTGATGCCCACGATCTCGATGCTGTCGCCNGTGTTGACGACGCCCTGCTCGACACGACCGGTCACCACGGTGCCGCGGCCGGTGATCGAGAACACGTCCTCGATCGGCATCAGGAAGGGCTTGTCGACGTCGCGATCGGGCTGCGGGATGTACTCGTCGACCTGGCTCATCAACTCGACGATCTGGTCGCCGGCGCCGGCGTCGCCCTCCAGGGCCTTGAGCGCCGAGACACGCACGACCGGGGTGTCGTCGCCGGGAAACTCGTACTCGTCGAGGAGCTCGCGCACCTCCATCTCGACCAACTCGAGCAGCTCCTCGTCGTCGACCATGTCGCACTTGTTCAGCGCCACGATGATCTTCGGCACGCCGACCTGGCGGGCCAGGAGCACGTGCTCACGGGTCTGGGGCATCGGGCCGTCGGCGGCCGACACGACCAGGATGGCGCCGTCCACCTGGGCGGCTCCGGTGATCATGTTCTTGATGTAGTCGGCGTGCCCCGGCATGTCGACGTGGGCGTAGTGCCGGTTGGCGGTCTCGTATTCGACGTGGCTCACGTTGATCGTGATGCCGCGCTCCCGCTCCTCGGGAGCCTTGTCNATGTTCTCGAACTCCGTGAAGGAGGTGGAGTTAGGGTCACGGTCCGACAGGACCTTGGTGATCGCCGCGGTCAGGGTGGTCTTCCCGTGGTCAATGTGACCCATGGTCCCTACGTTCACGTGGGGCTTGGTGCGCTCGAACTGGGCCTTGGCCATGTCGCTTCTTCTTCCTCGGTTTCTCTCTGTACTGGAGACTGGTTGTTGGAGACTGGTATCGGGACTCGTCGNTCGGGGATCCGGGACCGGATCCCCGCCGATCACTCGCCGTGGANCCGGCGGGTGATCTCCTCCTGCACCGACNCNGGNGTCTGCTGGTATGAGTCGAACTGCATGGTGTAGGTCGCGCGCCCTTGGGTGCGCGAACGCAGGTCGGTAGCGTAACCGAACATCTCCGACAGCGGCACCTGGGCGCTGACCACCTGGTTGGTCCCACGGGCCTCCATCTGGCCCACGCGGCCCCGTCGGGAATTCAGGTCGCCCACCACGTCGCCCATGTAGTCCTCGGGCGTGACGACCTCGACGGACATCACGGGCTCGAGCAGGACCGGCTTGGCCATGCGCATGGCCTCCCGGAACCATGCCTGGGCGGCGATCTTGAAGGCCATCTCGGACGAGTCCACGTCGTGGGACTTGCCGTCGTTCAGGGCCACCTTGATCCCGAGGACCTGGTAGCCGGCCAGCGGGCCGTTGGTGGTGGCCAACTGCACCCCGGCGTCCACCGACGGGATGTACTCCTTGGGGATACGGCCACCGGTGACGTTGTCCTCGAAGAGGTAGGTGTCCTCCTCATCGGTGAACGGCTCGAGGCTGGCCACGATCTCGGCGTACTGGCCCGAGCCACCGGTCTGCTTCTTGTGGGTGTACCGGTGGTCGGTGACCGCCTTGGTGATGGTCTCGCGGTAGGCCACCTGCGGCTTGCCGACGTTGGCGTCCACCCGGAACTCGCGGAGCATGCGGTCGACCAGCACCTCGAGGTGCAACTCGCCCATGCCACCGATGATGGTCTGCCCGGTCTCCTCGTCGCTGCGGACGGTGAAGGTCGGGTCCTCCTCGGCCAGGGCGCCCAGCGCCTTGCCCATCTTGTCCTGGTCGGCCTTGGAGCGAGGCTCCACTGCCACGTGGATCACCGGCTCCGGGAACTCGAGCTGCTCGAGCACGATCGGGTGNTCCGGGTCGCACAGGGTGTCGCCGGTGCGGGTGTTCTTGAGGCCGATGCCGGCCACGATGTCGCCGGTGCGAACGTCGTCNCGNTCCTCGCGGTCGTTGGCATGCATCTCAAGNATGCGTCCGATCCGCTCCTTGTTCTCGGTNCGGGTGTTCAGCACCGCCGAGCCCTTGTCCAGCACNCCGCTGTAGGCCCGGAAGTAGGTCAGCTTGCCGACGTGGGGGTCGGTCATGATCTTGAAGGCCAGGGCNGCGAACGGAGCCGAGTCCTCGGCGTCGCGCNCGAGGGCGTCGCCCGAGCGAGGGTGCACGCCCTCCACCGGCGGAAGGTCGATGGGCGACGGCAGGTACTCGACCACGGCGTCCAACAACGGCTGCACGCCCTTGTTCTTGAAGGCGGTGCCGGTGAGGATCGGCACGCAGTCCCCGGCCAGGGTCCCGGTCCGCACGGCGGCCCGGACGTCCTCGGCGGTGATCTCCTCCTCGCCCACGAACTTCTCGAGGATGCCCTCGTCGAACTCAGCCAGCACATCGATCAACTCGGCCCGGTACTCCTCGGCCGTTTCGACCAGGTCCTCGGGGATGTCCACGACGTCCCACGAGGCGCCCAGNTCCTCGCCCTGCCAGATGAGGGCGTTCATCTCGACCAGGTCGATGATNCCGGCGAAGTCGGACTCGGCGCCGACNGGCAGCTGCAGCACGGCGGCCTTGCAGCCCAGGCGCTCCCGGATGGTGCCCAGCACGTAGTAGAAGTCGGCACCGGTGCGGTCCATCTTGTTGATGAAGCACATCCGCGGCACGTTGTACTTATCGGCCTGGCGCCACACCGTCTCGGTCTGGGGCTCCACGCCGGCCACGCCGTCGAACACGGCGACCGCGCCATCGAGCACGCGCAGCGAACGCTCCACCTCGACGGTGAAGTCAACGTGGCCCGGGGTGTCGATGATGTTGATCCGATGGTCGTTCCAGAAACAGCTGGTGGCCGCCGAGGTGATGGTGATCCCCCGCTCCTGCTCCTGCTCCATCCAGTCCATGGTGGCGGCGCCGTCGTGGACCTCGCCGATCTTGTAATTGACGCCGGTGTAGTAGAGGATCCGCTCGGTCGTCGTGGTCTTGCCCGCGTCGATGTGGGCCATGATCCCGATGTTGCGGGTCTTCTCGAGGGGGTGTCGATTCGCCATCTCAGTACTCGTGGGGGTTCGTCGTGGTTATTCGTGGTCGTTTTCGGTTCTGCGTCCCGGGCCCTGGGGTGGGACGGCTCGCCGGGTCGGCCGGAGCGTCACGGCGATGGCCTGCGGGCTCCGCTACGACGCGCCGGACCGGCCTCGATGGAAGGTTCGGTGCGGGGACCGCCTACCAGCGGTAGTGGGCGAACGCCTTGTTCGACTCGGCCATCTTGTGCAGGTCCTCCCGGCGCTTCACCGAGGAACCCAGACCGTTCGCGGCATCCATGATCTCATTGGCCAGCCGCTCGGCCATGGTCCGCTCGCGGCGGTCCCGCGAATAGTTGACCAGCCAGCGGACTGCGAGCGTGTTGGCCCGGCGGGGACGCACCTCGACCGGGACCTGGTAGGTCGCGCCACCGACACGGCGGCTGCGAACCTCGAGCTGCGGGCGGACGTTGTCGATGGCCCGCTTGAGCGTGGTGACCGGCTCGGAGCCGGTCTTGGACTCGACGGTGGACAGCGCCGAGTAGACGATGCGCTCGGCCGTCGAGCGCTTGCCGCGCTGGAGGACCTTGTTGACGAGCTGGGTGACCGCGGTGGACCGGTAGACGGGGTCCGGGGTCAGCTCCCGACGATCGGCGGGGCCCTTGCGTGGCATGGTCAGCCTTCCTTCTTGGCGCCGTAGCGGCTCCGGGCCTGGCGGCGCTGGCCGACGCTGGAGGTGTCGAGGGTGCCGCGGATGACCTTGTAGCGGACGCCCGGCAGGTCCTTCACACGACCGCCGCGCACCAGCACGATGGAGTGCTCCTGCAGGTTGTGGCCCTCGCCCGGGATGTAGGCGGTGACCTCGATGCCACTGGTGAGGCGGACACGGGCCACCTTGCGCAGAGCGGAGTTCGGCTTCTTGGGCGTGGTGGTGTAGACGCGGGTGCAGACGCCGCGACGCTGGGGCGCGCCCTTCAGCGCCGGCGTGGCTTCCTTGCGGCGCTTGCTCTGGCGGCCCTTGCGGACCA
>PBUO01000041.1 GCA_002727895.1 Acidimicrobiaceae bacterium | reverse complement strand
GCTCCAACGTCGGATCGCCTGCCGGTCTTCAAGGCCTACGACGTCCGCGGGCCGGTCCCTGAGGCCCTCGACGAGCCGTTGGCGGAGGCCATCGGCCGGGGCTTCGCGGAACTGGTCCGACGACGGGAACCCGCCACCACCCGGATCCTCGTGGGACGGGACATGCGGCCCAGCGGTGTCGCCCTGGGTGAGGCCGTGATCCGTGGGGTGACATCGGTCGGCCTGGACGTGGTCGACCTAGGGCTGGCGTCGACCGACCTCGTGTACTTCGCTTCAGGCCACCTCGTCGCCCCGGGCATCGTGCTGACTGCCAGCCACAACCCGGCCGGCGACAACGGCATGAAGTTCTGCCTCTCGTCGGCCGCACCATTGGGCTACGACACCGGACTAGACGAGGTGGAGGCGGCGGCGATCGCCCACCTGGCGACTAGCGCCCCGGCGCCCGGCGCCCGGCCGGGGACCGTTTCGTACCGGGACCTGCTGGGTGCCTTCGCCGACCACGTGCGGTCCTTCGTCGACGTCGAGCGCCTCCGACCGCTGCGGGTGGTGGCCGACACGGCCAACGGCATGGGCGGCCTCGTGGTCCCGGCCGTGTTCGACGGCCTGCCCTTTCAGTTGGACCACCTCTACCCGGAACTCGACGGGACCTTCCCCAACCATCCGGCCGACCCCATCCAACCCGAGAACCTTCGGGACCTCCAGAAGCGGGTGGTGGCCACCGGCGCCGACGTCGGTCTGGCCTTCGACGGCGACGCCGATCGGGTGTCCTTCGTCGACGAGGCGGGCCGCCCGGTATCCGGATCCACGGTGACCGCACTGGTGGCCCGGGGCGTGCTGGCCCGCCTTCCCGGAGCGACGGTGCTCCACAACCTGATCTGCTCCAAGGCCGTCGCCGAGGTGATCCAAGAGTCTGGGGGCAGGGCCGTGCGCACCAGGGTCGGCCACTCGCTGATCAAGGAGGCCATGGCCGCCGAGGACGCAGTGTTCGCCGGCGAGCACTCCGGCCACTACTACTTCCGCGACAACTTCCGGGCCGACAGCGGGCTGATCGCCGCCCTGGTCGTCCTCGAGGCGCTGTCGGTTCACGTGGTGGCAACGGGCGGGGGCACCCTGTCCGGCCTGGTGGCGCCCCTGCAGCGCTACGCGGCCTCCGGCGAGCTCAACGCCGCCGTCGACGACCCGGTGGCGGCCATCGACCGGGTGGCCGCCCACTACGCGTCGGCCCACCCCTACGGGTCACAGGACCGGCTCGACGGCCTGACGGTCGACCTGGGCGACTGGTGGTTCAACCTCCGGCCGTCCAACACCGAGCCCCTGCTGCGGCTCAACGTGGAGGCCATCGACGANGCCTCCTGCCAGGCCCGGGTGGCCGAGGTCAGCGCGCTGTTCGCCTGAAGCCCGGGGCCGGGGGCCGCGCCCAATAGCCTCCACCGCATGACGCTCGATCCGAAGTTGTTGGCCATCCTCGCTTGTCCGGAGGACAAGGGGCCGCTGCTCTGGTTCGCCGACGAGGCCGCCCTCTACAACCCGCGGCTGCGGCGCCGGTACGTGGTGCGCGACGGCATCCCGGTGATGCTGGTCGACGAGGCCGAGGGGGTCGACAACGCCGAGCACGAGCGCCTGGTTGCCCGGGCCGATACCGAGGGCATCCAGCCCACCTTCGGAGACTGATCGCCGCCACGGCGGCGGATCCCGAGCAGGAGCCCTGGTGGACCGTCTCTTCGGCGTCGTCCGCGCCTACGACTGGGGCTCGACCACCGCCCTAGCCCGCCTCCGGGGCGTCGAGCCGGACGGTGGGCCCGAGGCAGAACTGTGGTTCGGAGCCCACCCGGCCGCACCGTCCACGTTCGCCTCGGACGGTCGGACGGCGACCGTCGACGAGCTTCCGGTTCTCGTCAAGTTCCTGGCCGTGGACCGGCCCCTCTCGCTCCAGGTCCACCCCGATGACGCNGCGGCGGCCANCGGCCATCGGCTGGAGGAGGAGNCCGGGCTGGCTCTCGACGACCCCCGGCGGTGCTTCCCGGACCCGGTGGGCAAGCCCGAGGTGGTCGTCGCCGTCGAGCGCTTCTCCAGCCTCTGCGGCCTGCTTCCCGTGTCGGAGGCCCTGCTCGCGGCTCGGGCGGCCNGACTGCCCGACGCGGTGGTCGAGGCGNTGGCNGACGGCGACNTGGCNGGTGCTGTGGCGGCCGCCCTAGTCGCCGACCACCCCGACGACCCGGCCTGGCACCTGTTGCCGATCATGCGGCGCGTCGTCCTCGAGCCCGGCGAGGCCCTGTTNGTGGCGCCCGGGANGCTGCACGCCCACTTNTCCGGCNTGGCCGTCGAGGTGATGGCCCGGTCCGATTCGCTGGTNCGGGCNGGACTCACCACCAAGCACGTGGACGTCGACGCCGCCCTCGAGCTNCTCGACCCCGCGGCCACGCCCGAGGTCCTCCGTCCTGCCNCNGGTGACCACCACTACAACCTGCCCACCGACGCNTTCGCGGTGCGGCGCCTCNACCACTGCACGGGATCGGTCGACGACGGTCGACCGACCGTGGCGGTATGTGTCGCCGGGACGGCCACGTCGGTTGGACCGGGTGGGGGCCCGGGCGAGGGGAACCAGTCGGCTCTCCTGGCGGGGGAGGCGGGGTGGATGGGGCCCGACGACCACCCCGTGGAGATCCGAGCGGACGGGACGACTTACATGGTGGCGCCGGGCCCTCGCCGCTGATCGGCGCCCCGCCGAGGCCACCCGTACCCGGTATCCTCCGGGGGTCCGTGGCTGCATGAACCGGCGTCAGACGACCCCAGCCCGGCTTCCCATCGACCGAGCCGTCCGGCCCGCCGGTCGGCCCGACCACCGGCGTTCATCGGGACGTCCCCAGGAGCCGTCATGACCACGACCCCCCGCCCCCTTTCCGAGGATCACCCCCTCTCTGAGGACCACAAGGTCGCCGACCTGTCGCTCAACGAGTTCGGGCGCAACGAGATTCGCCTGGCCGAGCACGAGATGCCCGGCCTCATGGCCCTGCGGGCCGAGTACGCCGATGCCCAGCCGCTGGCCGGCGCTCGTATCACCGGCTCGCTCCATATGACCGTTCAGACTGCGGTTCTCATCGAGACCCTCGTCGCCCTCGGGGCCGAGGTCCGGTGGGCCAGTTGCAACATCTTCTCGACCCAGGACCACGCGGCGGCAGCGGTTGTGTGCGGTCCCGACGGTTCGCCCGACGACCTGCGCGGCGTGCCGGTCTTCGCCTGGAAGGGCGAGACCCTGGAGGAGTACTGGTGGGCCACCCGCCAGATCCTCGAGTGGCCGGGCGGCGGAGGCCCCAACCTGATCCTTGACGATGGCGGCGACGCCACCCTGCTGGTCCACAAGGGCGCCGAGTACGAGGCGGCCGGTGCCGTCCCGGCGGCCGACGAGGACGACCCCGACGAGTGGAAGGTGGTCGTCGACACCCTGACGACCTCGCTNGCCGAGGATCCGGGCCGCTGGACCCGGATCGCCGAGGGCATCCGCGGCGTGTCCGAGGAGACCACCACTGGCGTCCACCGCCTGTACCAGATGCAGGAGGCAGGTGAGCTGCTGTTCCCGGCCATCAACGTGAACGACGCCGTCACCAAGTCCAAGTTCGACAACCTCTACGGCTGCCGCCNCTCCCTGATCGACGGCATCAACCGTGGGACAGACGTGATGATCGGCGGCAAGACCGCCGTGGTGTGCGGCTTCGGTGACGTGGGCAAGGGTTGCGCCGAGTCGCTGCGCGGCCAGGGCGCTCGGGTCATCGTGACCGAGGTCGACCCCATCTGCGCCCTGCAGGCCGTGATGCAGGGCTACGAGGTCAACACCCTGGAGCGGGTCCTCGACGAGGCGGACATCTTCATCACCGCCACGGGCTGCAAGGACATCATCACGGCCGAGCACATGGGTCGGATGAAGCACCAGGCCATCGTCGGCAACATCGGGCACTTCGACAACGAGATCGAAATGGCCGGCCTGGCCCGCATGTCCGACGTGCAGCGGGTCAACATCAAGCCCCAGGTCGACGAGTTCGTTTTCCCCGACGGGCACTCGATCATCATGCTGTCGGAGGGTCGCCTGCTGAACCTGGGCAACGCCACCGGGCATCCCAGCTTCGTGATGTCGGCCAGCTTCTCGAACCAGGTGCTGGCCCAGATCGAACTGCATGCCCGGGCCGAGGAGTACGGCACCGATGTGGTGGTCCTGCCCAAGGAGCTCGACGAGAAGGTGGCCCGCCTGCACCTCGACGCCCTGGGCGTCCGGCTTACCGAGCTGACCGGGCCGCAGGCCGAATACCTCGGCGTGTCGGTCGACGGGCCGTACAAGCCCAGCCACTACAAGTACTGAGCCTCGCGTCCACCGGGCTCCGCGGCGTGGCCGTGGGGAGGTGGGTCCTAGGATCTGAGCCCGTGCGGAGCACGGTGCTGGGCGTGGCCGGAGGCAGTGGGGCCGGCAAGACGACGCTGGTCGAAGGCGTGGTGTCCCGGTTCGGTGACCGGGCCACCGTGTTGTGGTTCGACGAGTACTACCACGATCTGGCCCACCTAGATCCGGCCGATCGGGCGACAGTCAATTTTGACCATCCGGACTCGCTGGACCGCGGGCTTATGGTCGAGCACCTCGACGGGCTGATGGCCGGACGCGCCGTCGACGTGCCTGTCTACGACTTCACCACCCACACCCGGACGGGGCGGACCCGGCGCGTCGAACCACGACCGGTAGTGGTGGTGGACGGCATCCTCGTTCTCGCCGTCCCCGAGGTGCGGAGGCGGCTTGACCTAGCAGTGTTCGTGGACGCGCCCGAGGCGGTCCGCCTCGCACGCCGGATGGACCGCGATGTGGCGGAACGGGGTCGCACCCCGGAGAGCGTGCGGGCCCAGTTCGCGGCCACCGTGGGTCCCATGCACGATCGGTTCGTGGCTCCCAGCGGCGAGCACGCCCACCTCCGCCTGGACGGGACTGTCGACCGTGCGGGGAACGTGGCCACGGTGGTGGGCGCCGTCGACCGGTTCGTGGACCGGGGGGCGGTCACACCCCCCTCCTAGGTTCGGCGCCATGCTGGCGGCGACCACTCCCCCCGTCCCGACGGTCGCCACTCTGAGCTCTTGTCGGGGACGGCTGGCGGCTCGGTCTGCCGCCTCAAATTCGTCGGCGACCGGCGGTAGGTGCGCATGCTGGCTCGTGGACTGGCCCGCATGGTCCTGGCCGACGGCCCGCCGGGTGGCTACCCGACTCCTCCTTGAAGCGGTGCCTCGTCGGTTGAGCCGGTCGCCGTGGCCCGGACGCCCCACCCCGGCACAGGGGGAGGGATCTTGGCCCCCCGGGGTGGCTGGCGCCGGTAGGTTTCCGGACCGTGGACCAGGACCCGATGGAGGACGCGGCGGTGGGGGTTCCAGACGATGGAGCCGTCCGCGACCGGC
>PBUO01000040.1 GCA_002727895.1 Acidimicrobiaceae bacterium | reverse complement strand
CCGTTCTGGGAGGACGACGTCGACGAGGTGGTCGAGATCATGGGCGCAGACCACGTGATCTTCGGATCGGACTGGCCGCACGTGGAAGGCATGCCCACCCCGCTGGACTACGTGGCCGAGGTGAAGGGCCTGTCCGACGACGACCGCCGCCTGGTGCTGCGCGACAACGTCCGGGGCCTCACCGAACTCCGACCCGTCTGACCGGGAGGGGATCGTGGGCGCGGGTGGGACTTGGGAGCCGGAACTCGAGGAACTCCGACAGCGGGAAGCCCTGGCCGAGCGCATGGGCGGCCCCGACAAGGTGGCCCGCCAGCACGAGCGCGGCAAGCTCGACGTCCGCCAGCGCATCGAGGCCCTCGTCGACGACGGGTCGTTCCACGAGGTCGGCAAGATCGCCGGTAGTCCCTCCTACGACGAGCACGGCGACCTGGTCGACCTGCGCTCGGCCAACTTCCTGTTCGGTCGAGCCCGACTGGACGGTCGACCGGTCGTGGTGGCCGCCGACGACTTCACCGTGCGGGGCGGTGCGGCCGATGCTGCGATCATCGGAAAACAGGTGTCGGCCGAGAAGATGGCCGGCGAGCTGCGCCTGCCTATCGTCCGCCTGATCGACGGCACCGGCGGCGGCGGCTCGGTGCGCACGCTCGACACCGACCCGTCCAAGAAAGTCTCCGAGGGTGACGGCGGCTACGGGCGGGGAGCGCGCACTTACGTGCCCATGAACCCCGGATGGGAGCACGTCGTGTCGAACTTGGCCACCGTGCCCACGGTGGCCCTGTGCCTCGGCTCGGTGGCCGGCCTGGGGGCGGCCCGGGCGGTGACGAGCCACTACTCGCTGATGGTGAAGGGCATGTCGCACCTGTTCGCAGCCGGCCCGCCGGTGGTCAACCGCATGGGCGGGGAACAGGTCGACAAGGAGGACCTCGGCGGTAGCCGCATCCACACCCGCAACGGCGTGATCGACGACGAGGTCCGCTCCGAGGAGGAGGCCTTCGAGCGGACCCGACGGTTCCTGTCATACCTGCCATCGTCGGTCCACGAGTTGCCCGAACGGGGGCCGGTGACGGACGATCCGGGCCGGACCGACGACGCGCTGCTGGACGTCGTGCCCCGGGACCGGCGACAGGTGTACCAGATGCGGACGATCATCGAGTCGGTGGTCGACCTCGACTCGTTCTTCGAGGTGGGGGCTGCCTACGGCCGGTCGGCCATCTGCGGCCTGGCCCGCCTCGACGGCTGGCCGGTGGCCGTGCTGGCCGGCGACCCCTACCACTACGGCGGCGGTTGGACGGCCGACTCGTCGCAGAAGGTGACCCGGTTCCTGGACCTGTCCGAGACGTTCCACCTGCCGGTCGTGCACCTGGTCGACAACCCAGGGTTCGTGATCGGCACCGAGGCCGAACAGGCGGCCACCATCCGCCACGGCTCCCGGGCCCTGGCCGCCGTGTACCAGGCCACCGTGCCGTGGTGCTCGGTGCTGGTCCGCAAGGCCTTCGGGGTAGCCGGCGCCGCCCACTCACCGGGCCACCGCTTCCAGTACCGGTACGCCTGGCCGTCCGGCGACTGGGGGTCGCTGCCCGTCGAGGGTGGCGTGGAGGCCGCCTACCGGTCCGACCTGGAGGCCTCCGACGACCCCGAGGCGCTGCTGTTCGAGATCACCGAGCGGCTCAACCGGGTGCGGTCGCCGTTCCGGACCGCCGAGGCGTTCCTGGTCGAGGAGATCATCGACCCACGGGAGACGCGACCGCTGCTGTGCGAATTCGCCAACCTGGCGGCGCCGCTCCGAACCCCAGGACCCTCGGCTTGGGGCTACCGGCCCTGAAGTCCCGTCGCCGGGGAGGACCTCGTGCCGGTCACCGCACGGGGCCGGTCAGTCGGCCTGGATGACGGNGACCATGGCGTCCTCGGCCACCTGGTCACCTTCGGCCACCAGCACCTCGGCGACCGTGCCGGCGGTGGTGGCCTCGACGGGGATCTCCATCTTCATGGACTCCACGACGACCACCGGGTCACCGACGGCCACAGCGGTGCCCGGCGGCGCCGCCACCTTCCACACCACGCCGGTAACCGGCGACTCCAACTCGATCCGTGACATTGCCGGATTCCACCATCCGAGGTTCGGCGATGCCACGATGGGAGCGTGCCCCACCCCGGTATGAACGACAACTCTGCCTGTCCGACGCTGACCACCGAGCGGCTGGTGCTACGCCCGTTCCGGGACGACGACGTCGACGACCTGTTCGCGGTGATGGACACCCCGGAGGTCCGCCGTCGGCTGCACCTGCCGGACGGCTACGGCCGGGACGACGCCTGGCAACAGATAGCCATGTTCGTGGGCCAGTGGGAACTGCGGGGGACCGGCAACTGGGTGCTCGAGGAGCGGGCCACCGGTGCCTTCGTCGGGCGGGCCGGCCTGCACCTGCCCGAGCGAGAGGGCTGGCCGGGCTTGGAGGTCGGCTGGACGCTGCATCCCGACCACTGGGGGCGAGGTTTCGCCACCGAGGCCGGCGCCGAGGCTGTGCGGTACGCCTTCGAGGAGGTGCGGGTGGGGGGCGAGCCGGTAGAGCGGCTCTTCTCGTGCATCCTCCCGGAGAATAAGGCCTCGCAGGCCGTGGCCCGACGACTCGGGATGGAACTGCTGGAGGAACGGATCCTGCCATTCTTCCCGTCGGCCCCCCACGGGATCTGGAGTCGCGGCCGCTAGCCCTCTCTCGCTATCTCAAGGTGGGCGTCGCCGAGTAACTCCAGGTGGATGTGGTCGCAGTCCAGGACCCGGTGCACGCTCAGGCCGGGGGCCCGCGGCGTCCAGCCCGACGAGGACGGAGCGGGACCCGGACATCGGCCGGACCTTGCCGGTGGCCCGGTCTGGCGCTCCAGAGTTGGTCGCCCCCGGGAAGGCCGATAGGGGAACGAAAGTAAACTAGGGTCATGTATATGTCCGGTGATGACGGGTCAGGTGGCGGTGGGCCGACACCGCCGTGGTTGTCGGTCCCGGAGGCCGCCGCCCGCCTGGGCGTGGTGCCCAAGTCCATCTACCGGTTCATCGACCGGGGCGAACTGAGGGCCTACAAGATGGGTCGGGTGATCCGGCTCCAGGAATCCGACGTCGAGGAGTACCTGGCCGCAGCAGAGATCCAGCCCGGCGACCTGACCCACCTCTACGAGGACTGAATCCCTCCTCTGCGAGCGCTGGGGGATCCCGGGCCCGTCCGGATTACTCCTACGCCGATAGGGTAAATCCGAACCGTCCACCCGTCGTCCCGCTGCCGCCCGGGACGGACGACGCGACCCCGAGGTACCGCCCTGAACGCCTTCACCGCCGACGTCTCGGCCAGCCTGCCCGGGCCGGACTGGCTCGCCGGGATCCGCCTTGCTGCCGTCGACGGCCTCGATGCCGTGGCCCGTCCGGACACCGACGAGGAGGTCTGGCGCTACTCGAGGATCGGCGAGCTCGACCTGGACCGCTACGCCCCTCTTAAGCGGCAGCGGGCCACCCAGACCGTGGTCCAGCGCGACCTGTCGGCCTTCGGCGAGATGTCGGCCGTGGTGGTCATCCGCAACGGGTGGATCGTCGAGGCGACCGCGTCCTCGGATGCCGTCGACGCCGGGCTCTACGCCGGTCCGGTCGGTGACGCCCCTGACGGCGAGTCGCTGCTGGGCGCCGCCGTGGACGTGCCGGTGGACCTGTTCGGACACCTCAACCGGGCCTTCGGCCCCGAGCCACTGGCCGTGGTGGTCCCCGACGGGGTCCGCCTGGGCGCCCCGGTCGTCGTGGTGGTCCTGACCGACGGCGACGGCGCCGCGGTGTTCCCGAGGGTGCTGGTCCGGGTGGGCGCCGACGCTTCGGCCGACGTGGTCGAGCTCCACACCTCAACCAAGGTCGACGCCCTGGTGGCCCCGGTGCTGGAGGCCACGGTGGGGCGCGATGGCCACCTCCGCCACGCCCTCGTCCAGGAACTCGGCCCGCGGGTCTGGCAGCTCGGCCACCAGGCCTTCCAGGTCGAGAAGTCCGGCCGCCTCGAGGCGTTCGCCGCCGGCCTGGGCGGCGACTACGCCCGGACCCGGACCGACTGCCGCCTGGTGGGCCGAGGCGCCGACGGCCGACTGGCCGCCGCCTACTACGGTGAGGACGACCAGACGCTCGACTTCCGGACCTTCCAAGACCACGCGGCGCCCGACACGACCAGCACGCTGCTGTTCAAGGGCGCCCTGGACGGGGAGTCCCGGTCGGTCTACACGGGCCTGATCCGGGTGCGCCCCGAGGCGGTGCGCACTGTGGCCCACCAGACGAACCGCAACGTGAAGCTCTCGTCGGATGCCTGGGCGGAGAGCGTCCCCAACCTGGAGATCGAGACCGACGACGTAGTGTGCAGCCACGCCTCCACGGTGTCGCCGGTCGACGAGGACCAGCGGTTCTTCCTGGAGAGCCGGGGGGTGCCGACTGTGGCCGCCGAGCGGCTGCTGCTGGAGGGCTTCTTCGAGGACGTGGCGGCCGCCTCGCCCCATCCGGCGGTGGCCGCGATGCTGCGCGACGCCCTGGCCGATCGCCTGGACCGCCGGGACGCTCTGGCCGATGGAGCGTCCGGGAGTGCGGGGGAGGGCGCGGCATGACCGGGGTCCGGGCCTGCGTCCTGTCCGACCTGGCCGACGGTGCCGCCCTGAGGGTCGAGGTCGACGGTCGCCCGGTGGCGCTGGTGCGCCTCGGCGACCGGGTCCACGCCATCGACGACACTTGCAGCCACGCCGAAGTCTCGCTCGCCGAGGGCGACGTCGACGTCGACGAATGCGCCCTGGAGTGTTGGAAGCACGGCAGCCTCTTCGACCTGGAGACCGGGGAGGCCTTGACCCTGCCGGCCATCAAGCCGGTCGCCGTGCACGCCGTCTCTCTGGAGGCCGACGTGGTGTTCGTGACCCTGGCTGGCTCCGCGACCTCGACCGAAGGTCCGGGAGCCTGATGGGAGGGGATCGCGTGATGGGGGACGAGCGCGTGTTGCGGATCGAAGGGCTGTGCGCTCGAGTTGGTGAGGCCGAGATCCTCCACGGCGTGGACCTCGAGGTCCGGCCCGGCGAGGTGCACGCTGTCATGGGCCCCAACGGCTCCGGCAAGTCGACGCTGTCCCACGTGCTGATGGGACGCCCCGGCTACGAGGTGACCGGCGGCTCGGTGACCCTCGATGGGGTCGACCTCCTGGCCCTGCCCACGTGGCAGCGGGCTCGGGCCGGCCTGTTCCTGGCCCTCCAGCACCCGACCGAGGTGCCGGGGGTGAGCCTCGAGTCGGTTGTGGCCGAGGCGACCCGCCAGTCGGGGGAGGAGCCCGGGGAGTCGACCCACGACGTCCACGACGTGCTGGTGCGAGAGGCGTCCCGCATCGGTTTCGACAAGCGGTTCCTGGCCCGTCCTCTGAACGTGGACCTGTCGGGCGGTGAGAAGAAGCGCAACGAGACCCTGATGCTCGGTGCGTTGGGCCGCAGCTACGCGGTGCTCGACGAGATCGACTCCGGGCTCGACGTGGACGCCCTGGCCGCGGTGTCCCGCCGCATCCAGGAGGCCACCGACGAGGACGGCCTCGGCGTGCTGGCTATCACCCACTTCAGCCGCCTGCTGGACGTGCTGGAGCCCGATCGGGTACATGTGCTGGCCGCCGGACGGATTCAGGCTGTGGGCGGTCCGGAGTTGGCCGAGCGCCTGGAGGCCGAGGGCTACGCCGGGGTGCTGGCCGAGGCCGGTGCGTCGGTCGGCCTGCCCGCCGGGGTGACCCATCCCGGCGACGATGGCCACGACGCTGGCTTCGGCGAAGACCCGTTCGCGGACCCGCTGGCCTGAGAAGGCGTCCCCATGGCCGACCGGACCCCGTTGACGCCAGACGAGCGATCGGGGTTGGCTGACCGGCTCCCGGAGTGGATCCTCGAGGGCGAGGTGCTGCGCCGGACCTGGGCGTTCCGCGACTTCGTCGAGGCCTGGGCGTTCATGGGCCGGGTCGCCGAGGTGGCCGAGGACCTCCAGCACCATCCTGACTGGTCGAACTCCTGGAATCGGGTGGAGATGGTCGTCACCACGCACCATCCCGTCGGCCGCGACGGGCCCTGCCTGACCCGCCTCGACGTGGCCTTCGCCCTGGCGGTGGACGGTCTCGCCTGAGCCAGGTCGTCAACCCGGTCAGGTCTCCAGGTCCACCACCACGGCGCAGTCGCTGAGGGGGCCGCGGCCGCGCAGGCGGGCCGGGACTTCCTGGAGGGAGATCTTCACGTCCTCCCAGCGGTACTTGCGGCGGACGGCCCGGCGGACGGCCCGGAACTCGGGGCCGTGGACGACGGTGGCCGTACCGGGCACCGGGGTCGAGCCTTGGAGCACGCCGCCGTCGGCGTCGCTGGCCTGCAGGACCACCGACGGATCGTTTCCGATCCTCCGGACCTTCCAGGACTGGGAGCCCGTCGTGAAGGCCACCTGCCCCGCGCCCACCTCCACGACCCAGACCGGCGTGTGCTTCGGCCGCCCATCCACCGTCCGGGTGGTCAGCCGGACGTAACGCTCGGCGCTGATCGGGTGGCAGGTGTCCCCGTCTACAGGGCCGTGGGCGCCTGCCTGGGTCATTCCGTCGGGGACCCGGCCTCCGAGAGGACGAGCGCCTGGTCGAGGGTGTTCCAGCCGAGGGTGGCGCACTTGATGCGCACCGGGAACTTCACCACGCCCCTTAGCGCCTCCAGGTCGCCCAGGCCCGACGCGCCGGGCCGGTCATCGGCGGGAGCCGCGTCGTCGCCCTCTAGGCCATGCTCGTGGATCGACATCATCTCCTTGAACTGCCGCAGCACGTCCCGGGCCTCGTCGATCGACTTTCCGACGACGGCGGTGGACATCATCGAGGCCGACGACTGGCTGATAGAACAGCCCTGACCACCGATGCGGACCTCTGAGATCGTCCCGTCGGTGACCTGCAGGTACACCTGGATCTCGTCGCCGCACAGCGGGTTGAAGCCCTCGGTCATGGTGGCCGGCGGGACCTCGAGCTCCCCCCGGTTCCGGGGGTTGCGGTAGTGGTCGAGGATGATCTCGCGGTACAGGTCCTCGAGTCCGGCCATGGGTGTTCTCCTGCGATCGGGCGGGGGTCGGCGGCGTCGGGTCGGCGGGTCAGGAGGCGAAGAAGTCGCCTGCATCGGCCAGAGCGTCGGCCAGTGCGTCGACGTCGGACTCGTCGTTGTACAGGTACAGCGAGGCGCGGGCCGTAGCGTTGACGCCCAGGACCTTCATCAGCGGCTTAGCGCAGTGGTGGCCGGCCCGCACGCACACGCCGTGCTGGTCCAGCACCTGGCTGAGGTCGTGGGGGTGGACGTCCCGGTAGGCCAGCGACAGCGTGCCGCCCCGGACGACAGCGCCATCGGCCACGACGCCGGCAGGGCCGTGGATGGCCAGGTCATCGCCGAACCGGTCGGCCAGCGTGCGCAGCGCGTACTCCGTTAGGTCGCATTCGTGGGCGGCGACGGCTTCCATGCCCAGCCCGTCGAGGACGTCGATCGCCGCGTGCCAACCCACGATCTCGGCAATGGGCTGGGTGCCGGCCTCGAAGCGGGTCGGGACCTCGGCCGGCGTGAAGCCGTCCACGGTGACGTTCTGGATCATCGACCCGCCACCCAGGAACGGTGGCATGGCGTCCAGTAGCTCGCGGCGGCCCCACAGGGCGCCGATGCCGGTCGGGCCAAGCATCTTGTGTCCGGTTACGGCCACGAAGTCGGCGTCCCAGCCGGTGACGTCGGTGGGCTGGTGGGGGACCCACTGGCTGGCATCGACCAGCACGGTGGCCCCCACGGCGTGGGCGGCGTCGGCCAAACGACGGATCGGTGGCAGAGCGCCGGTCACGTTGGACGCCGCGGTCACTGCCAGCAGGCGCACCCCGTGGAGCAGGGCGTCTAGGTTGGCGAGGTCGAGGCGCCCCTGGTCGTCGACGGGGATCCAGCGGACCTCCACGCCCCGTTCGGCGGCCAACTGCTGCCACGGGACGATGTTGGCGTGGTGCTCCAGCATGGTGAGCAGCACCACGTCGCCCTCGGCGAGGTTGGTCCGGCCCCAGGAGTGGGCCACCAGGTTGATCGACTCGGTGGCGTTCTTGGTGAACACCACCTCCTCGGCCGACGGGGCGCCCAGAAACCGGGCCAGGGATGCCCGGGCCGACTCGACGGCCATGGTGGCCCGCTCGGCGATGTGGTACGCCCCGCGGTGCACGTTGGCGTTTATCTCGGCGTAGTAGCGGTCCATGGCGTCCAGGACCGCCTGCGGCTTCTGCGACGTGGCGCCCGAGTCTAGGTAGACGATGGGCCGGCCGTGGACCTCGCGCTGTAGCAGCGGGAACTCGGCCTTGAGGGCAGCGACGTCGAACGTGCCGACCGGGGGTTTCCCGGAAACCTCGGTGTCCACGGTGGCCTCTGCGCTCACGCCCCGGCGACCGGGGCGGCTGCCGCTGGCCGGAACGCCTCGTAGCCCTCGTCCTCCAGGCGGGCGGCCAGGTCGGGCCCGCCACTCTCCACGATTCGGCCGGCGACGAGGATGTGGACCACGTCAGGGCGAAGGATGTCGAGCAGCCGCTGGTAGTGGGTGATGGCCACCACGCCGAGGTCAGGGCGGTCGCGGCGCACCTCTGCCACGCCGTCGGCGACCACCCGGAGAGCGTCGATGTCCAGGCCCGAGTCGGTCTCGTCGAGGATTGCCACCTCGGGCTCGAGGATGGCCATCTGCAGGACCTCGTTGCGCTTCTTCTCGCCGCCCGAGAAGCCCTCGTTGACGTGCCGGTCGGCGAAC
>PBUO01000039.1 GCA_002727895.1 Acidimicrobiaceae bacterium | reverse complement strand
TCCAGACACGGCCGCACCAGCCTTAACAACCGCTCGGGCACCGACGACGACTGCGGCGCCGACTACCACCGTGGCACCGACGACGACTGCGGCGCCGACCACCACCGTCGCACCCACCATCAGCGTTGGCACAACAACTACGACTGGGCCTACTTCGTTGGAATGGCCCGATGACGTTGGGGCGAGTCGCTTTGGACATCTCAGCGCTGGTAGGGGCGCGGGGCCTGGAGGCTGGCGTAGGCCGCACCCAGGCGTGTTCTCGTGGGGCCTCATCGAGACCTACCCAGGGAACTACAACTGGCAAAACACCGACAAGATGGTTCGGGTCATGCAACAGGACAGGGTTGCTGTCCTTACGACTCTCTGGCCCTTCGCCGACTGGGACCAGGAGACTTGCCACGGCGATCAGCCCAAGGCCAAGCCCACCTTCCCTGAACTCGGTGACTCTCTCTATGCGCCATGCGACATTGGGGCCTACACGGCCTGGTTGGAAGCCACAGTTGAGCGTTATGACGGCGACGGTGTCAACGACATGCCGGGACTCGAGTACCCGATGCGGCATTGGGAGGTCGCCAATGAGCCTGAAATGCAAAAGCCAGGCCTTACATTCTTCCAGGAAGACTCAGCGGCCTATCTCGAACTTCTCGGCGAGTCCTACAAGGCGATAAAAGCCGCTGACCCCCTGTCGGTGGTTCTGCTTGGCGGACAGGCAGGCATGCTCGACTCCATGGTGGAATATTGGGAACCTGTTCTTCAAGAAGCCCACGGGTTCTTCGACGTGGGCAATATTCATTCCATTAGGAGTAGCGACACCTTCTTCTCCACCGAGTACCGAGCCTTCCTGGATCGGCACGGACACCAAGAGAAACCTTTCTGGGTCACCGAAGCACTGATTGGTGAAAGCTCTCTTCAGGGTGGTTCGGAGGAGGAACTAGCCCAGATCGCCTTTACAGGTTCGGTGGCCTCGTTCGTCAACGGTGCCGAAGTGGTAATCATCGCCGGGGCCGTTTACGGCCGCCAGAAAATTCCTCAGAAGGTTAGTGAAGCTTGGGAGGTCGTCATTTCGACAATCGGACAGTTCGAATCAGTTGCAGGACTTGCCGAGAACTCAACACGGTTCGACATGCCAAACGGATCAACGGTGTACGCGATCTGGGATGGCGCTGGGCTATCTGCTGATGTGACAGGAACTGTCTTGACTCGGCTCTACGACGGGTCAGAAGAAACTCTCGATGCTTCGCTCGTCGCAGCAGAGGTCCCGACATTCGTCCTCATTGATTGATGCGACAAGGCTTGAGTTCTCAGTTGCGCATGTTTGAACTTGGGAGTTCCGATGTCGCTCCCGTCCCCACTAGGGCGGGGGGGTGACAGACTCAGGCCGTGAAGAAGTACGTAGTTGTTCTGTCGTTCTTGTTGGTCGTCTCGGGGTGCGGCGGTAGTCCAGACACGGCCACACCGGTTACGACGGTTGCCCCTGCAGTAACTCAGGCGCCGACCACCATGGCGCTTACTTCGACCACGACGACGGCATCGACCACGACCGCCGCTCCAGACACCACCGCCGCGGCGACGCCGACCACCACGGTGGCATCGACCACGACCGCCAGCCCGACAACCACGGAGGCCCCACCGGCGACGACGGCCTCGGCTCCCGACATCGAGTCGCCGACTGATTCGGATCCGGACACGGTGTCGAGTCCCGGCTGTTCCGACATCCCTCGTCGGACCCCGTCGTTCGAGGAGGGGATCGCTGACCACGAGTTGTGGATCGGGCGCCTCGTCGACGGGGCCATGGTCGACCAGGCACTCCTCGGGGCCGGATACTCGGTCGCCGACGGCCTGCTCGTCGACGGCGAGGTCCACGTGTGGGCCATGGCCGCCTCGGACCACGTGCTCCACCACGGCACCGTCACCGACTCCGAGTTCACCGATCACGGGCCGATCTCGGTCGACGGCGAAGTCTTCGAGGGCTTCATCGATCCAGACGTCTTCCGCCTCCCCGACGGCCGGCTCGGCCTGGTGGCGGTGAACGGGACGAGGCGCACGCCGGGACCCATTTGCCTGCTGGCCTCGCTCGACGGACAGGCCTTCGAGACCGTGGGCGTCCTCCTGGACGAAGCCGACGTGCAGGATCCTTCGGTCGTCCTGGCCGACGACTGGGTGCTGGCCGTGAAGGTCTACGGCCACGAGACGGTCCGGGTTCTCCTGGGCGCACCGGAGAAGGGCTTCCGCGTGGTAGCTGAGGTCCCCGGAGGCGACCCTGACCTCACCATGCTTGACGACGGCACGCTGAGGCTGACCGTTTGCGGACCGGGGAGCCTCATGACGTACGCCTCTGCCAGCGGGACGACCTGGCGCGTCGCGGGGCCGATCGGGGTCCAGACTTGCGGACCTTCCACGGTCACCGGCACCGACCTTCTCCTGCNCCTGCCGAAGCCGGGGCAGGGAGGTGCGCTCGTGCTGGGGTCCCCGGGTTCCTCNCAGGCGCCCGGATCCAGTGCGGCAACCGCGCCCCCGCTTGATTCACCTGAGCCCCCGGCGCCGGATAGGTCGTTGGATCATCACATGTCCGGTGACGCTGCATGGAGCGGACCGACCATCTGCACCAGCAACGGGGTCTTCTTCCAGCCGCCGGCCTTCGGGGTGGTCCCCGGGGAACCTCTGGCCGATCCGACGGCCACCGTCCTCGACGACGGTCGGGTCCGGCTGTACGCCTATGCCCAGGGGATCGGCCTGGTGAGCGCCATCTCCGACGATGGGCGGACGTTCACCGAGGAACCCGGCGTGCGGATACCTGGGACCGATGCCGGCCAACCCCGGGTGTGGCGACTTCCCGACGGCCGATGGCGGATGTATGTCAGCAAGGTCAAGGACATCGCCTCGTTCACCAGCGAGGACGGCCTGGCGTTCACCCGGGACCCGGGCAGCCGGCTGACGGCCAGCGAAGCGGGGCTTCCGGCCATCAGCAGCCCTTCCATCGTGGAGGTTGAGCCCGGGTTCTGGCGGATGTACTACTCCACGCTCGCCATGCCCGGGAGCGGACCCGGTGGGAAGCGGTCGGGGAGTGCGACGTCCACTGACCTCCTCGAGTGGACGGTGGAGCCGGGCTGGCGTCTGGGCGAGGGCGCCCCCTACCTCACCGATTCGGCTGAGCATCCGTTCCCCGTGGTGGCCGCCGACGGTTCCGTGTCGCTCTTCTACGGGAAGTTCCGGGCCGCTTCGGTCGNTGCCCCCGACGGTCTCTGGCGAGCCACCTCGACNGATGGCCTGANCTTCACCGAGGAGGCATANACCGGCCTCTACTTCGGCAACGACCCCGAGGTCCTCCTCCTGCCGAGCGGCGANCGGATCATCTACTACGGCGACTTCGACCCGTCGATCGGCGGCAAGCTCCTCTCGGCCGACTGCACCGAGTGGTGACCGGACGTCGGGCCGCGGGGGTCGTCGCCGCGGCCGTCAGCCTGGGCGTCGGGGAGTTCCTGGCCGCCGTCTCGGGTATCGCCTCACCCGTGGCGTCCGTTGGGGACCTGGTGGTCGACGCGACGCCGGGGCCGGTGGTCAGGCGCACCATTGCGTGGTTTGGCACGGCCCAGAAGCCGCTTCTTCTGACCGGCGTCGTGGTGGTGACCCTGCTGCTCGGAGGCTCGCTCGGCCGGAGGACCTCCCCCGTGGCACCCGCGGCCTTCCTGGCCGCTGGACTGGTCGGCGGCCTGGCCGTCGGGCGGACGGGCTCGCCGGTCGGCGGTCCGATGGTCGGCGTGTCAGCCGGGGTCGCTGGCATCGCCGTCCTTTGGACGGGNCGCCGACTGCTCGCGACGTCGCCTGGGCCTGGGGAGGAGGTCGTCGACNNCTTCGACGTCTTGGAGGATCCTCGGATCCGGACGGCCACCCGCCGGGGCTTCCTCGGCTACGCGGCGGGAATGTCCATGGCCGCGGGATCGCTGGCCGTGGGGAGCCGGGCGCTGGTCGACCGGCGCGGCGACCGGCTCCGCGACGACGTCGCACTCCCGTCCACCCGCCGGACCGTCCCGACCGGAGACCGCCCGCCGACTCCCCCGACGACTACCGAGGGGCCGTTCGGGCCGCCCGACGGGCTGACGCCGTGGATCACNCCCAACGACCGCTTCTACCGGATCGACACCGCCCTCGTGGTCCCCCGGGTCGATCCCGGGGGCTGGTCGCTCACCGTCGACGGCATGGTCGACCGGCCACTCACGGTCACCCTCGACGACCTGTTGGCCATGGACCTCGTCGACGCCGCCGTCACCCTCAACTGCGTCTCCAACGAGGTCGGCGGCCANCTGGTNGGCAACGCCGTCTGGACCGGGGTGCCGCTCCTCGACCTCCTGGGACGAGCAGGAATCTCGTCGGACGCCGAGCAGGTCATGGGTCGGTCNGTCGACGGCTTCAACGCCGGCTTCCCGCTCCACGTTCTGGNCGCCGACCGNACGGCGCTGGTCGCCGTNGGCATGAACGGCGAGCCCCTGCCGTTNCGGCATGGCTTTCCGGCTCGCCTCGTGGTGGCCGGGATCTACGGATACGTCTCGGCGGTGAAGTGGCTGGACCGGATCAGCCTTACCACCNTGGACGAGGACGGCTATTGGATCCCCCGGGGCTGGGCCAAGGAGGCGCCNATCAAGATTGCTTCGAGGATCGACGTNCCGCTCCGGTCGCAGNTNCCGGNNGGCCTCCATGCCGTGGCCGGAGTGGCCTGGGCGCCCANCGCTGGCGTGGAGGCCGTCGAGCTTCNGGTCGACGACGGCCCGTGGACCGAATGCCGGCTCCAACGNGGGGAGGCCCCCGGACGGACCGGCGACTCATGGGTCCAGTGGGTCACCGAGTGGGACGCCCAACCCGGGCTTCGGTGGCTGCGGGTCCGGGCACGCGACGGGGAGGGCCGGCTCCAGTCCGAGGGTCCGAAGGCCATCGCCCCTGATGGGGCCGAGGGATGGCACGCCCGTCGGGTCCTCGTGGCCTGACCCGGTGGGCTGCCCCCCCGGTCTGGGGCCGGGTACTACCGTCGGGGCTGTGACGGTCCCGTTGGAGTACCGGGTGTTGGCCGACCGGTTCGAGGCCATCCGCGCCGAGGTTGACCGGACCCCGGATGCCCTCGTGCCCCGCTCCATCATGCGGGGCATCGCGGCGGGCCTCTCCCGGGCGCCCTCCCTGCGTCGGACCGATCCGATGAAGAGCCACCAGCAGCGGTCCCTTTGGGGCCGCCTGGTCGACGAGGCGGCGGCCCGCCCCGAGCAGGTCGGCTTCGTGCTCCTCGGCGAGGGCGGACGGGCCGAGCTGGCCGAGCGGCTCGGTGTGCCCCATCGGACCCTGACCGCCCGACTCGACGGCTGGCGACGGACCCGTCCCCGCCTCGTCGTGCCCTACAGCGGCCGCCGGAAGGCCGGAGGCGCACCGCTGGTCGCCGTTCAGCTGCCTGCCGTTTCCGACCTGGTGCTTTGGGCGGCGACAGTCCGGGCCGTCCCCGACGCGGTGGACGGCCGGCCACCCCATCCGCTGCTCGTGGCCGATGCCGCCGAGCGCCTCGCCATTCTCGACACCCGAGGACCGGCCACCGACGGCTGGCCCGACCTCGACGACGCCGTCGAGGACCTCGGGGCGGCCATCGTCCGCAAGGGGGGCGAACCGCCGGCCCGACGACTGGAGACCGGCCGCCGCCGCTGATCGGGCCCAGGAAGAAGGCGGGGCAGGGGCCCGAAGGCGGCTCGGCGCCCGTCCAAGCCGTCGGTCACATCACCACCGCCGCCTGTCCGCCCGTAGCCTTGTGTCGTGGCCCCCACCCCGACCGCTGACCCAGCGCGCACCGGCACCCGTCCCAACCTGCGGAACGTCGCCGTTATCGCGCACGTCGACCACGGCAAGACCACCCTCGTGGACGCTCTGCTCCGCCAGTCGGGCGCCTTCCGTGACAACGAGGAGGTCGCCGACCGGGTCATGGACTCCATGGATCTGGAACGCGAGAAGGGCATCACCATCCTGGCCAAGAACACGGCCGTGGTCCGCGACGGGGTCAAGGTCAACATCGTCGACACGCCCGG
>PBUO01000038.1 GCA_002727895.1 Acidimicrobiaceae bacterium | reverse complement strand
CGGACCGCCGGGACTCGTCCCGAAGGGCCGCCGGTAGAATGGCCAATTGCCACGGGCTGTGGCGCAGCTTGGTTAGCGCGTCGGTCTGGGGGACCGAAGGTCGGAGGTTCGAATCCTCTCAGCCCGACCAGTTGGAATCCTCGGGACGCGGGGGCCTGCCGATCGAGGGACTGGAGGATTGGGGATGGCGGTGACGGGCGGTGACCTTCGGTCGGTTCTTTTCGACGGGTACGACCCGATCGCCCATCTCTCGGACCATCCCATCCACGACGTCCTCGGCGTCGAGCGGTCCGATGCCCCGGGTGTCAAGGCGGTCCTCGGGGACCAGTGGACCACCGTGGACCCCGAGAACTTGGTTCCGTTTGCTCCGGAATTCGATGACCTCCTGAGGCTCCACCATCTGGTCCTTTCTAGAAAGGTCACCACGGTTCTCGAATTCGGGGTGGGCTATTCGACCACCGTCCTCGCCCACGCCCTCGGGCTCAACGAGGCGCGACACGCCGAGGTGGTGGAACGCGAACTTCGCCGATCGAACCCCTTCGAACTTCATTCCGTGGACAATGACGCCGACTGGGTCGTCGTTGCCCGGGGGCGTCTGTCGGAGGACCTCGCCGACCGGGTGAACCTCCATCACTGCGCTCTCGAGGTGGGAGAGTTCAATGGCCGGCTCTGCACCTACTACCGCGGACTTCCCGACCTGGCGCCCGACCTGATCTACCTAGACGGTCCCGACCAGTTCACCGCCGACGGGGACCTCAGGGGCCTCTCCACCGCCCACCCGGATCGCATGCCGATGGCGGCCGACATCCTCGTCTTCGAACACTTCCTGACCCCCGGCACCCTGCTGGTGGTCGACGGGCGCACGGCGAACGCCAGGTTCCTAGCGGCGAACCTGCAGCGGAACTGGGTCCACTGGCACTCGGTCGACTTCGACCAGCACTTCTTCGAACTAACGGAGCCACCCTTGGGCGTCTACAACGCCCGACAGGTCGAGTACTGCCTCGGCCCCGGCTTCCTAGAACGGGTCGAGGCGACGAGCGCCTAGCCCCGCATCAGGCACTGGTCGGTGCCCTCGCCGGTCTTGCCGGCCAGGTCGAAGGTCATCGTGTAGTCGCCCCAGGTCGAGAGGGCGTTCTCGTCCGTCGCAACCACCGTGTAGGTCTTCGTCCCGGGTGCGTCGCAGACGTAGTCCGAGACGTAGGCGTTGGTGCCGTCGAAGTCACGGCTCTCGAAGACGAGCGTGTCAGTCGAGTCGTAGATCCTCAGGTGCATGTCCAACTTGTTGCGCCACACGTAGGGGTCCACGGTGGTGCCGGTGCCGTACCTGTCACCTGTGGACCTGAGGCTGATGGTCAGCTCCGATCCGGGCAGGGCAGAGAACGAATAGCCATCCCTCGTTCCAGAGACGAGGGCTGCCGAATAACTGTTGCCGGTGACCAAGACGCCCATGAAGCGGTCATAGAGGGCGACCACCGTGGTGGTGGTGGTGGTCGACGTCGTCGTGGTGGGTGCGGTGGTCGTCGGCGCCGCAGTGGTCGTCGTGGTGGGTGCGGCGGTGGTCGTCGTCGACGTGGTGGTCGGCGGCGGGTCGCGACGCACGGCAGTGGTGCCGTTCTCGCCGGCGTCGAGGCCTGCGAAGAAGGTCAGGATCGTTCCGCCATAGGACTGCGCCTGGGCGTCGGTGATGCAGTAGTGGTCGGTGACCCAGTCGAGCTTCACCTGTTCCTCGTCGGTCCAGATCGCGGTGTAGGCGTAGGGCCCGGAGGCGTCGATCGAGGCGCCCAGTCCGAGCGAGCACTCGTCCTCGGTCACCCCGCTGAGGCCGACGAGGATGAAGTAGATCACCTCGACGCCCGCCTTCTGGAGCGCGGCTGGGGAGTCGTAGCCGAGGTGTTCGGTGGCCCAGATCAGGTCGGAGATCCCGGACGTGGCATAGCCGGTGGTCACCGACCGGTCGTCGGCCGCCGACGTGGCCGAAAACGCCGTCAGGCCGCCAGCGAGAAGGCCGATGGTCAGCAGTGCGAGCGCGCCACGTCGGAGGGGTGCCGGAACAAGACTCTTCATTCGATCAGTCTTTCAGACCGGCGCGCGTCGCACGGGGACGGCACTCACGTGCGATCCTTCCCCGGTGCGAAGCATCCTCGACTGGACTTCCGGGATCGTGTCCTCGGCCGTCCTCCTGATGGTCCTCGTGGTGGCCTGTGGCGGCGACGAGGAGGCTGAGGCGCCGCCTTCCACGGTCGGCGAGCTGTTCGAGGGTTCCGTGGCCACCACCACCGTCGGTGGCATCCGGGTGGAGGGCTGGACGCGGCAGGAGTTGCCGGACCTCCGGGCCTCGGCCGACCGGTGTGCCGAGTCGGCCGACGCAGACGTTCCGGGTGACCCCGAGGAGGGACCGCGGACCGTGGTCGTCGAGTCCGGGGACACCTTGGGGAAAATCGCCAAGCGGTTCGACCGGACGGTTGACCAGTTCATGCGGGCCAACGGCATGTCGGACCCGAACCTCCTGAAGGTGGGGCAGGTGCTGGTGGTGCCCGCCCAGCGGACCGAGGACGTCTCCGAGCCCGACGGGCCATCGGTGGTCGTCGAGCCCGTCTTCTGCGAGATCGACACAGGCGTGGCCGCCTTCGGGCCCGACGGGGACCAGATTGGCGGCCCGGGCATCGTGGAGGTCTTCGGCGACTGGCCACGCCTCGACGGGCCCAGAGAGGCCCCCCGGGTCAACGGGCGCCTCCGTGGTCTCGTGTCGGCCTCGATCCGTTCGTTCCTGGACGACGCGGTGGCCGCCGTGGAGCGCGGTGGATACGCCTGCCGGGACGCCAGCCACAACCGCTGTGCCTGGCTCCAGCACCGACCGGAGGTCCTGCTGGCCACCGACGACCTATTGAGTGTTCGCGACGTGGTCCGATACCTGCTTCCGGGCGCCTCGATGGTCGACGTCGAGGTCCGGACCAGCACCTTCGACTTGGCCACCGGACGCCCAATCGGGATCGACGCCCTGTTCGATCCCGACACCGACTGGCCCACAGCGCTGTCGGCGGCGGCCGTGACGCGGCTGGCCGACCAGCCGTGGACTGACGAGCGCCGGGTGGCCGGTGCGGGTCCCGACCCGGCCAACTTCGAGCGGTTCAACCTGGCCCACGGGGGCCTCGTCCTGTCGTTCACCCCGGGAACCATCGGCGGGGCGGGCAGCGAGGACGTGTCGGTCACCGTGCCCTACCGGATCCTCGACGGGCACTGGGCGGCGGGAGGTCCCGTCTCGTGGCTCGCCGAACCGGCTCCCTAGGTTCTGGCCATGGACGTGCTAGAAGCCATGCGCACGACCTTCTCGTGCCGCGAGTTCACCGACGACCCGGTTACCGACGAGCAACTCCACCGGATCCTGGACGCCGCCCGGTTCGCTCCGTCGGGGGGCAACCGTCAGGGCGGCCACGTGGTCGTGGTCCGCGATCCCGNGGTCCGGCGGCGNCTCGGGGANCTGTGCCAGCCGGCGCTCCGCCTGTACGCCGCNCAGTCTGATGCCGGGGAGACGCCGTTCAACACCNTCCACCCGACCTCGGTCGACCCCGACNANGCCCGGGACACNCCCACCGATCGCCTTCCNCTNTTNGAGCGCCTNGACGAGGTGCCGGTGGTGCTGGTGGTNAGCGTCGACNTNTCCCGGGTGGCCTCNATGGACAAGGACCTCGACCGGGTCGGCCTGGTCACCGGCGCCTCGATNTACCCCCTGGTCTGGAACGTCCTGCTGGCTGCNCNGGCCGAGGGCCTGGCCGGGGTGGTCACCACCCTNGTCGTNCCNGCAGAGGNGNAGGNCCGGGACCTGCTCGGCCTCCCCGAGACCCACGCNGTCGCGGCGNTGGTTCCCCTCGGCGTCCCGGTCCGTCGGCTGACGAGGCTNAACCGTCGNCCGGTGGAGGACTTCNCCTCCGTCGACCGCTTCGACGGCGAACCGNTGCNACCAGGCGCAGGCTGAGCGACCCNGCGGACCGATGGACCTCGGCATCACCATCCACCTGACCGACCGGTCGATCGACGTCCGGGATCTGGCCGTGGCGGTCGAGGAGCGGGGCTTCCACTCGCTGTACGTGCCTGAGCACACCCACATCCCNGTCGAGCGGTCCACGCCGCCGCCCACCGGNGNGANCCTNCTNGGCGAGGAGTACGCCCGTTCNCCCGATCCGTGGGTGTCGTTGGCNGCCGCGGCGGCGGTCACGGAGCGAATCCGTCTAGGNACCGGCGTGGCCCTNGTCGCCCAGCACCACCCGATCTCGCTGGCCAAGGTGGTGGCCAGCGTCGACGTGTTGTCGGCCGGTCGGGTCGTGCTCGGCGTCGGATACGGCTGGAACCGGGAGGAGATGGCCCACCACGCCGTCGAGTACGCCACTCGGCGGGACCGGGTGGCCGAGCACGTGGCCGCCATGCGGGCTCTGTGGACCGATGACGAGGCCGAGTTCCACGGCGAGCACGTCGACTTTGCTCCGTCTTGGTCGTGGCCGGTGCCGGTGGACCCGGGAGGCCCACCGGTCNTGCTCGGGGGCGGTGCCGGGCCCCGGCTGTTNGCCGAGGTCGCCGCCTGGGCCGACGGGTGGATGCCCGTCGGGGGGTCCGGCCTGGCCGATGGCCTGGCCGACCTCCGTGCCGCCTGCGAGGACTGGGGNCGTGACCCCGAGGAATTGGCGGTNGTGCCCATCGGCACCCTGCCNGACGAGGGGAAGCTCGACCACTACGCCTCGCTGGGGATTGTCGAGACGGTGCTGCGCGTGCCATCGGCCGGTCGGGACGAGGTACTCGCNGCCCTCGACGACCACGCCCGCTTCCTCGGCTGAGGACGGTCGACGTGGTCACCGNAGGGTCGAACTCGGGGACAGGNTGGTCGGACGGTCTCGTCGACCTCGGNGTCGGCCCGTACGTCCANGGCACTCCGAGCCGTCGGTTCCCCGTNTACACCCGTGGCAACGCCGGAGAGGTCTATCCGCAGCCTGTCTTCCCACTGACCGCGGCCATGGCACAGGCCCTGGCCGGCGACCCGTCGCGTGACTTCCTCCGGTCCACCGGCATGGTGACTCGGCGGGAGTGCGACGAGGACGCCGACGTTTTCATGGGGGTGTTCGGCGGCTACACGTACCTCAATCTCTCGGTCACCCGGGTCGTCGCTGTCCGCACGCCCGGAATGTCGCTGGCCGACGCCGACGCCCCGTTCCTCGGCGCCGAGGAACTGGCGCCGCCCCATCGTCGTTCGTGGCGGGACTTGAACCCGTTGGCCACCGTCCGCGGGCTCCGCTACGGCTGGCGGGTGCTGGCTGCCGATGTGATCCCCGAACTGGACGCGGCCGCCGACGAGATCGCGGCCTGGCGGGACAGTCTGACGACGGTCGGCGAGGCGACCGACGACGAGTTGTTCGACGACGCGGTGGGGATGCTGCCCATGGTCGGCCGGACGTTCGCTCTGCACCTGGCCATCACGGGGGGCACCGGCATTGGCCTCGACTTGCTGCGGCGGACCACCCGTCGGCGGTCCGATCGACGTCGGAAAACCGGGGTGGACCTCATGGCCCTGCTCGGCGGCCTGGGCGACGTGGCCTCGGCCGCCCCGGCCGCAGCCCTCTGGGAGCTGGGCCGCCTCGTCCGGTCCGACGGGGCGACGTCCGCCCACTTCGACCGCGGCGTTTCCGGCCTNGACGCCCGCCTNCGGGCCGACCCGGCGGTTGCGTCGTTCGTCNGGGCGTTCGACGCCTTCCTCGACCTCCACGGCGCCCGCGGGCCCAACGAGTGGGAGATGGGGTGCGANGTCTGGGGGACCGACCCGGACCTCGCCCTGGCCCTCGTCGACCGCATGCGCCACGCCGGCGAGGACCACGACCCGGGGGTCCGCGGCGCCCGTCGGGCCGCCGATCGGGAGGCGGCGGTGGCCGGGGCCCGCCGACGGGTGCGGCCCGGGTCCCGGTGGCTGTTCGACCGAGGGCTGCGGTGTGCCGTGCTGCGCACCCGGGGCCGGGAGCGGTGCAAGACGATCCTCGTGGAGGCGGTCCACGAGGGCCGGCTGCGACTCCGCGAGCTGGGGCGCCGCCTGGCCGAGCGCCATCCGGGCGTGGCGCCTGACGACCTGTTCTTCGTGACGCTCGAGGAGGCCGAGGCCTACCGGGCCGACCCGACCGCCTTTGCTGCCATCGTGGCTAAACGGCGTGCCACTAGGGACCGCCTGGCCGCCCTGGAGCCGCCGTTCTGTTTCAGCGGCGACCTGTCGCCGGTCGGGGACTGGGCCTCTCGGGAGGACCCGTCGCGGGGGTCGAGTGGTCGGCGGCCATTCGGGTCGTCTCCCGGCACCGTGCTGTCCGGGACGCCGGGCTCGTCGGGAGTGGCCCGGGGGCGGGCCCGTATCGTCCTCGACCCGGCGGATCCCGGCGACCTCGGACCGGGCGACGTCCTGGTGGCGCCCCACACCGACCCGGCGTGGACCCCCCTCTTCGTGCCTGTTGAGGCCGTCGTGGTCGACGTCGGTGGCCAGATGAGCCACGCGGTGATCGTGTCCCGGGAGCTGGGTCTGCCGTGCGTGGTGGCCGTCACCGGGGCGACGACTGCCATTGCCGACGGGATGCCGGTCGAGGTGGACGGCGCCGCCGGGACGGTGCGGATCCTGGATTGAGCGGCGCGCCGGTCTCGGCGCCCGGATTAGGAAGGGCCAGAGTCCCTCAGGAGTTCGCGGCGCGGAACCCGGCCATGAAGTCGACCAGGGCCTCGACGCTGGCCACCGGCAGGGCGTTGTACACGCTGGCCCGGATGCCGCCCACGCTGCGGTGTCCCTTTAGGTTGACCATGCCGGCCTCGGCGGCCTCGGCCACGAAGCGCTTCTCAAGGTCTTCGTCGGGGAGCCGGAACACGATGTTCATGTGCGACCGGCTGGCCTCGTCGACCGGGCACGTGTACCAGCCGTCGCTGCCGTCGATGGCCCCGTACAGCAGCGACGCCCGCTCGGCGGCCCGCTGCTCGAAGGCGGGCAAGCCGCCCTCGGCCTGCATCCAGCGCAGCACCTTGCCCATCACGTAGATGGCGAACATTGGCGGCGTGTTGGCCATNGAGTCGTTCGACTCGTGGGTGGCGTAGTCCAGGTACGAGGTCAGGTCGCGGCCGTGGGTGGACAGGCGGTCCTTCCGGACGACGACGACGGCCAGGCCGGCCGGGCCGAGGTTCTTCTGGGCGCCGCCGTACACAAGGTCGTGGGCGTCCCAGTCGATGGGGCGGCTCAGGAAGTCGGAACTCATGTCGGACACCAGCGGCACGCCGACCGAGGGCAGGTTCGGAAACCGGATGCCGCCGATGGTCTCGTTGCTGGTGACGTGCAGGAAGCGGCTGCCGTCGCGGACCTTAATCTCATCGGTGAACGGCATGCGGCTGAACGAGCCGTCGGCTCCCGACCAGGCCTCGTAGACCGGGGCGACCTTGCTGGCGTCGCCGAGGGCCTTCTTGGCCCACGTACCGGTGTTGACGTAGCCCGCGGTCTCGCCGTCGGCCAGCAGGTTCATCGGCACCTGGGCGAACTGCAGCGAGGCGCCACCCTGGAGGAACAGCACGGAGAAGTCGTCGGGCACACCGGCGAGCGACCGGAAGTCGGCCAGGGCCTGCATGTGCACCGCGTCGTAGGCGGCGGCACGGTGGCTGGCCTCGATGATCGACATGCCGGTGCCGTCGAAGTCGAGGAACTCGTCCCGGACCTCTTCGAGAACCGACACCGGAAGGGTGCACGGGCCCGCGCAGAAGTTGTGGACACGGGTGGATGCGCTCATGGGGTTTCTCCCTGGTTCGAGCCCGGGCCGGCCAAGGGCGGACGCCGGGGTCGTTGGGTCGACCCGGGCAGCCTACCGGAGCGTTCCCGACAGAAGGGAAGGAAACGGGTCTCAGCCGGCGGTGAGCTCGAGGCGGCGCAGGGATGGTTCGACGACGGCTGCCGTCCGGGCCGCGGAAGCGGCCAGGGCCTCGGGGTCGAGGTGGTCGGGGTCGTCCACGCCGATGGGCACCACCTGGTGGTCGTGTTCGCGGTCCACCCAGGTGGGGACGTAGCCGGCGTCGACGATGGCCGCCCCGCTGTCGTCGGCCCGGACCTGGAACCAGGCGATGAGGCCGTCCTGGGTCTCCGGGGGGCACGACCGGCACGGGTTGGCGGCGTCGCCCGGCTGGTTGGTCAGGAAGTTCCCCAAGCCGTAGGCCAGGGCGTCGCCGTCGAGGCGCTCCACCGGCTGGACCACGTGGGCGTGGTGGCCGAGGACCAGGTCGACCTCCGGGGCGGCCAGCAGTCGCCGTCCGGCCGTGCGCTGGCGGTCGGTGGGGTCTGCTCGGTACTCCTCGCCCCAGTGGACGCTGACCACCACGAACTCGGCGCCCGCGTAGCGGGCCGCCCGGGCATCGGCGACCACCCGGTCCACGTCGAGGTGGGGGACCATCCACGGTGGGTCCATCGGCAGATCTCGACCGTTGAGGAGGTCGGTGACCGACAGGTGGGCCACCCGGATCCCGCCCGGCTCGTACCAGGCGGGACCGGCCGCGTCGGCCGCCTCTGCCATGCCGGTGGTGGCCAGGCCGACCCGATGGAGGTGGTGCAGCGTGGCCGTCACACTGGACGGTCCGGAGTCCAGGGAGTGGTTCGACGCCAGCGAGCAGCCGTCGTAGCCGGCGTCGGCGATGGCGTCGGCCAGAGTGGACGGCACCCGGAAGGTGCCGCGGAAGCTGAGGTCGTCGTCGCGGCGCGACAGCGGGCTCTCCAGGTGGCACAGGGCCAGGTCAGCGCCGGCGAGGATGGGGCGGACGCGGCCGAAGAGCGGGGTGAAGTCCCAGCCGGAGCCGGTTCCCTCGGCGGCCGTGGCGGCCCGGTCGGCGACGGCGCCATGGCTGATGATGTCGCCGGTGGCTACCAGGGTGAACGATCGGGCGGGACGGGGGGCCAAGGTGGCCGATGCTCCGGGAGTGGGCGCTTCCGAGGTGGGCGCCCCGTCGGTGGGCGGTGGAGTGGTGGGAGGTGGCGAGGTGGACGGTGGGGCGGTGGATGGTGTCGTGGTGTCCACAGTGACCTCCTGGCCGCTTGGGGCAGCGCCCTCGCCGTCCCCCGCCAGGTCGGTGACCAGGAGGCCGACCAGGCCGACCACCACCGCGGCCTGGAGGAACCGGGCCAGGCGGCGCTCACCGGACTGCAGCGGGTGGATGCGGTCGTCGGAGGTCGACTTTTGGTCGGTCATGCGTCGGTCCGGGAGAGGAGGGGGACGCCAGGGCGGACCGACCGGTCGTCTGTGCCGGCCTCGCGTACTACCTGTCCGGACACCACCACGTGGTGCACGCCGACCGAAGGCAGCCACGTCTTCTCGATGGTCGACCGGTCGGAGATGGTCGCGGGGTCGAAGATGGTCACGTCGGCCACCGAACCGACCGAGAGCCGGCCCCGGCGGGCCAGGTCGGGACACCGCCTCTCCAGGAGGCGGGCCGGGAGGATGGTCATCCTGGCCAGGGCGTCGGGGAGCGACAGCAGGCCCCGCTCTCGCACGTAGTGGCCGAGGACCCGACTGAAGCAGCCTGAACCCCGCGGGTGGTTGTTGTGGTGTTCCTGGAGGATGGCGTCGGAGCCGATCATGATCCACGGAGTGGTCAGCGCCGTGTCGATGTCGTCGTCGGACATGGCGAACGCCGCGGTCAGGCGGTTCTCGGCCCGGGCCCGTTGCCATCCGGCCTCGTCGAGGCGTCCGGTGGTGCCGGCCACCTGCAGGTCGGCCACCGTGATCCCGTACTTCTCCCGGAACCGGTCGAACCGGGCGCTCCCGGCGTAGGTGGCCCAGTACGTGTACGGGTAGGTGCAGGCGGTGACGGCCAGTCCGTCGGAGCGGGCCGCCTCGATCTGGGCGACGGCCTCGCGCATGCGTCCCGTGCCGCCGGTGGAGTTCAGGTGTTCGACGTGGACGGCGCAGCCGGTGCGGCGGGCCACGGTGACCGCCTCGTCGACGGCCTCCTCCTGGGTGCCGGGCTCGAGGTTCTCCGAGTGGCGTAGGTGGAGGCAGAGCGGGACCCCGTGGCGGGCGGCCAACTCGCCGTGGCGGAGCATCTCGTCGAGGGTGACGCCGACGGTGTACTCGGGTTGCTGGTGGATGCCCAGGGCGCCGGCCCGCAGGTCGGCCTCGGCCCGTCGCAGGAGATCTTCGACCTGGGGGTCGGTGGCGTAGTCGATGCCGATGCCCATGGACTTGCGGTGCTCGTACTGGTCGGTGGCGCCGCCCACGTTGACCGGTGGNGCNTGGCCGGCCGACCGTGCCAGGAATCGCTCCATNGTNCCGTCGATGCCGTGCATGCAGAGGTTGGAGGTGACGCCGTCGGCGACCTTGTTCCACTCCCCGTAGCCGTTGACCGGGTAGGAGAGCACGTCGATGAATCCGGGGGCCACGACCAGGCCGCGGGCGTTCAGCGTCCGACGGCCGGTNAGGGATCCGTCGGCGATGGTGGNCACGGTGTCGCCGTCGATGCCGACGTTCGCCACGCCGTCGAACCCGCTGTCGGGGTCGACGATCCGNCCGCCCTCCANCACCAGGTCGTAGAGGTGGTCGTCGACGGTGGTGGACGGTGCAGGTTCGGTCCTCGTNGTGGCNTCGGNCGCCCGGGTGGTCGTGGACCGTGGAGNGGAGGTGGTCGTGGTCGTCGGGGCCGGNNCAGCGGCGGGTGTGCCACGGCCGGGGAGGCGACGCCCGAGGGCGACCAGCCCGGCGCCGAAGCCGAGCCCGAGNAGGACCCGTCGTCGGCCCACCGCTTCGGGTCGGAGGTCGTCGTCGGGNCCGTCCACGGGTCCGGACGCTAGTGGTGGGCCGCCCCGGGTGGCGGCCGGGCGGTGGCTACGTTGGCGCCATGGAGGCGGCCGTCGTCCGTCGGTGGGGCCCGTGGGTCGCGCTCGGCCTGTTCGGGGTCCTGGGCGTGGTCCTCGTGGCGGTCGCCGCGGGGCGTGGCGGCGGGACGGCGAAGCGGTGGGTGGCCGGCAATCCCCTCGCAGTGGTGCCGGTCCGCCTCGTCGTGGATCCGGCCCCAGTCCGGACCCTGGACCCGTACCGAGGGCTGGGCACGTGGGCCGATGCCTTCGACGTGGACCCCGTCTATGCGCCGGGCGGGCCGTCGGTGTCCCCGCACGACGTGGCTGACATGGCCGACCACGGGGTGCGGACCCTTTTCCTCCAGGCGTCGCGGTGGGACCGTCGGGCCTCCGGCCTAGTCCAGGACCCGTGGTTGCAGGCCGGCTTCCTGCTGGCCGCCGAGAAGGCCGGGGTGGCCGTGGTCGGCTGGTACCTGCCCCGCTGGGACGACGGGGGCGACGACCTGGCCCGCCTGCTGGCCGTCGATCGCTTCGCGGTGGCCGGTCGGCGCTTCGACGGGCTGGCCGTGGACATCGAGTGGAACCGCGACGAGTTGGGGGCCATCGAACGTTCCGACCGACTCGTCGAACTCTCCGATCGCCTGCGCCGCACCGTGGGCGACGACCCGTTGGGGGCCGTGGTCATGCCACCGGTGGTGACCGACGTGATCAACCCGGGCTTCTGGCCGGGCTTCCCGTGGGCCGAGTTGGCGCCGCTCTACGACGTGTGGCTGCCCATGGCCTACTGGTCGTTCCGTACCGGCGACCATGCCGACCCCAGGGCGTACACGGCGGAGAACGTGGTCCGGGTCCGCTTCGACTTAGGCGACCCGGGGGCGCTGGTCCACGCCGTGGGCGGGATCGGCGCGGCGGACGGCACGGCGGTGGTCGATCCGGGCGAGCCTTTGGCTGACGTCGACGACCTCGGCCCGTTTGTGGACGCCCTGGTCGAGACCGGCGCGGTCGGCGGGTCGGTCTACGACTGGGCCACCATGGGCGCCGAAGCCCGGGTCCGCCTTCACGACCTGATGGGCGCTGCATCGTTCACAGTCGCGGGTTGAGCTCGAGGATCGACCGGCACAGGTAGTCGAGCGGCCCGACGCCGCTGGTCGTCGACCGGGGTGGCCGGTACCGACGGTTGGGCGTCGTTGCATCGGGTGGTGGCCTCGAGGGCCAGCCCCACGGCGTCCGATGCCAACAGGTCGTCGAGGTGGGGCCCGGTCGGCCCTGGGTGGGAGGGACGGCGGGTCGGGTCATGGTGCCTTCCGAGGGGACGGTTCGGCGTCTGGAGTCCCGTCGCGGTCGGGGGCCAGCATGCACGGCCCGAGGTTCCGATTGGCCCGCGCGCGCGGGTCGCGTACCATGGGCGATCCACTGGGGTCCACCGGCGGCTGGTCCGCCGGGTTCTGGATCCCGGACCGATGGAGGGGGCACCGGATGCCCGGATCGCTGCACGCGTCCCGGAACGGGNCGCCCGAGAACGAGCCCACGAGCACCCGCTCGTTCGGCGTCGGCAGACGGGAACGCCATGATGCCTCGGCGTTCTACGCCCGATTCACCCCGCCGGCGGTCTCCGANGACGATGCCGTGGCGACGGCCCCCGACCTGGGCGACGGCTGCCTNAANGGCGANGCCCGNGACATGTACCANNTCCCNGACGGCTCGGTGGCCCTCGTCGTCACCTCGCCGCCCTACTTCGTGGGCAAGGACTACGAACTGGAGATGGAGCGAGACGGCGTGCCCAGCTCGTACCTCGAGTACCTGCAGATGCTCCGCGACGTGTTCGCCGAGTGCGTCCGGGTGCTCGAGCCGGGCGGCCGGATTGCCGTCAACGTGGCCAACCTGGGGCGCAGGCCCTACCGGAGTCTGTCGGCCGACGTCATCCGCATCCTTCAGGACGACCTCGGGCTGCTCTTGCGCGGCGAGGTGGTCTGGCAGAAGGCCGAGGGGGCCACCGGCTCGGTGGCCTGGGGTTCGTTCCGCAAGGCCGCCAACCCGGTGCTGCGCGACATGACCGAGCGGATAGTGATCGCCAGCAAGGGCCGGTTCGACCGGGCCGTGCCCGCTCCGAAGCGGAAGCGCGACGGCCTGCCGGCGGAGAGCACCATCACCACCGACGAGTTCATGGAGGCCACCCTCGACGTCTGGCGCATCGACGCCGAGCAGGCCACCCGGGTCGGCCATCCGGCGCCCTTCCCCGTCGAGCTGCCCCGCCGCCTCATCGACCTCTACACGTACCGCGACGACCTGGTTCTCGACCCGTTCCTCGGCTCGGGCAGCACGTTGGTGGCCGCCGCCCGATCGGGACGCCGGGGCGTGGGCTTCGACCTGGACCCGGAGTACGTGACCCTGGCCAAGCAGCGTCTGGCCGACGAACGCCGTCGCCTCGAGGCGGGTCCTGTGCGAGCCTGGGCCCGCAGCGACCTGGCCGGCGGGCCCGCCGTGCAGGAGGGCCTCTTCGCCCCCGACGGGACGCTGGACGCCGACGTCGTCCTGGACCGGGCTACCGCCTCGGGTAAGAAGGTGGCCGACATCGCAGAGGCGGCCCTCGTCGACGCCGGCTTCGAGGTGGTGAAGTCGCCCGTCGCGCGGCGCGACCTCGGACTGCAGTTCCCGTTCCTGGTGACCGACCCGTCGGTGGGTCGGCTGTGGTACGTGGAGGTGGCCGGGGCGTTCACCAACGCCCGTCCGGGCATGCGTCGGGCCGACGTGCTTTGGCGGACCTTGGGTCGGGCCCACGTGCTGGCCGCCGAATGGGCGGCCGATGGGGGCTCGGGATCGCCCCGCCTGCTGGTCATGACGCCCCGCCTACCGCGGGCCGGCGGCGAGGGCGACCGGGCCCTGCGTGCCGTCGGCGGCCGTGGCGTGTTCGACGTGCTCGAGTTGTTCGACCCGGCGGCCACCGAGCGCCTCCGTCACTACGCCGAGCACGCCCCGGACCGGCCGCTGCCTGGCTTCTGGAGTGACGACGAGGTCGATGTCCGCTTCGCCTGATCGCTGGGGGAGCTAGTCGCCGATGGGGACGAACTCCACGTCGTAGAGCACCGGCCACCGCTTGCCGGTCAGCAGGAATCGGCCCGTCTCCGGGTCGTGGGCGATGCCGTTGAGTACGTCGTCGGGCCCGAACCCGGATCGGTCGGCCACCAGGCCCGACGCGTCGACCACGGCGGCCACCCGTCCCGCGGATCCGTCCGGGGTTCCCTCCAGCGACAGGTCGATCCCCACGATCCGGTCGGTCAGCCACACGTTGGCCCACACTGTGGACCCGACGCACTCCAGCTCGTTGAGCCGGGCCACCGGATCGCTGTCGAGCCACACCTTGACCTCACCGACCCGTCGGAAGGCCTCGGGCTCCCGGAGGGTGAGGACGGCGGAGCCGTCGGACATGGCCAGGGTCCCGTCGTCGAGGCGACACAGTCCCCAGCCCTGCCCGCCGTAGGCGAAGGTGGCCACGGTCTCGAGGGACGCGAGGTCCCACACCAGGGCCCGTCCGGCCTTCCAGGTCAACTGCACGCCTCGGCCGTCGCCCAACGACGTGAAGCCCTCGCCGAACAGTGCGTCGTCGATGGGTGTGTGGCGGAGGACCCGTCCGGTGGCGCGGTCGACCTCCCGGAGTCCCGACATGCCGTACCGCCCCGTGGTCTCGTACAGCCGACCGTCGACGAGCTCCCGCCCCTGCGTGAAGGCATCGGGGCCGTGAGGG
>PBUO01000037.1 GCA_002727895.1 Acidimicrobiaceae bacterium | reverse complement strand
GTGCGAGGCGGTGGTCATCGACGCCACGACCCGTGAGGAACAGCACTTCGGCTTCGCCGACGGTGAGCACCCGCTGGCCGTGGGAGCCCTGCGGCGACGTGACGTCTGGGCCGATCGGGCCACTGTGGAGGCCTCCTACGGGTCGCGCCCGCCGCTGCAGGACCTCGCTCCCGAGGCCCTGGCCGGGTACGTGCGGTGGGGCTTCCGGGATCGGCCGGACGGGACGGTCGAGTTGTCCTGCCGTCCACAGACCGAGGCGACCATCTTCGGGTCGCGGGACCGACACGGCCCGGTGGGGTCGTTCGAGGCCCTGCGACGGGTCGTGGCCGACGGCCGGGTGCCGATCGCCGTGCTGGCCGGCAGTCGGACCGACCTGGACGCCGGGTGGTTCGCCGCCCAGGCCGACCTGGTCGGTGTGGACCTGCAGGTGGTGGATGGCGGCCACTTCTGCCTTTTCGAGGAATCCGACCGGGGTGCCCGCCTGGTCGATGACAACGTGCGCGCCCTCGCCCCGCCGGACGGGGCGCCGAGTGAAGGGACCAGCCCATGAGCGGACCGTCCATGCATCCGGTGGACGTGGCCAACCGGGTCATTGACTCGGGGGTGGCCGAGACCCCGCACAACCGGATCACCAACGAATTGACGGTTGTGGAGGACGACGTGGCCGTGGTCGAGTCGTTCTCCCACTGCTGGGTGGTCGATGCCGGCGAGGGGCTGGTGTGCTGGGACGCCAGCGGCGTCCAATCGGGTCCGGCGGTGGTCGAAGCGTTGCGGGCCTGGAGCGACCTCCCGGTGGACCGCCTCGTCTACACCCACGGCCACGTCGACCACGTCGGGGGTAGCGGCGCCTTCGTGGCCGACGCCGAACGGCGTGGCGATCGCCGGCCGACCTTCGTGGCCCACGAGGCCGTCCCGGCCCGATTCGACCGCTACCGGACCACCAACGGCTGGAACCTGGCCATCAACCAGCGGCAGTTCGGCGGGATCCGCAACCGGGATCGCCTCGGCATCGGCGGTGACGGCCCCCGGTTCCTCGTTGACGACGTGGCCGACCCCGACGAGCTGGTCGGTGACCATGGCTCGTTCACCGTGGGCGACCGGACGTTCGAGCTCCGACACGCCCGGGGCGAGACCGACGACCACGTGTGGGGATGGGACGCGGAACGCCGAACGGCGTGGACCGGTGACTTCGTGTGCTGGATGTTTCCCAACGCCGGGAACCCGCAGAAGGTCCAGCGGTACCCCATCGAGTGGGCGGCCGCCATTCGGGACATGCTGGCCGTCGGCGTGGAACGCGTGTACCCGGCCCACGGCCTGCCCATCGTGGGCCGAGCCCGGTGCGAGACGGTGTTGGGCGAGGTGGCCGAGGCCCTCGAGCACCTGGCCGGGAGGACCCTGGATCTCATGAACGAGGGCGCCACCATCGACGAGATCATCCACGAAGTGCGGGTTCCCGACCACCTGGCCGGCCGGCCGTGGCTGGCGCCGCAGTACGACGAGCCGGAATTCGTGGTTCGCAACGTCTACCGGCAGTTCGGCGGCTGGTGGGACGGCAACCCGGCCAATCTGAAGCCTGCGCCCGAGGCCGCCCTGGCCGCAGAGGTGGTCCGCCTCGTCGGGTCGGTGGAGGCGCTCGTCGACCGGGCCCTCGAGCTGGTCGACGAGGGCGACCTACGTCTGGCCTGCCACCTGGTCCAGACGGCGGTGGCTGCTGAGCCGGAGCACGAGGGTGCCCAGCGGGCCCGGGCGCACGTCTACTGGCAGCGTCGGGCCGCCGAGCGGTCTCTGATGTCCAAGGGTGTGTTCGCCGCCGCCGCGCGCGAGTCCGAGGCCGCCCTCGGCGACTCGGTGTCGGGCGACCCGTTCCGGTTGGCGGTGAAGGACGCGTTCTGATCCGACGGGGCTGATCCCGGGAGGCTGACCGGCGAGACGGTCAGTCCAGGTAGAGCGCGCCCCCGACGGCCATCAGCGGTTCGCCCACGTCGGTGGCCAGCAGGCCGGCGGTGGCAAGGCCCGGAGCCGGCTGCAGCAGGCCGAGGGCCGAGGCCAGATGTGCCGTCGCCCGGATGCCGACCGACCCCTCCAGCAGCGACGTCACGACCACTCTGAGGCCGGCGTCCGTCGCCCGTCGTGCCGCCTCGGCGGTGGGTCGGGGGCCGCCGAGGGCCGACGGCTTGACGATCAGCACGTCGGCGGCTCTCACCGCCAATGCCCGCTCGATCGAGGGGAGGTCCGGCGCCGACTCGTCGACGGCCACCGGAACCGGCGATGCCGCGCGGACGGCGGCATTGTCGTCGAGTCCCGCCGTCGGCTCCTCCACGAACTCCGGGTGGAAGGCGGCCAACCGGCCGAGACGGTCGATCGCCTCGGAGACGCACCACGCCCCGTTGGCGTCGAGGCGCAGGCCCGCCCCGTCGATGGCCGCCCGGACGGCGGCCACCCGCTCCAGGTCGGCCTCGAACGGGCCGACCCCGACCTTGACCTTGACGCCCGGGTGTCCGTCAGCGACGGCTCGGCGGGCAGCGTCGGCCAGGTCGTCCACGGTGGGTCCGGCGACCAGAGCGGCGACGGGTAACTCGGCGGGGCTACCGGGGGACAGCAGGTCGTGGACAGGTCGGCCTGCCCGGGCCGAGGCCAGGTCGAGCAGTGCGGAGTCGATGGCCGCCCGGGCAGTGGGGTATGCCGACGGGTCGGTTCCCTCGTCGGCCCACCGTTGGAGGGCCGCCTCGGCCTCATCGACCGTCTCGGGGGTGAAGCCGGCCAGCGGGGCCGCCTCGCCGCGTCCGGTTCGACCGTCTTCGTCGACCACGGTGAGCAGTACGACCTCCCGTCGGTCGAGGGTCCCATACGCCGTGGTGATCGGGGCGCGGTAGGCCAACGTGGCCCGTTGTAGGCGGATGGCCTCCACACCCAGGTCGGTCGCCCCGGGCACCTCGGGCGTCACCGGCCGGCCTGCCGGTCGACGTCGTCGAGGAACTCCCGCACGCTGGCCACCACGTGGCCCGGGTTCTCGAGGTGGGCGGCGTGTCCGGCGTCGGGGACCACCTCCATGGTGGAGCGGGGTAGCCCGGCGCCCATGCGCAGGGCGATGGCACGGAACTTGGGGTCCTCGTCCCCCACCAGGAGCAGTGTGGGTGCGGCGATTCGGGGGAGGTCGTGCCAGTGGGACGGCTGGGCGCCAGTCCCCGCGCCCCGGAGGCTGCCGGCCAGCCCCTCGGGGTCGTTGGTCAGGCGCTGGGCCCTGGCGTCGACCAGGGCGTCGCGGCCGAGGCGCTCCTGGGAGGCGAACAGGGGGCTGGCCATCCAGTGGTCGACGAACCACTCGAGGCCCTTTTCCTCCAGGTCGTCGGCCAGCTCGTCGTCGGAGCGCCGGCGGGCCGAGCGCTCCACGGGGTCGGCCAGGCCGGGCGAAGCGCCGATGAGGACGAGGGATGCCACGACGTCGGGATGTCGGACGGCCAGGCCCAGGGCGATCCGGCCGCCCATCGAGTAGCCGACTACGTGCACAGGCTCCGCGTCGAGCCGTTCGAGGACGTCGGCCACCGCATCGACGGTGTGGTCGAACCCGTACCGGTGGGCCTCGTCGAAGGCGCCAGTCTGTCCGTGGCCGGGGAGGTCGACGGCGACGGTCCTTCGGGACTCGGACAGTGGGCGGCCGATGCCGGCCATGTTGGTCATCGAGCCGGTGAAGCCGTGCAGCAAGAGCACCGGGGTCCGGTCGATGCTCGGGCCGTCGGCTATGCCGTCCCCGGGTCCAGCCACCTCGGTGTGGAGGAGGTGGGGGCCGTCGGGGTTCACCTCTCGCCTCCGAGGGTCGTCTCGACAGCGGCCGCGGCTTTCCGGTGCAGGCTGACGTTGGTGGCGGCATTGGTTCGCACGTGGACCAGATGAGGCCCCAGCGTGGCGACGGCGGTCGTCAGGGCGGCGTCGAGGTCGTCCGGACCGGTGGGCTGGTGCAGTTGGATGCCGGCCAGCTCCGCGGCATGGGCCAGGTCCAGACCATGCGGGGTGTGGAAGAGGCGGTGGTGGTCGACGTGGGCCTCCCGGGCGATGGGGAGGAAAGAGAAGATCCCGCCGCCGTCGTTGTCGACCGTCACCACGGTGAGATCCGCGCCGAGGCGACCGAGGGCGGTGAGCCCGCCGAGGTCGTGGAGCACGGTCAGGTCGCCGGCCAGCAGAACGGTGGGCACTTCGGACCCGACGCTGATCCCCGCCGCAGTGGACACCTGCCCGTCGATGCCGTTGGCGCCCCGGTTGCCGCGGATCGACCACGAGCGGGCATCGGCGGGGAGGAAGGCGTCTAGGTCGCGGATGGGCATGGAGTTGCCGACCACCAGCTCGACCGCGTCGGGGAGCGACCGGTCGAGGGCGGCCACCACGGCTGGTTCGTCGAAGGGGGCGGTGGCCACCACCTCGGCCACCGCGGTNAGGGCGGCCGCTTCGGCGNCGGTCCANGCGGCCGTCCAGGTCGGGTCGGGGGCGTGTCCGGACGGATGNCGGTCGACGAGGTNGCGGGCCAGGGGGCCGACGGGTGCGGCCACCCGGTCGGTGACCCGCAGGGCGGGGTCGGGGAACCGACCCAGGTGGTCGACNGCCACGATCCGCTCGGCGCCGACCCGATCCAGCCACAGNCGGTAGCCCTTGCTGGTNGGCATNGCCCCNAACTGCACGACGACNTCGGGCCGGTGGCCGTCGGACCACGACGACCGCAGTAGGTGGTCGCCCATNGCCAGTACCGGGGCGTCGACCACGTGNGNCCCGCGGCGCAGCCCCGAGGTCGGGTCGGCCAGCAGCGGCCAGCCGGTGNCCCGGGCNAGGTCGNCCANNGCNNNCCGGTCGTCTTCGGTCGGGTCCATCGGTCCGGCCACCAGCAGGCCTCTCGTCGGGGGACCGTCGGCGAACAGGTCGGCCAGGAATCCGACCTCCAGCGGTGCCCGGTCGGGTGGGACGGGGAGCAGGCCCACCGGAGGCGGGTCGTCGGCCGGTGGCTCCAGGGGTTCGCGTAGCGGCACGTTCACGTGGACCGGGCCGGGTGCCGGCCGGGTGGCTCGGACGAAGGCCTGGTGGGCCACCGAGGCCGCGCCCCCGGGCGACTCGACCCCAGCCACCGTCGTGTTGGTGGCCCAGCGAACGTGGCTGCCGAAGAGGCCGTGCTGGTCGATGGTCTGGGGGGCGCCGACGTCCTGCAGTTCGGGGGGTCGGTCGGTGGTGAGGACGAGGAGGGGCACGCCAAAGTGGAAGGCCTCAACCACGGCCGGGAGGTAGTTGGCCGCCGCGGTGCCCGATGTGCACAGTAGGGCCACCGGGCGGCGGGTAGCCCGGGCCAGGCCGAGGGCGAAGAAGCCCCCAGACCGCTCGTCGAGGTGCATCGACACGTCCAGACGGTCCGTCCGGTCGGCGGCCACCGTCATGGGCGTGGACCGCGACCCGGGCGAGGCGGCCACGTGGGCCACGCCGCACTCGACCAGTTGGGCGAAGAAGGCTCGGCACCACGCCTGCGTGGCCGCCGGCTCGCCGGCCGGCAGCGGGGACGTCCCTCGGCAGTTCACCCGGCCACCTCCGAGGCGGCCACCACCGGACCGAGCACGGCACGCAGCTTCAGGTCGGTCTCCAGAAGCTCCCGGTCGGGGTCCGACCCCTCGACCANTCCGGCACCGGCGTAAAGGGTGGTGCCGACCCCAGTGACCAGACCGGTCCGGAGGGCGACCCGGAACTCGCCGTCGCCGGCGGCGTCCATCCAGCCAACCGGCGAGGCGAACCAGCCCCGGTCCATGCCCTCGTGGGCGGTCCGGAGGTCCGCGGCCTGGCCGCCGGGATGGCCGGCCACCGCGGGGGTGGGGTGCAGCGCTCCGACCAGGTCCAGGAGCCCCACCCCGGGCGGGAGCTCGGCTTCGATGGGCGTGTGGAGGTGCTGGATGCCGTGGAGGCATAGGAGGGACGGATGGCGCGGGTGCCAGTCCTCGACGCCGAGGTCGGCCAGGGCACGGTCGACTGCCTGGACGACCACGTCGTGTTCCTGGCGTTCCTTGGGGCTGGTCAGCAGGCCCTGGCCGAGGGCGGCGTCGATGGCCGGGTCCTCGTGGCGGGGGGCCGAGCCGGCCAGGGCCGCAGTGTGGAGGTGGCCATCGTGGACGGCGGCCAGTCGTTCCGGTGTGGCGCCGACGAAGGTGGGCAACGGATCGCCTCCCGTGTCATCGATCCGGCCGGCGGGGCGGACGGCGAGGGTTGCGCAGGCCGGGTAAATGGCCCGCAGGATGCCGAGCAGNGTCGCCAGGTCGGGGTGGTGGGCCACGCCGATCGACCGGCAGGGCACGGCCTTGGCNAGGTCGCCCCGGGCGATGGCCTCCAGGGCGAGGCGGACCAGCGAGCGGTAGTGGTCGCGTTGGTCCGGCGTGGCCTGATCGGCCGGGTCGACCACGGCGGGAATCGGAGGTGCGCTCGGGGCCACCGCCGGGGTGGGTCGGTCATGATGGTCGATCCGAGTCACCCAGGTCCGTCCGTGGCGGCGATGGACCTGGACGGCGGGGAGGACCAGTCGGCCGGCACCGTGGGCCTGCCAGGCATGGGCGCTGGGTGGGAGTTCGTCGTCGAAGGCGAAGCCGGCGGCCAGGCGGGGGAGGGGGGCTTCGGTCGGGGCTTCGCGGGCGAGGTCCGTCCAGAGCGCCGCGGCGGCCCGCGCGGCGTCAGCGAAGCGTCCGGGGCCCGACGCCTNGACGACCATGGNGGCGCCGAGGCCGACCCANGATTCGTCGTCGTCCGGNACCTCCCAGAACCAGGCCTCGTCGGTCCCGGGGGCGACNGCCAGCCAGGCCANCGGGTCGGTGGCCGGCCCGGCGTGGATNTCCACCGTNCGAGCCACCGAGGGGCGTGGCCNGTCGGCAGCGGAGGGTNCGTCCGGNATGGGGGCGGGGACGGNNGGGTTCACCGCCATCGGACCTCCACCTCCAGACGGTCNGCGTCGGCGGCCATGAGNGCCTCGGCNAGGCCCGNACCNANGTCGGCATCGTCGGCTTGGCCGCGGNCGCGGGCCCGGGCGACGAGNGTGCGGTGGAAGTGCTGGGCCACGAGGCGGGTCACGGCNGGAACCAGCGTCCGGACCACCTCGACCAGTTGCTGGTCTGAGCCGGGGTCGTCGGAGTGGACGTGGCNTTCGAACAGGTCGATGGCCCGCTCCACCACCTCNTCGACGTGGGCCCCGTGGTCGGTGGCCAGGGCGACGAGNTCGTCNAGGGGCACGCCGGCCGNGCTGATNGCCAGGCCGGCNCGAACCATCGAGACGGCTCCCTCGTCGAACCGGGGCTCGGGGTCATCGACCAGGGGCGACAGGAGGCCGTTGTCGCACAGCAGCGACACGAGGCCCTCGGGGACGCCGGCCGCGTCGGCCACCTCGGCCCGGCTGAGGCTTCGGTCNAGCGCCTCGTCGGCCAGGCGGCGGAGGTTTGCTGCGGTGGACGAGGCGTCGGCTCCGCCGGCGGTTCCCAGCGCGCCGATCTGGGCCAGCGTGAAGCCGTCGTCGGCCAGGCGACGGATGTCGGCCAGTCGGTCGACGTGGGCCGTGGAGTAGACGGCCCGTCGCCCGCGTCGGGTCGGGGGACCGAGCAGGCCGAGGCGTTGGTAGTAGCGCACGGTGTCGATGGCCACGCCGGATTCGGCGGCCACTCGTTCCACGGTTAGCCCCTCAGCTTCCACGCCCCGAGTGTATGAGTAATCACTCTCAGTGTCGATGCTCGGATTGTTGGGCCCCGGCGGGTTCCCATCCGGGACGCGGCGGGTGCCACGATGGCTTCATGGACCCGGAGGCACCCGTCGACTACATCCAGTTGACCCGGGACACCTACGACGCGCTCGGATACCCCCCGTACCAGTGGGCCGAGCGGCCCGAGGCGCCGCCGTGGACGCCGCTGACTGGACCGCTGTCCGAGTCGACGGTGGCCCTCGTCGGCTCGGGTGGTGCCTATCGGCGTGGTCAGGTGGCCTTCCACTGGAAGGACGACACCGGCATCCGCCGNATCCCCACCGACCAGCCGGCCACCGACATCCGGCTCACCCACTTCGCCTACGACCTCGAGCCGGCCCGCGAGGACCCCAACATCGTCTTCCCCGTCGACCGTCTGCGCGAGCTGGTCGACGAGGGTGTGATCGGAGGCCTCGCCCCGACGGCCCTGGGCTGCATGGGTGGCATCTACTCGGCGCGGCGCACCGAGGACGAGCTGGCGCCGGCCATCGTGGCTGAGGTGACGGCCATGGACGTCGACCTAGCGCTGCTGGTGCCGGTCTGACCGGTCTGCCACCAGACCGTGGGTCTGGTCGCACGGGCCCTGGAGGCGGCCGGCATGCCGACGTTGTGCCTCACCTCGGCGTACAGCATCACCGCAGCGGCCAACCCGCCCCGGGCCGCCTTCTCCGACCTCCCGCTCGGCAACACCGCCGGCCGACCCCACGAGCCGGAGTTCCAGCGTGACCTGCTGCGCCGGGCACTGGTGGCTGGAACCGCCGTCTTGGAGCCGGGCACCATCGTCGACACCGGCATGCGCTGGGACGCCGACGGTGCCTGGAAGCGCCGGGCCACCTCGACCGGTACTTCCCAGTCCATCGGCTCGGGGGACGACTCGGTGCCCGACGATCGCCGCCAGCGCCTCGACACCCCCCAGTTCCAGGACGAGGCCGACCGCCTCGCTGCCGACGCCGCTTCCTGACGGCGCCCCGCTAGTCCGCGCCACATAATCCTTAGGAGAACCCCAGTGCCCTTCGCCGCCGACCTGCAGCCCCTGCTCGACCTCCGAAAGGCCGACGCCGTCGACATCGCCGAGGTGACGCCCGAGATGCTCCGCACCTCGTAC
>PBUO01000006.1 GCA_002727895.1 Acidimicrobiaceae bacterium | reverse complement strand
TCGACCCCGACGACGTCGACCTGTTGGTCGCCATGTGCGAGCACCACCTGCTGCTGCCCGACGTGGCCACCCGGCGCGACCTCGACGACGACGGCACCATCCGCCAGGTGGCCGACGCCGTCGACGATCCGCTGCTGCTGCGCCTGCTGGCCGCCCTCACCGAGGCCGACTCGATCGCCACTGGTCCGTCGGCGTGGAGCTCCTGGAAGGCCAGCCTCGTTCGCGAACTGGTGGAGCGCACCTCGCACGTCCTGGGTGGCGGCGACGTGGGCGACGTGGTCGGCGGTTCTTTCCCCAACGCCGCCCAGCAGGCCCTCCTCGACGAGGGCGCGTTCACCGTGACCGGAGACGGCGACACCCTCACCGTGGTGGCCGCCGACCGTCCCGGCACGTTCTCCAAGGTGGCCGGCGTGTTGGCCCTCAACGGTGCCGACGTGGTCGAGGCGTCGGCCCACTCCGAGCACGGCCGGGCCCTGTCGGTGTTCCGGATCGGCCAGGTACTGGGTGGTCGTCCGGACTGGCCTCGCATCGAGGAGCAGGTCGACCGGGCCCTGGCCGGTCGCCTCGCCCTAGACGCCCGCATCGGCGACCGGTCCCGGACGTACCGGACCATCCGCCTCACCGCCCGCCCGGTCCGACCCACCGTGACGGTCGACAACGCCTCGTCGGCCACGGCCACCGTGTTGGAGGTGACCTGCCCCGACGGGGTGGGGGTGCTGTACCGGATAACCCGAGCCTTCGCCGAACTCGACCTGGACATCGTCCGGGCCCGGGTCCAGACCCTCGGCTCTGACGTCATCGACGCCTTCTATGTCCGGGACTCGTTCGGGGCCAAGGTCACCGACCCGGAGCACCTGGCCGAGATCGAGTTGTCGGTCCTGCGCTGGGTGGCCGTCGATTTCTGAGCAGGCCCGTTCCCCGCATGTCCCGCATGCGCCCTACGGTGCGGACGTGGCACCACCTCCCGGGATCGATCCCCCGAATCAGGCTGACCTGTTGCGGTGGGCCGAGTCGCTGGCCGGGTCGGCCCGCACCGGCATGGGCTTCACCGAGTCGCTCTACGAACGGGAGCGCTACGAGGAGATCCTCCACGTAGCCGCCGAGATCCGGGCCCGGGCCGACGCCCTGTCAGGCCGGGCCGTCGACCCGGACGACCTGGCCGCCGAGTGGTTCGATACGGTCGGGAAGGGCGTGAAGGGCTACGTAACCCCCAAGGTCACCGTGGGCGCCGTGGTCGGCAACGACTCCGGAGAGATGCTCCTCGTCCAGCGGGCCCCCAGCGGCGTGTGGCTGTACCCGACTGGATGGGCCGACGTCGGCTACTCGCCGGCCGAGGTGGTGGTCAAGGAGGTCCTCGAGGAGACGGGTATCGAGTGCGAGGTGTTGCGACCCCTCGCCATCCTCGACGGGCTGCGCCTCGGCATCACCGGCATTCCGCTCTACTCGCTGGTCTTCCACTGCCGGATGATCGGCGGAGAACTGCAGGCCCACCCCCTGGAGTGCCTCGACGTGGGCTTCTTCGCCGAGGACGCCCTGCCCGAGGGCACCGCGGTGCCCGAGACGTGGGCTGCGGAGTCCTTCGCTGCGATCCGCGGGGAGGAGGTGCCGGTGCGCTTCGACATGCCCCGTGATCCCTTCTGGGAGGGGGACCCCGAGGCCTGACCCCGGGGTCCGACCACTCGGGGTCAGGGCCGGCTCAGGTCCCGGGCTGGTTCCGCAGGAAGTCCTCGACCTCGGCCACCAGGCGGTTGGGGTCGTCGGAGGCCTCCTCGTCGAAGTCGGCTTCCAGTTGCCGGACGTAGTCCGAGGTGTCCTCGTCCTCGGCCACCAGCGTCGAAACCTTCTGCTCGTAGTCGTCGCTTCCGATCTGCAGGTCGGTGCGGGGCACGTCAACCTCGAGCACCCGGGCCAGGCGCTCGACTAGGGCCAGGGTGGCCTTGGGCGACGGGACGTTGGGCACGTAGGTGGGCACGCTGGCCCAGAACGAAGCCACCGACAGGCCCCGGTCGCGCAGCTCGGCGGCCAGCACGCCCACGATCCCCGTCGGCCCCTCGTAGGTCGACGGCGACAGGTCCAGGCGGGCGGCCAGCGCCCGGTCGTCGGTGCCGCCGTACACCTGGGTGGGCCGGGTGTGGGGCACGTCGGTCAGCAGGGCCCCTACGGTGCACACCAGAGAGGCGTCGAGGGCCTCGGCGGCCACGGCCATATGGTCAACGAAGGTCCGCCACCGCAGCTGCGGCTCGTAGCCGATGGCGCACACCAGGTCGTGGGAGGCGTCGGGGATCCGGGCCACGTGCAGGCTGGTCGACGGCCACACGATCCGGCGCACGTCGTCCACGTCAAGGCTGACGTTGGGCCGGGCCACGGTGAAGTCGAAGAACTCCTCGGCCTCGATGGTGGCCACGTGCTCGGCCTCGTAGTGGTCTCGCAGGTAGCGGGCGGCCGACGAGCTGGCCTCGCCGGCGTCGTTCCAACCCTCGAAGGCGGCCAGCAGGATCGGCGAGCGCAGGTCGTTGGGCGCGACGCCGGCGTGCCAGGAGAGGTGCGGCGCACGATCAGGGGCCATCGGGCCGGAGGCTAGCCACGCGCGTCCGGCGCGCGCTCCGGAGCGTCCGGCTGCGGCCCCGTGGCGCCCCTAGCCTGTGACGCCATGACGGGAACCAGTGGTGGGGGCAAGGGCTGCACGGTCAGCGAGGCGACCGAGGTCGACGACGCGCTGGTGGCCGCCATGGCCCGCCTGATTCCCCAACTGTCCAATTCGAATCCGCCGCCCGACGCCGCCGCCCTAGCCGCCATCGTGGCCTCCGAGGCTTCGATCCTCCTGATTGCCGAGGACCCCGACACGGCGGGTGCCGCCGACGGCTCGTCGATCCTCGGGTCCATGACCCTGGCCCTGTTCCGTATCCCGACCGGCCTGCGGGCCTGGATCGAGGACGTGGTGGTCGACGAGGCGGCCCGGGGCCGCGGCGTCGGCGAGGCACTTAACCGGGCGGCCATTGATCGGGCCCGGGAGGCGGGGGCCACCACGGTGGACCTGACGTCCCGCCCGTCCCGGGAGGCCGCCAACCGGCTATACCGGCGCCTCGGCTTCCAGGAACGGACCACCAACGTCTACCGCCTCGACCTCTGATCCGGCCCGGGTACGGCGGGTCGGATCCCTGGGTCGCCGAATAGCGAGTCCTGAATCGAGAATCCCGAACCACCGGCCTTGCGAACCCAAGGAGGACGCCATGGGCGACCACGACTACATCCGGCCCGAGGCGTGGTTGGATCCGGCCAACAAGTTGTTCCCTCACCAGGTGGGCTTCACTTCGCCGCCCCACGACTTTGACGCCGCGGTCTCTGACTTCCTGCGCATCGCGCCCCGCAGCGTCGGCGTCCATGGCCGGATGCTGCACGCCCCGGTGTACGCCCACGAACTCTCCCAGCGGGCCGACAACTTCCACCTGCTGGAGGAGTACGCCGAGTGCATGGCCAACAACGGCGCCGACGTCGTCGGTCAGGTCGGCTCTAACTGGGTCCACTGCAACGGCACCGACGCTGCCGACATACGGGCCTTCTGCGACCGGATGGAGGAGACCTACGGCATGCCGTTCCACATGGCCGGCATGACCCTGGTCGACGCCGTGCGTTCCCTTGACGCCGAGAAGGTGGTGCTCGACTCCGTCTACTACTGGCCCGACTGGCGCGATGGCCTCGCCGGGTTCCTGCGCAGCGCCGGCCTCGACATCCGCTACGCCGGTAACTTCGTGGACCTGGGCATGTACGACACCCAGGAGTGGGTCAACGCCCAGCGGTGGATCTTCCCCGGTGACGCGGCCGTGGAGTCGGTGGTCCGAGCGGTGGAGAAGGCTCCGGACGCCGAGGTGGTCATCGTCAACGGCATGCCCAACTGGCGTAACGATGACGGCCTGCCCGAGCGGTGCCTGCACCGCCTCACCGAGATGGAGGACGCCGTCGGTCGCCCGGTCGTGGCCTCCGACACCGCCCTGTACTGGGCCGTCTTCCGGTCCCTCGGCGTTGCCCCCACGGACGCGCCGGGTGCCCTGCTGAGCGGCCTTTGAACTTGGGGAAGGTCCGGTCGGGCCACGGTTTCGGCACGACGCTGCTAGTACGTTCCGCAACATGTCGCCCAACACGGTGCCGGCCGTCATCCAGTTCTCGGTCGACATGCGGCACCCCGAGGCGGATGTGCTTGACGGGATGGACGCCGACCTGCGGGCGTTGGTGGCCTCTTCTGCCGAGCGGCACGGGTGCGGCGCCGAGGTCGCCGTTGACGATGGCTTGCCGCCGGTGGCATTTGATGGGCGGTGCGTGGCGGCGGTGGCTTCGGCGGCCGAGGCTACGGGCCGGGCGTGCGAGAGGATCGTGTCAGGTGCCGGTCACGATGCCTGCTACGTGGCGTCACGAGGACCGGCCGCCATGGTGTTCGTGCCCTGCCGCGACGGCCTCTCCCACAACGAGGCNGAATCCATCGAGCCGGGCCAGGCCGAGGTGGGCGCAGAGGTGCTCCTCCACGCCGCCCTTTCGCTGGCCAGCTGACCCGGGCCAGACTGCGCCCATGACCGCCCTCGACGCCCCTGGGTCCTTGAACGAACTCGACGAGGCGCAGGTTCGGGTGGACCTGGCGGCGGCGTTCCGCCTGGCCGCCCGGTTCGACCTGCACGAGTCGGTGGCCAACCACTTCAGCGCAGCGGTGTCGCCCGACGGGAAGCGGTTCCTCTGCAACCCGAAGTGGCGCCACTTCTCGCTGGTCCGGGCCAGCGAGTTGATCCTGCTCGATGCCGACGACCCGTCGACCATGGAGCGGCCCGACGCACCCGACCCGTCGGCGTGGTGCATCCACGGGGCCATCCATGCCCGCATCCCGACGGCCCGGGCCGTCCTGCACTGCCACCCTCCGCACGCCACGGCGCTGTGCGGCCTGGCCGATCCGACCATCCCTCCACTGGACCAGGCAACGGCCCGCTTCTGGGGTCGCACCGTCTACGACATGGAGATGGCCGGTCCGCCTGACGACCCGGCCGANGGGGCCCGGGTGGCCGAGGCTCTGGCCGGGAACTCGGTGATGATGATGGGCAACCACGGCGTGACGGTGGTCGGCGAGACAGTGGCCCACGCCTTTGAGGAGTTGTACTACCTGGAGAGGGCNTGCCGTACGGTGGTCATCGCCCTGTCGACGGGCCGGGAGCTGCGGCCCATGGACGACGAACTGGCNGACTCGGTGGTGCGGATGTGGGCTCGCTTCACCGACCAGGGCGTGGCCCACTTCGCCGAGTTGAAGGCCGTCCTTGACGCCGAGGACCCCTCGTACCGGGACTGAGCCTCCGTGACCGCCGACGGCCCGGACGATGCCTCAGGCGAGGCCGGGTCACGTCGGGCGGCCAATCGGGCGCTGCTGGAGCACGTCGTCTCGCTGTACGGCACCGATCGGGCCGGCGAGCTCGTCGACTGCTACGACCCCGACTGGGTGCTGGAGCTCCCCTTCGGCGATCCGCCGGTCCGCCTCGAGGGGGCCCGGGAGATCGGCCGGTACCTGGCGCCCCGGCTGGGGACCTTCCGGTTCACGCTGCGCCTCACCGCGGTCCACGAGTGCCTTGACCCGGACCTGCTGGTCGTCGAGTACGAGAGCGACGGCGTGGCCACCCCCACCGGCCGCCCCTACCGCAACACCTACGTGGCACTGTGGCGGTTCCGAGACGGGAAGGTGTGCGGAGTGAAGGAGTTCCCAAACCCGATGGTGGCCGCCGAGGCGCTCATCCCGGTGCCCGGCGACGACGAGGAAGAGTGACCGGACCCCACCGACCCCCGTTCCCGGTGGGATGGTTCGCAGTGGCCGCCGCCGACGAGGTGCCGGAAGGGGCGCTGGTGCCGCTGGTCGCCTTCGGCCAGGACCTGGCCGTGGGCCGGACCCCGGCCGGTGGTGCGCTNGTGGCCCACGCCACCTGTCCGCACCTGGGCGCCGACCTGACCGTCGGCGGGCGGATCGACGACGACGGGGTGACCTGCCCGNTGCACGGGTGGTGCTTCAGCCACTCGGGGGCCTGCACGTCGGCCGGCGACGGACCGGTCCCCGAGGCGGTCGAGCTGCGGGTGTGGCCGACCGGGGTTTCCGACGGGACCGTATGGGCCTTCCACGGCCGCAGCGGTGAGGAGCCCGCGGGGGCTCCCCCCGGATTGGGAGGACCGCCGCCGGGGCCGGCGGTCGAGGTGGCCGGCCACCCGGAGGACGTACTGGTCGGCCTGTTGGCCGGGCAACTGGCCGATCCGGGCGCGACCCATGGGAGCGTGGGGGACGACGGAGCCTGGGTGGTCAACGGGCCGGACGGGGTCCGGGTGCCCGGCCCGGGCACGCTGGTTCTCTCCGGTGGCAGCTGCATACACGTGACCCCGGTGGACGGGTTCACGGTGGCGGTCCGGGCCTCGGGGGTAACGGTGCCTGAACCACGGGCTGAGGGGAACCGCACGGTCCTGGCCGGGTTCCGGGACTGGTACCGACGCTTCGACCGGTCCTCGGCGCCGGCCCGCCGTCCTGCCCGTTCGGGGCGCTCCGGGCGCCGGCAGGAGCGGCTCTAGCCCGAACGGGCGCCTAACCAGAGCGGCCTATCGCCCCTTCGAACCCGTAGGGCCGGTAGGGGCCGAAGAACAGCTGCTCGAGGGCGCCGATGCCCACCTTCTCGCCACCGTCCGGTTCGCGGTAGGTAGCCCGGACCAGGTGCTGGCAGTGCTGGTTCTCGAAGGCGTGGTCGTCCACATCGGCCAGGGTCCACGACTCGGCGGCCATGGCCAACTCGCCCTTCCACATGCCGTGGCCCCACTCGGGATGGTGGTAGCCGATGCCCTTCATCCGAAAGGTGAAGAGCCGCTCCAGGGTGACCTCGTGGCGTCGGCCGTCCTCGACGGCGTCCAGCCACAGGTCCGCCGTGTGGGCCAGGCGGCTGCCCTCGTCGAACTGGAGGCGGTGCCCGTGACCCCGCATGGGACGGGTGGCCGGGTCCTCGATGCCGGGGAGGTCGTCGAGCCTGTCGTAGGTGGGCATGAGGGCGCCGACGCTGGCCACCGGACGGCCCTCCGAGTCCTCGAAGAGCTGGTAGTGGAAGCCGAGGTCGTCGAAGTTCAGCGGGGCCCACAGGAAGAACAAGCTGTTCTGCGCCGGAGGCGACGGAGCGCCCCGCGAATCGCCGCCGGCCAACGGCCGGAGGCCCCACGAGCGGTCCTTGGTGCCCCGGGTGGAGGCCGGGTCGAACTCGATGCGTTGCCCTTCGAACTCCATCCAACCCGACCATCGGCCCAGCTGGGTGAACCGGGTGGCGTCCATGGTCCGGCGGATGGCGCCGCCCCACGAGTGTCGGGGCTCCTCCACGTTGGCCGTCCGGCCCTCGAACACCAGATCGCAGGTCACGTCGGTCTCGTTGTCGTCGAGCACGATCCGGCAGGACCGCATCGGCTCGAGGATCTCGAGTCGGAACGGCCCCACCACCTGGTCGACCGGATCGCCTACGGCCCGGCACGAGGCATGGAAGGCGTGCTGGACGCCGTCCACCACCANGCTNANGCCGCANTCCNNGATGCCNAGGTGCGGNTANANNGCNNTGCCGANNCCGAAGTANANNTCGCCGNCCGTCGNNGTAGCCGTTGAACCAGTANCGNTCGTAGACGTNNNNGTCGCTNGANGCCGGCANGGCCACNGGCTNNGGGGTCTGGTGGATCGGGTAGTCGTCGAAGCGGGACAGGACCATCGGGGCGGGGCTCCTCTCGGTGCTCTCTCGGCGACGGGCGCAGAGGNCCGGGTCAGCCCCGACGGGGGCCGCCGCGCACGCCGGGCCACCGCGACCCGCCGATGGTGTCGGCGTAGGGCCAGAAAGCGACCGGGTCCAGCGGCCCCCCGTTGGTTATCGACCGCTCCTTGTGGCGGGACGTCACCAGGCGGGCGTCGACCAGATCCTCCATGGGCAGCAGCTCGGTGTGGGGGTCCCACGGGCTGTCCCGCAGGGTCAGGTGGCCGTCCAGCACCTCGACGTGGACCGCCTCGCTGACCTGGCGGACGTGGACCACGTGCGGCGGAAAGTCCCACTCGCCCTCGGCGCCGCCGATGGCCCGCGAGTACTTCGTCCACCACTCGTCGTGGACGGTGTCGGTGCCGTCCACCGGCTCCTCACTGGTGACGTTGCCCCGGAACTCCAGGAACGTGTACCCCTGGTGGGTGCAGCGGGCCTCGACCCGGTCGCCGAGGCGGAAGTAGCGGGTGTCGCACGGGAACTTGGGCTGCCCGTTGGTCTCGCCGCTGACGAAGATGGCCGCCTCCTGATCGATGCCGATGCCCAGCGAGTACTGGCCGGCGATCCCGTTCCAGACGGCCTCGACGCGCGTCGACACGCCGTACTCGGGCTCCTCCAGGATGGGCACGCAGTAGACGCCGAGGTACACGTTGGGGCTGCCGGTGGGCTCCAGGCCAGGGGGCAGNAGGGCGGCGATCCGGTCGGGATCGGTCCGGTACGTGATGTTCAACTTCGGGTTCGCCGCGATCTCCAGCGGTCGTGCCGAGGGGGGCTGGGTGTTGGGGGAGTCGGCCATGGGGTCTCCGGGGTCTTCGGGCGGGTGATTCAGGCGGGTTCGTCGGGACGCCCGTGCCGGGCCTGCTTGGCGGCGATCCGATCGGCGACCTTGGCGTCGTTTCGCTCCACGGCCGTCTTGGCCACCACCATCACCAACTGCACGACGGTGAAGACGATGGACAGCAGGACCAGGACCGGCCAGCCGATGACCAGGCCGACGACTAGGGCCAGAAGCCCGAGTCCGGTGGAGACGATCACGCCACGGACCCTAGGGCCGAGGAGAGGGGGAGGCGCCCTCGGGCGAGAAGTCGCCCGCCGCGGCCCGTAGTGGGCGCAGTGCCCCGTCGACGGCGGCCAACCCACCGGCGTCCATGCCGTCCAGGCCGTAGTCGATGGCGGCCAGAGCGGCNGCCGCNTCGACGGCCAACGCCCGCCCCCGGTCGGTGAGGGTGGCCAGGGTGGCCCGACGGTCGGTGGGGTGGGGGGCCCGGACCACCAGGCCGTCGGCCTCCAGGCGGTCGATGGTGTTGGTGACGCTGGTCGGGTGGACCTGGAGCCGCTGGCCGATGCGGGACAGCGGCAGGGCCCCGGTCCGGGTGAACGACAGGAGGGCCAGGGCCTCGAAGCGGCTGAACACCAGGCCGAAGGGCGCCAGTGCGGCATCGATGCGCTTCAGCAGGATCTGGTGGGCCCGAGTGATCGAGGTGGCGGCCGACATGGCCGCCTCGGCAGCCCAGCCGTGCGCCTCCCAGTTCCGACGGGCCTCGACGATGGGGTCGAAGGACAGGGGATCGGACGCGGCCACCCAGCCACCCTAGCCAGATGTTCGGGTGGCAAATAGTAGGAAGTCAGAGTAATCTCGCGACGTGGCCGACGAAGATAGTTTCCGCACCCTCTCGGGGATNCCCGTCGAAGCCGTCTACGGCGACGGCCCCGCCCCGGGCGAGTTCCCCTACACCCGCGGCGTCCACCCGGAGATGTACCGGTCCCGCCTGTGGACCATGCGCATGTTCGCCGGGTTCGGTACGGCCGGCGACACCAACGCCCGCTTCCACGAGCTTCTGAAGGCCGGCGGCACCGGCCTTTCCACCGCCTTCGACATGCCGACCCTCATGGGACGCGACTCCGACCACGACTGGGCCCTCGGCGAGGTTGGTCGGGCCGGCGTGGCCGTGGACACGGTCGAGGACGTGGCCGACCTTTTCTCCGGCATCGACCTGGGCGCCGTGTCCACCTCTATGACCATCAACGGCCCGGCTCCCATCCTGCTGGCCATGTACGTGGCCGTGGCCGAGGACGGTGGCGTCGAGCGGAGCCGCCTGGCCGGCACCCTCCAGAACGACATACTCAAGGAGTACCAGGCCCAGAAGGAGTACCTCTTCCCGCCCCGGCCNTCGGTCCGNCTCGTCACCGACGTCATCCGGTTCACCGCCGCCGAGATGCCCCGCTGGAACCCGGTGTCCATCTCCGGCTACCACATCCGCGAGGCCGGCTCGACGGCCGCCCAGGAGCTGGCCTTCACCCTGGCCAACGGTTTCGCCTACGTGGAGGCGGCCACCGCGGCCGGCCTCGCCGTCGACGACTTCGCCCCCCGGCTCAGCTTCTTCTTCAACAGCCACCTCGACTTCTTCGAGGAGGTGGGCAAGTTCCGGGCCGCCCGACGCATCTGGGCCCGGTGGATGCGCGACCGGTACGGGGCGACCGACGAGCGCAGCCTCAAGCTCCGCTTCCACACCCAGACGGCCGGCGTGTCGCTTACCGCCCAACAGCCCGAGGTGAACGTGGCCCGGGTCGCCCTCCAGGCCCTGGCCGGCGTTCTGGGCGGCACCCAGAGCCTCCACACCGACTCGTTCGACGAGGCCCTGGCGCTGCCCACCGAGAACGCGGCCCGCATCGCCTTGCGAACCCAGCAGGTCATCGCCCACGAGACCGGCGTGGCCAACGTGGTCGACCCCCTCGGCGGCTCGGCCTACGTGGAGTGGATGACCGACGAACTGGAGCGCCGGGCCGAGGAGGTGTTCGCCCACCTCGAGGACCTCGGCGACGGGTCGATCCTCGAGGGCGTGTANGCCGGCATCGAGTCCGGCTGGTTCGCCGGCGAGATCGCCGACTCGGCGTACCGCTACGAGCGGGAGGTCAACGCCGGGCAGCGGATCGTGGTCGGCGTCAACGCCTTCACCGACGGCGACGACCCCGAGAGCCGGAGCCTCCTGCGCATCGGCCAGGACACCGAGGACCTGCAGCGCAAACGCCTGGCCGCCGTGAAGCAGGGCCGCGACGCCGCCGCGGTGGCCGTCGCCCTGGCCCGGGTGGCGGCCGACGCCGCCGAGCCGACCACCAACCTCATGCCCGCCCTGCTCGACGCGGTGCGGGCCCGGGCCACCCTCGGCGAGGTGGTCGACGCCCTCGAGGGGGTCTTCGGCACCTGGCTCGAGACGGCAGTGGTCTGAGGGCGGGCGCTTGATGGTCCCCGCTCCCGAGGCCGGGCAGCCAATCCGGGTGGTGCTGGCCAAGTTGGGCCTCGACGGCCACGACCGGGGCCTCAAGGTGGTGGCCCGCATGCTGCGCGACGCCGGGATGGAGGTCGTCTACCTCGGCCTGCGCCAGACCACCGAGATGGTCATCGACGCCGTCGAGCAGGAGGATGCAGACGTAGTCGGCATCTCCATGCTGAATGCCGGCCATCTCACGCTCGGACCCCGCATGGTCGACGCCCTGGCCGACGCGGGCCTCGACGTGCCGGTGGTCGTCGGCGGGATCGTTCCTGACGAGGACCTGCCGGCCATGGCCGCCGCCGGCGTGGCCGGGGTGCTCGGGCCGGGGGCCTCGGCCGACGAGGTGGTGGCCTGCGTCCGGGCCGCCTGCCGCGCCTGAGGTGCACCCGGTGGCCGACCGGACGGTGGACCAGTTGGTGGCCGCCGCCCGGGGAGGGGAGCGGCGGGCCACGGCCCGACTGCTGACCCTGGTGGAACGGGGCGGTGGGGCCGCCGCCGCCGCCGCCGTCGCCGCCTGGCCCCACGTCGGCGTGTCGGGCACCGACGTCCACGTGGTCGGTGTGACCGGCCCTCCGGGNGCCGGCAAGTCCACCCTCGTCGCCGTCTGGCTGACCCGGCTGGTCGCCGAGGGCCGTCGACCCGCGGTGCTGGCCGTCGATCCGTCGTCGCCGCTGACCGGTGGGGCCATCCTCGGCGACCGGGTTCGCATGGCCGAGGCCGCCNCCGCTGGGGTGTTCATCCGCTCCATGGCCACCCGGGGACACGCTGGGGGCCTGGCCCTGGCCGTGCCGGGCATGGTCCGGGTCCTTGAGCTGGCTGGCTTCGACCCGGTCGTCATCGAGACGGTCGGCGTCGGCCAGGTGGAAGTAGACGTCACCGCGACGGCCGACACCTGCCTGGTGGTCGTCACCCCGGGCATGGGCGANGCGGTGCAGGCCAACAAGGCCGGGTTGCTCGAGGTGGCCGACCTGTTCGCCGTCAACAAGTCGGACCGGCCCGACGCGGCCGACGTGCGACGCGACCTGGAGCTCATGCTCGACCTGTCAGATCTCACCGGCCACCGGCGCCCCGAGGTGGACGCGCGGCCGGCGGTGGTGTCCACCACGGCCACCACAGGAGGCGGTGTGGAGGACCTGTCGGCCGCCGTGGACGCCCACCGGGACGCCCTGCTGGCCGGTGGGGCCCTGGTTGAGCGGCGTCGCCGACGCTGGCGGGCCGAGGTCCGGTCGCACCTGGCTGACCGGCTTCAGGCCACGGTCGACGACCTCGTGGCCACCCTCGAACCCTCCGACCGGTCCCCCCACGAGGTGGCCAGCGCCCTTGGTGGGCCATGGGAACGGGGCACGGAGGCCGCTCGTTAGGCTTCCCGTCCGTGGTGGCCAACCCCCTCTCGCTGCCGGCGCGCCTGTGGCGGGAGTACGGAAAGACCCTCGTCCGGTTCTCCCGGGTGTCGATGGTCAACGTCTTCATCGGGCAGTCGCTGCTCTTCCTGTTCCACAGCGCCATCGGCTGGCCCGGGGCCTTCGCCAACATGGCCGCCGTGGCCATCAGCAGTTGGCCCGCCTACTGGCTGAGCCGCCACTACGTGTGGGAGCAGGAGCAGGGCGGCCATACCGTCGGCGAGATTGCCCCCTTCTGGATGCTGTCGTTCGCCGGCCTGTTCCTGTCCACCGCCGTGGTCGGCGTCGTCGACTCGATCTTCGGCGGCGCCCTGTCGGTCCAGCTGGCCAACGCCGGTGCATTCGCCGCTCTCTGGGTGGTCCGTTACCTGGTCTTCCACCACGTCATCTGGGGGGACCGCAGTGGCGGCCCCGAACCCACTGGAGACGAGGCCGGGGACGGGGCCGAGCCCGGGTCCGACTGATTGCCGAGCCGAGGGTGGCCGTGGAGCGCACCGACGAGGTACTGGCCCACGCCGCAGCCGCCCGGGGCTTCATGCCGCCCGACGAGGGCCGGGCCCTCTACGACCACGCCGCAGCCACTGCGGAGGCGGCGACCGTCGACGGCCCCGACGGTCCGTGGCTGGAGGTGGGGAGCTACTGCGGGAAGTCGGCCTGCTACCTCGGGGCCGCCGCCCAGACGGCCGGCTGCATCCTGTACGCCCTCGACCACCACCGGGGCTCGGAGGAGAACCAGGCCGGCTGGGAGCACCACGAGCCCGACCTCGTCGACCCCGAGCTCGGGCGGATGGACACCCTGCCCACCTTCCGCCGCACCATCCACGACGCCGGCCTAGAGGGCACCGTGGTGGCCGTGGTCGGCGACTCCCAGGCCGTCGCCGCCGCTTGGTCCACGCCGCTGTCGCTCCTGTTCATCGACGGGGGCCACGGCGCCGAGCCGGCCCATCTGGACTACGAGGGCTGGGTGCCCCACCTGGCCGTGGGCGGCACCCTTCTCATTCACGACGTGTTCGATGATCCGGCCGACGGGGGGCGCCCGCCCTACGAGATCTGGTGTCGGGCCGTCGGGTCAGGGGCGTTCGCCGAGGTTGATGCCGTCGGCTCGCTCCGCGTCCTGCGCCGTACCGGCCCCGGCACCTGACCGAGAGGGGTCTGGCTCCACGGCGATCACGTCGGGGAGCGTCGAGTGGTCGACGAACAGGCCCGATGCCGGGCTGCACCCGCCCAGGGCGTCGGCGGCCAGCACCACGGCGGCAGCCGTGTAGGTCGAGCACTCGTTGGTGGGAAAGGTCACCAGGTCCGGGTAAACGAGCCCGGTCAGGTACCGACCGTCGGGCCGGCGCATGGGCATGGTGGCCCGCAGCAGGTCGAGGGCCAGGTCGTGTTCGCCCGCCAACTGGTGGGCCAGCGCACATTCGGCGGTCTCCGCCGCGGTGGCCCAGTCCTTGTCCGATACGCAGCGCACGCCGAGCACTTCGTCGTCCGGGCCGCCCACCACGAACTTGTCGCGCCGGGCGGCTAGGTGGGTCCGTGCCTCGGAGCCGGTGACCGCACCGCCCAGGACTGGGTAGTACCAGTCCATGGCCCACCGCTCCTTGGGAGCGAAGGCGCCGTCGGGCCGGGTTCGGACCACGTGGGTCAGGTGGCCGAGCGACAGTTCCCAGTCGGGACGCTCGCAGCCCACCTCCTCGGCTACGGCCACCGCGCACCGCAGGCTGTGGCAGATGCTGGACGAGCCGGTCAATAGGGCGAACGACCACGGCGTACCGTCGGGATGGCGGGCCCACAGGATCTCGCCCCGCGGCGTCTGGAGGTCGAGCACGAAGTCGATGGCCCGCTCGACCACCGGCCACATCGACTCCAGGAAGCCCCGGTCGTCGGTCAGCAGCCAGTGGTGCCAGACGCCGGTGGCCACGTAGGCGATGACGTTGGCGTCGAACTTCTCGTCCTCGATCCCGTCGGCCAGGTAGTACTGGTGCCAGGCGCCGGACTCGTGCTGGGTGGCGACCAGCCAGCGGTAGGCCGCCTCCGCCTCGTCGAGATGTCCGGTCACCGCCAACGCCATCGCCGCCTCCACGTGGTTCCACGGGTCGGCGTGGCCGTCGGGGAACCAGGGGACCATTCCATCGGCCAACTGCCACTCGGCGATTGTCGCCGCCGTGACCCGCACCTCGTCGGCCGTGAGCAGGCCGGGGACCTCAGGCAACGACACCGACGGGCTCCTGCGTTTTGATGATCGACCGTCCGGGAGCGGACGGTTCGCCGGTTGTCCCTGCGGAGAGGGGCCGCCGGGCGTACACCACGAGGCTCTTGCCCAGCACGGGGGCCAGCAGGCGTTCGGCCGCCCGGGTGGTCCGGGGCGCCTTCACGATGTCCCAGGTCAGCAGCCGGTGGTACAGCGACACCAGCCGACTGTCCTCCACCGGACGGTCGGGCCCCACTGCGCACCGCAGCCACCAGTAGGGGCTGTGCAGGGCATGGACCCGGTGCTCGTCGAACGGGTCCAGGCCAGCGGCGACCATCTTGGCCCGCAACTCGCCCGGCCCGTAGATGCGGACATGTCCTCCCAGCTGGTTGGGCGCGTGGTAGTCGTCGGACAGCGCCCAGCAGATCCGCTCGGGTAGCCGGGCCGGGATGGTCACGGCCAGCACGCCGCCGGGACGCAGGACACGGAACAGCTCGGCCAGGGCGGCCTCGTCGTCCTCGATGTGCTCGGCGACCTCCGAGGCGATGATCCGGTCGAAGGAGGCGTCGGCGAACGGCAGGCGGGTGGCGTCGCCGTTGGCCGTCTCCAGCAACACGTCGTCGGCCACCTCGCCGTCGCCCCGCATCACGGCGCCGATGGAGCGCACCTGGCGGAGTTCCTCGAGGCCCAGATCGCAGGCCACCACGTGGGCACCGCGGCGCATCGCCTCGTAGGCGTGGCGCCCGAAGCCGCAGCCCAGGTCGAGCAGCGTCTCTCCGGCGGCCAGGCCCAGCCTGTCGTAGTCGGCGGTCAACATGGGATCCGCCTCCTCAGGCCGTCTCGGCCAGGAGGGCCCGGTATTGCTCGACGGTCCGCAGGGCGGTGTGGCGCCAGCTCCACTGGTCGATGACCCGCTGACGGCCCGCCGCGCCCACCCGGGCCCGGGCCTCGGGGTCGTCCATGGCGGTCCTTAGGCCGGCGGCTAGGGCGTCGCTGTCGCCGGGCGGCACCTGGAAGCAGGTTTCGCCGTGGGTGCCGGTCACCTCGGGCAGAGCACCACCGGTGGTGGTGACCAGCGGGACCCCGCACGACATGGCCTCGATGGCCGGCAGTGAGAACCCCTCGTAGAGCGACGGCACGCAGGCCAGCTCGGCTTCGCTGTACAGCCCCACGATGCGCTCGTCGGGTACCCCGTGCACGTACGACACGCAGTCGGTCAGGCCTAGCTCCTCGAACACCGCCGACGAGGCGCTGTCCTCCTTGGGCTTCCCGATGATGACCAGCTCCACGTGGCGTTCGGTGCGGAGCTTGGCGATGGCCTCCAGCAGGTACTTGAGCCCCTTCATGGCCACGTCGGCACTGGCCGTGGTCACGATCCGCCCCGGGACGCGCTGCACGCCCGCGACGGGCAGGAACAACTCGGGATCGACGCCCACCGGGACCACGTGGATGCGCTCCGGGTCGACCCGGTGATCGGCCGCGATGTCGCCGGCCGACGACTCCGACACCGTCATGACCCGCGTCATACGCTTGGCCACCTGGGTCTGCATCTTGGTGAACGAGTACCAGCGGCGCTTGCCGAATTCTTCCCAGCGGGTCCGGGCGTGCTCGATCTCGAGGCGTCGGTCCACGGTGATGGGGTGGTGGATGGTCGACAGGACGGGGAGGCGTTCCCGCTTCTGCATGAGCAGCAGTCCCCAGCCGAGGCACTGGTTGTCGTGCACCAGGTCGAACTCGCCGCGACGGCCGGCTAGGTGCTCCCAGGCCCGCATCGAGAAGGCCATCGGCTCTGAGAAGGTGCCGGTGTTGAACGAGGCCGCCTCGGCCACGTCCCACTTCGTCTTCAGCTCCCAGATGCGGGGCTTGCGCATCGGGAAGTGGTCGTTGAACAGCTCCAGGCTGGGCAGCGTCACCAGCGGGACCCGCTCGTCGAGCACCGGGTAGGGCGGGCCGGCTAGCACCTCGACGTGGTGGCCCAGGTCGACCAGCGCCTTTGTGAGGTGGCGGGTGTAGACGCCTTGCCCGCCGCAGTGCGGCTTGCCCCGATACGCCAGATAGGCGATGCGCAGGGGCGCGTCTGGGTCCACGGGGGGAGTAGGCATCCGACAAGTCTGGCGGGACGACTCGGCGACGCCACTACCGGGCCTAGGGTCCGGGCCATGCGCGCACTGGTTCAGCGGGTCTCGGCGGCCTCGGTCTCGGTGGTCGCCCCTGATGGGACTGACGAACTCGCAGGAGAGATCGGGCCGGGCCTGTGCGCCCTCGTGGGCGTCACCCACGACGACGGATCCGAGCAGGCTGACCGCCTGGCCGACCGCATCGCCGGGCTGCGGATCATGGATGACGAGGCCGGGGTGATGAACCGTTCGGTGGTCGACGTGGGCGGTGCTGTGCTGGTGGTCAGCCAGTTCACCCTCTACGGCGACGCGTCGAAGGGTCGTCGGCCCACCTGGGCGGCCGCCGCCCGCCCCGAGCATGCCGAGCCCCTCGTCGAGCGGGTGATCGAAGGCCTCCGGGAGCGGGGCCTCGAGGTGGCCACCGGCCGTTTTCGCGAGGACATGGTGGTCGACATACGCAACGAGGGTCCGGCCACCCTCATGCTCGAGGTCTGAGGGGTCGCCGACTGTGCCCGGGGTGTGCGGCGACCGGTTCGGCATCGCTGCCGACGTCTATGCCCGCCACCGGGCCGACTTCCCCGCCGAGGGCCTCGACCGGATGGCCGACCTCGGCGTGGGCCTGGCCGGTCAGCGGCTCGTCGACCTGGGCTGCGGGACCGGCACCGTGGCCCGCCAGCTGGCGGCGCGGGGCTGTCGGGTCACCGGCCTCGACGTGGACGGCCGGATGCTGGCCGCCGCCCGGGCCCTCGCCGACGACGGGACCGAGCCGGACCACCCGTTGTGCTGGGTCGAGGCGCCGGCCGAGGCCACCGGCCTGCCCGACGGGTCCTTCGAGGCGGCCACCGCGGCCCAGTGCTGGCACTGGATGGACGGACGGGCTGCCGCCGTCGAGGCCCGCAGGATCCTCGGACCGGGGGGACGGATCTGCGTCTGCGGCTTCGACTGGCTGCCCCTGCCCGACACCGTTCCCGGGGTGACCGAGGCGCTCGTCGAGGTGGCCAACCCGTCCTGGGACCTCGGCGGCATCCGCGACCCCGGTCCGGCGGCCCGAGCCGACCTGGAGGCGGCCGGCTTCGTCGTCGTGGAAACCTTCGCCTTCGACATCGACGTGCCCTATGCCCGCGACTCGTGGCGGCTTCGCATGGGGGCCAGCGCGGGGATCGTGAACCTGGACGAGGCCGACCGTACCGCCTTCGACGCCGAACTCGAGTCGGTGCTCGACGAGCGTTTCCCCGGTGAGGTGCTGGTCGCACCCCATCGGGTGTGGGGGTCAGTGGCTGTCGCTCCCACTCCCTGAGCGACCTGTTCGAAAGGCCCGGGCCCCGACCCAGGCCAGGCCCCACAGGGCCAGCGAGGCCACCACCATGGGCCACGCGCCGGCCCTCGCCGCCCAGGTCAGGCCGGTCCGGCGTTCGATCCGGTGGTGGAGGACGGTCTGTTCGCTCACTGCCGTGCGTTGCAGGACCCGCCCCTGCGGGTCGACGATGGCTGAGAAGCCGGTGGGGGCGGCCTGGACGACCCACCGACCGGTCTCCAGGGCCCGCAGTCGGCTGGAGGCCACCTGCTGGGTCTGGACCTGGGTCAGCCAGTAGCTGGCCCCGTTGGTGGGGTTGAGGATCACCTCGCCACCGTGGCGCACCGCGTCCCGGGATCGGTGGTCGAAGAACACCTCCCACGAGATGGTCACCCCGAGGGTGCCGGCCGACGTCTCCACGACCGCCGGGCCGCTGCCGGGCTTCAGGTCGCGGGCCGGGAGGAGGTCGGCGGCCACCGCCTCCAGCAGGCCCCGTAGGGGGACGAACTCGCCGAATGGCACCGTGCGCACCTTGTCGTAGTGGTCGACCACGGTGCCGTCGGGTTCGATGGCCGTCTGGTAATTGAGGTTGGCCGTCGGATCGTGCTCGTCGCGGTGGAACCAGCCGGGCAGCAGCACGGCGTCGAGACGCCGGGCCTCGGCCGACAGCGCCTCGGCCGCCTCGTCGGCGTACAGGCGCCCCCCAAGACGCCACCCGTCGGTACCCAGCGGCACCGGGTTGACCACGTTCTCCGGCCACAGCACGAGGTCGACCGGGGTGGCCACCGACTGGCTGGCCTCCATCTGGTTGGCGAACACCTCCGCCGCCCCGGTCGGCGTGGCCCGTGTGCGCTGTGGCCCGCCGCCCTGGACGGCGGCCACGTCCAGGTGGCCGACCACGGTGCCGCTCGGCGCCACGGCNGCCAGCAGGGCGGCCGTGGCCACCACGGCCACCGCCGCGACGGCCGTGGCCGCCGACGCCCCATCGGCGCGCCGGCCGTCGAACAGCGCCGAGAGTCCGACGCCGATGGCCACCGTGAGGGCCACCAGCAGCAGGGGACCGGCCACCCGGACCACCGGCGCCAGCGGCCCGCCGGCCTGGCCGAGGGCCACGGTGGCCAGCGGCACCCCGCCGAAAGGGACGCTCCACCGCACCAGCTCGGCCAGCGTCACCGTGCCGACCAGCCCGGCCCGTCGCCACCGGCCCGGCGGCACCAGTGCGGCGGCCAGGCCGATCCACACGGCGTGCAGGGTGGCCGCGATGACCCAGCCGGGCGGCGTGAGGTCCAGCATCCACAGCGTGGGCGGGAAGGCCCACCCAGCCCCGACCAGCCAGCCCCGCCGGAACCGGGAGGCCGCCGGGCGGTCGGCGATGAGCCGGTCCAGCAGGGCGAAGCCGACGAAGGCGGCCGGCCACCAGCCCCATGGGGGGACCGACGCGGCGACGAGGAGCCCGGCGGCCGGTGCCCGCAGCAGCCGGACCGGAGCGGAGCGCCTCAGCGTGCCTCCACCGCCAGGCGCTGGACCCCGCCGATGGTGCCCACACCCCGGATGCTCATTTCAGCGACTGCCTCGGAACGGATCCACGGCGGGAGGTCGGCCGTCATACACGAGGCCAGGATCTCGCCGGGGTCGGCCTCGGCGCACAACTTGGCGGCCAGGTTCACCGGTTCGCCGATGTAGTCGTCGCCCTCGAACAGCAGCGCCTCGCCGGTGGCCAACCCCACCCGGACGTTGATGTCCTTCTCCTCGCTGAAGTGGTCGATCATATGGCCGCCCCACGCGATGGTCGGCGTGGGCTCGGTGCCGACCAGCATCACGCCGTCCCCCAGCCACTTGGCCACCCGCACGCCCCGCTTGGCGGCCACGCCCCGGGACACGGCCCGGAATTCGTCCAGCAGGGTGACCGCCCGGTGGGGACCGTTCTCCTGCGTGTAGTGGGTGAAGCCGCTCAGGTCGGCGAAGCAGAAGGTGCGCTCGACCAGCAGCAGGGCGGTCTCTGGGAGGTCGTCGGGGTGCTCGAGGCCACTGCCCTGACGCGCCTCGGACCACTCGCGTGCCGGGGTGGTCTCGGGCGCCATGTCCCCATCTCACCACGAACGGGCGCCGGTCGTGCGGCGAATTCTCCGAAAGGCCTTCGTATGCCTGTCGGGCGGTCAGCAGGGGAGCCCGGCGACTCGCGCCGCGGCCAGTGCGGCGGCCTCGTTGCCGGACCGCACGCAAGCCGGGATGCCGACACCGTGCCGGATGGCGCCGGCCAACACCAGCCCGGGCGCTCCGTCGGCCAGCGCCTTGTCGATGGCGGCCAGGCGGTCGAAGTGGCCGACCGGGAACTGCACCAGTGAGCGGTCGTACCGTCCGACCCGCACCGCGGTGGGCGGGGCCTCCACGCCCAGGGTGGTAGCTAGGTCGGCCCGGAGCTCGGCCACCAGTCCCTCATCGTCGAGCTCCGCGGGCCGGTGGTCGTCGATGCGGCCGCACGACACTCGTAGCAGGACCCGGTCCGGGTGGTCCAGATGGGCCCACTTGGAGCCGGCGAACGAGCAGGCCGTCATGAGCAGGCCCTCGGTCCGGCCCACCAGGAAACCGCTCTGGTCGGGGTCGACGACCAGGTCGGCCCGGTCGTAGGCGAAGGTGGTCAGCACCACCGAGGCGTGCCGCCACCCGGCCAGCGACCGCCCGGCCTCGGGGGCGTGGGGGGCTACCAGGTCGGCGGCCACGTGCGCCGGCACGGCCAGCACCACGGCTTCGGCACGGAAGGGGGTGGAGCCTCCGGCGCGGTCGACGTGGGCGAGCCAGGCGTTGCCGTCGCGCTCGAGTTGGGTCACGGGGTTTCCGGTGGCCACGGTGACGCCCGCTCCGGCGAGGCGGTCGACGAGGGCCTCGCCGAGCCGTCCCATGCCGCCGGCCGGTGCGGCGAACACGGGAGCCGTCGGGTCGCCGGCTGTGCCCGCCCGACGCAGGGCGCCCAGGAGGCCATCTTCGGACCTGGCGGCAGCCAGCAGTTGGGGGGCCATCACTGCACAGCTCAGGTCGTCGGCCCGGCCGGCGTTCACTCCACCCAGCAGCGGGTCGACGAGGCGTTCGAACGGTCTGTCGCCCACGCACGCCCGGACCACGGCGCCCACCGATGCGTCTCCGTCCGGGAGTTCACGGTCCGGGCGACCGTCCCCGGCCAGTCGGGCCCGGGTGGACCCGTCGGGGTCCGGGCCGAGCAGGCCAGCGTCCACCGCATCGGGGTCCAGCGGGATGCCCAGCACGTTGGGGTTCGGCATGGGCCGCAGGGCGTCGTCCAGCCACAGCGAGGCCCGACGGGCCGTCGGCGAGACCAGCTCGTCTCCCAGGCCCAGCTCGTCGCACAGGTCGAGCGCCCACGGGACCCGTCGCAGGAAGGCGTCGGCCCCGGCGTCGACGCCCAGCCCGTCCAACACCGGGTCGTCCAGCGGGCCGGTACGGAGTGTCCCGCCCACCCGGTCGGAGGCCTCCAGCACGGTTACCTCGATGTCCGGGGCGTTCCCGGCCTGGCTGTCGGTGGCCAGGCGGTGGGCGGTGGTCAGCCCGGTGATGCCTGCGCCGACCACCAGGATCCGGCGGGCCGTCCCGGCCATGGATCAGGCGTCCAGTGGGTGGGCGTGGACCTGTTCCACGACCCGTTCGAGGACCACCGGGTCGATCTCCGGCATGACGCCGTGGCCCAGGTTGAACACGTACCCGGGGTGCCCGCCGTTGCGGGCCAGCACGTCGGCCACCTCGGCGGCCACCACCCCGGCGATCTCGTCGGGCGGACCGAGGCACACCGCCGGGTCCAGGTTGCCCTGCAGCACCGCGTCGGGACCGAGCCGCCGCCGGGCCTCGTCGAGCGGGACCCGCCAGTCCACGCCGACCACGTCGGTGCCCGCCGATGCCATCAGGCCGAGGATCTCGCCGGTGCCCACGCCGAAGTGGATGCGGGGCACGCCCGTGTCGGCGACGGCCTCGAAGACCCGGCGGCTGTGGGGCAGTACGCAACGCTCGTACGCGGGCGGGCTCAACGCCCCGGCCCACGAGTCGAAGAGCTGGATCGCCGACGCCCCGGCGGCGATCTGCGACCGGAGCGAGGCGATGGCCATGTCGGCCAGGCACTCCATCAGGTCGTGCCAGAGGCCCGGGTCGCCCAGCATGAGGGCCTTGGTGCGGCCGTAGGTCCGGGACGGGGCGCCCTCGATTAGGTACGAGGCCACGGTGAAGGGGGCGCCGGCGAATCCGATGAGCGGAACCTCGGCCTCGGCCACCACCCGACGCACCGTCTCCAGCACGTAGGGGGTGTCCTCGTCGGGTTCGAGGGGCCGGAGGCGCTGCAGGTCGGCGGCCCGCTCGAAGGGCTGCTCGACCACGGGGCCCACGCCCGGCTTCACGTCCACGCCGAAGCCCACGGCGTGCGCCGGGACCACGATGTCTGAGTAGAGGATGGCCGCGTCGACGCCGTACCGGCGGACCGGTTGCAGCGTGATCTCGGCCGACAACTCCGGGTCGGCGATGGCGTCGAGGATGCTTCCCGTACCCCGGATGGCCCGGTACTCGGGGAGCGACCGGCCGGCCTGGCGCATGAACCACACCGGGGTGCGGTCGTGCGGCTCGGCCCGGCAGGCGGCCAGGAACGGGGAGTCCCGGAGGTCGGGTGAAACGGGCGTGGCCACGGGCCGACGCTACCGGTGGCCGGTCGCGGCGGCCGCCAGTAGCCGTCGGGCCGACGCCGACTCGGGCAGGCTGATCCGGGCCAGCGTGGAGGCCCGGGCTGCCTCGCAGACCTCTGGGAGGTCGACGTCGGAGCGGTCGTCGCCGGTCCGGGCGGCCAGGTCGCCGGCAGTGGGTTGGAGCACCAGGACCTCGGCGCCCTTGCGTCGGATGGCCTCCACCTCCCGCCACAGCGTCCGGCCGTGCCAGGCACGGGCCAGCGTGCCGGTTCCCTGCTTCCCCCCGCCGGCGGTGGCGACCGCGGTCTTGCTCGACGACACGACGACCAGGTCGAGGCCGAGGGCGGCTACCAGGTCGGCGTTGGTGGTGGAGTGCACGCCGCCGTCCACCAGCCGACGGCCGTCCACCTCCACGGGGCGGAACCATCCCGGCACCGCGGTCGAGGCCTGGACGGCCGGGCCGATCTCGGCGTCCACGTCGTCGCGGCCCAGCACCACCCGACTGCCGTCGTCGAGGTCCACGGCGCAGATCCAGGTCGGACGGTCGGGCCAGGGTTCGGGGTGCATTTCGGTGGTGCGGACGCCCAGCGACGAGCCATCGTGGGGGCCCTCGGGGAGCAACCCCGACAGGGCCACTACGGGTCGGGGCCGGGCGGTGGAGACGAGGTCCCGCAGGATCAGCATCGGGTTGGCCGGGCGACCCGTCGGACGCTCGGCCGCGCCGTCCCGGGGGCCGAGGTCCAGCGGGGTCGTGACCCGGTTGAGCAGGGCCTGGCCGTCCGGCGACGCCTCGGTCCGGTTGTATTGGGCGCGCAGGTCGGCGGCCGACAGTCCGGCCCGGAGGCTCACCGCGGTAGTCGCTCCGGCCGACGTGCCCACGACCACCTCGGAGGTGCGGGCGTCCCAGCCGGTGGCCTCGGCGAGGGCGGCAAGCACACCTGCGTGCTGGGCTGCGGCGTGCAGCCCGCCGGCGCCCAGAACGAGGCCCACGGCCACGGCGGTGCCATCGGGCGCAGGCATCGTGCTCACCGGGTCATCGTCGCACGTGGGCAGCGGGTTTCCGCCCTCCGCGGCGCCCCACGTCGGGCCCCGGTGGGGGTGCGCCGGGGTGCCGAGGCCGCGTCATGCTCCACCGGTAGGATCGTCGACTGGCCTGAATCGGGGCTCGGCCGTCCGGACCCCGTTCTTGCCACCTCGATATGAGCACCACCGAACCCGCCCCGGACGGGGCACGACCTGTCGCCGAGCCCGCCGACGCGCACCCGGAGCTGGCCCTCGAACAGGCCCACGTTGACCACGCCCACGCCTGCCTCGACGCGGCTCGCGACCGTGCACTCGGTCTGACCCGCATGGTCGAGGTGGGGCGCGGCGGCACCAACCAGGCCCGCTTCGAACGCGAGGCCATCATCGAGCAGGTGATGGCCCGCCTCGATCATCTCGACCTCGGCGACGCCGCCCTCGTCTTCGGCCGCATCGACCAGGAACCGGAGGCCGGCGGGGGCGTCTTCCACGTCGGCCGGGTCGGAGTGTGGGACGCTGACCAGGAGCCGGTGGTGGTGGACTGGCGAGCTCCCGTGGCCGAGGCCTTCTACCGGGCCACCGGACCGCAGCCCATGGGCCTGCAGCGTCGCCGCCACCTGGTGTGCCGTGGCCGGACCGTGGTCGGCCTAGAGGACGAGCTTTTCGGCGACCTGGACCGGTTCCGTGAGGGCGACGGGAACCGCCTCAAGGGTGAAGGCGCCCTGATCGCCGCGTTGGAGACGGCCCGCACCGGGCGCCTCGGCGACATCATCGGCACGATCCAGGCCGAGCAGGACGACATAATCCGGGCGCCGCTGGCCGGCGTCCACGCCGTGCAGGGGGGTCCCGGGACCGGCAAGACGGTGGTCGCCCTTCATCGGGCCGCCTACCTCCTCTACACCCACCGGTTCCCGCTGGAGGGCCAGGGCGTCCTCGTCGTCGGCCCCAACCGGCTCTTCCTGGCCTACATCGAACAGGTGCTGCCGTCCCTCGGCGAGGCCGGCGTGGTCCTGGCCACCCTCGGCGACGTGGTGGGCGGCGTCCGGATCGACGACCGCCGCGAGGCGGCCGAGATGGGCCGTCTCAAGGGCGACCTGCGGATGGTCCGGTTCGTCGCCCGGGCCGTGCGGACCCGCCAGCGTCCGCTGCGGGCCGACCTGCGCATCGGCTACGGGCTGCAGTGGCTGACCCTGACCGTCGAGGACTCCCGGCGCATCGTGGTCGAGGCCCGGCGTCGGTACCGGACCCACAACGCGGCCCGCCGGTATGTGGAAACCGAGTTCTACGAGGCGCTCGTGGCCTCGGGGCGTGGCGACCTCGACCCGGAGGCCGTCCGGGAGCGACTGCGGGGCGAGCTGGCGGTGCGCGAGGCCCTGGAGTGGATGTGGCCGGTGCTCACCCCGGCCCAGCTGCTCCACGACCTGTTCGGGTCCCGGGCCCTGATCCGGGCCGCCGACCGCGGCCTCACCGCCGACCAGGTCGACGCCCTGTACCGGCCCCGCCTCGATTCGGCCGATGACGTGTACTGGTCGGCCTCGGACGCTCCGCTGCTCGACGAGGCCCGCGCCGTGTTGGGCGCCCGGCTTGGTCACAAGGAAGAGGACGCGGTCCGCACCTACGGGCACATCGTGGTCGACGAGGTCCAGGACCTCTCGCCGATGGACCTGCGGATGCTGGACCGGCGGTCCCTGAACGGTTCGATGACGGTGGTGGGCGACATCGCCCAGGCCACCGGGTCGTGGGCCCACGACGACTGGGAGGGGATCCTCGCCCACCTGCCCGACCGCCGACCGGCCGTCCGCCACGAACTGACCGTCGGCTACCGGATCCCCGGTCCGCTGATGGATCTGGCCGCCCGGGTGCTGGACCTGGCCGCCCCCGACCTGGTGCCGCCCCGGTCGGTCCGCGGAGACGGTGATTTGCCGCGGATGTTGGCGCTGACCCTCGAGCAGGCCGAGAAGTTGGACGGCCTGGTCGACGTGGTCCGGGCTGAGATGGACGCTGTGGGTGCCGGAAACGTGGCCGTGATCGCCGCCGACGACCAGGCCGCCGACGTGGAGTCGGCGCTCGAACGGTCCGGCGTGGAGTTCGGCCGGCCCACCCGCCGGGGCCTCGACGCCCGGGTGGCCGTGGTCCCGGTCGGCCTCGTCAAGGGCCTCGAGGTGGATGCCGCGGTGGTGGTCGAACCGGCCCGGATCCTGCGTGACCAGGCCCAGGGTGCCCGGGCGCTCTACGTGGCCATGACCCGGGCCACCCGCCGGATGGCCGTCGTCCACGCCGAACCCCTGCCCGACGTCCTGTCCTGAGGCGGCGCGCCATGCCGGTGGAAGACTCTTCGGCGGAAGCCCTACTGGTGGGTGCGCTATTCGTGGGAGACCGCGTCGAGCACGTTGAGGCGTGAGGCCCGGCGGGCCGGGAGGATGGCGGCCAGCATGCCGAATACACCGGACACCAGCAGATAGCTGAGCATGCTGACGTAGGGGATCGACACAACGTCGACGAATGTCTCTGGGAGGGCAGCGATGGCCGCTAGGCCGAAGATGACCCCCATGGCCACGCCCAGGAGCCCGCCGAACAAGGCGATGATCACAGCCTCCCAGCGGACCATTCGTCGAAGTTGTCGGCGCGTCATGCCGATGGCTCGCAGCAGACCAAGTTCCCTAGTCCTCTCATAGACCGACAGGGCCATCGTGTTCGTGATCCCCAGAACGGCGATCAGAAGAGACAACCCGAGGAACACCTGGATGATCGAGAGCAACTGGTCGAGTTGCTTTTCCTGGGCCGCCCGAAGCTCGGACCTGTCCTCCACCGTGACCTGGGGGTAGGCGTCTGTGTATGCCTCGACAGCGGCCCGGGAGGCGTCGATATCGGCCCCGTCGGGGAACAGGACCGAGATCCAGGCGAGGGGAGCGTTGGCGAGGTAGGAGTCGAAGACAGAGACGTCCACCACCCAATTCCCCAGGAGGGTCGAGTCCTGGAAGATGGCCGCAACCGTCAACTCGCGTGTGCGACCACCGGGGAACTCGAGGGGAATCTCGTCGCCGATCTCGAGGCCCAGGTCGGCCGCCGGGTCGACGTGGATCAGGATTCCGTCCCTCCCGGCCCCGAACTCGGTGCCCTCGATGACCTGGATGTCCATGTGCCTTTCGAGGATCTCCAACTCGGCGGCTACCAAGTCCTTGAACTCGCCCTCGACCTTGACCCCTCCCAGGGTCCAACGCATCGTCATCGCCGACTCGACCAGGTCAGGCCTCTCGGCGGCCAGATTCTGGAGGTCGTAACCCAAATCCTTGGAGAAGCCGGCCTGCGGGTTGAAGGTCCCCGAGTAGGCGAAGAGGTCCGCTTCGACGCTTTCCTCGAGTGTGTTCAGGAACGTGCTCTTGACGGAATCGCTCACCACGGCTGCCAGGCTCACCAGCGCGAGCCCGATGGTGAGTGCTGCGGCCGTCGCCGCGGTGCGGCGCGGTGACCTCCGGGCATTCTCTGTCGCCAACCTTCCGGGAACGCGGTAGATCTTGCGGATCGGCCACCCGAGGATTGTCGAGACCGGCCGGGTGATCGAGGGGCTGAGCAGGTAGACGCCGATGAACGCGGCCAACGCCCCTCCTCCGATGGCAAAGAGCACCGAGCGGGTGGGCATCTCGACAGTCATTCCCAGAGCGAGAGCGCAACCGCCGGCGACCGTGACTCCACCACCGACCAGCAATCGTCGTCGCAAACCTGTCGGGGTCAGGCGCACACCATCTCTAAGGGCTGCGACAGGTGGGATTCGACGGACCCGACGCGACGGCCCGATGGCTGACAACAGGGTGGCACCCACCCCGACGACCACTCCGACCACGATTGTCCGAGTCCGGATCGGGATCGAGCCCGGTAGTTCTCCGAACCCGATGTTCACCAGCACCCAGACGAGGAGCGTGGAGAGCAGGTAGCCGGCGAGGAGACCGAGGGCCGTGGCGACCACCCCGATCACGATGGCCTCCAACCTCACAGAACGGCTGATCTGGCGACCCGTCGCCCCCAGAGCCCGGAGCAGGGCCAACTCTCGGACACGTTGCCCGATCACGATGGCGAAGGTGTTGTTGATGATGAATGCGCTGACCACCACGGCGATGACGGCGAACCCCAGGAGCACAGAGGAGATGATGTTGATGAACTGGTCGAAGTCGCTCTGGTCCTCGGCGATCTTGGTCGCCGCCGTTACGACCTCCAGTTCGGTGTCGGCGAATGCCGCCAACAGCTGCTGCTGTTCGTCGGGGAGGCTCGAGAAGATCGACCGGAACTCGACGGTCGCCCGGTCCAGACGACCTTGGATGTCGGCCATGACGGCGGCTTCATCCGCACCTTCCTCCAGGAAGATCGAGATCTCGTCGTAGAGGCCGACCTTGTTTGCGATTTCTTGGGTGGTCTCCTCATCGAAGAGGCTGAGATTGGCACCGAGGTTCTTGTTCTCGTCCGGACTGCCGAAGTTCGCCGTTCCCACGAGGACGAACCGGCGGTTACCGCCAGGTGCACTCACCGTGTAGGTCTCTCCGATCTCGAACCCGAACTCGTCAGCGGTCATGTTGTCGAGCATGAACTCGCCCACCGTGTCCGGGTCCAACAGGGAGCCGGTTCTTACTGGAGCCCTGCCATCTGTGAGGAAGATCTGGCTTGCCTCCTCCCCGGCGTCGCCGTAGTCAGCTCCTTCGGGTACGCCGTAGTTGAAGCCGAACTGCGGTGCTCCGCCGTTCGTGCCGATCGCCTTGAGTTCGCCGCTCTCGTCGGTGAAGAGAGGGACCACGTTCCAAGCTTGGATCTGGGGCCAGACCGATCTGGTGCCCGGAACGTCCTTCACCAAGCCCAGAACCTCTTCTGGAAAGGGGAGTCGGTTGATCCGCTCGGCACCTTCGTCGATCGAGGTCCTCACAACGAGGTCGATCTCACCGCTGATGTCGGTGGCCAGCTCGTCGAAGCTGTCCCGGAGCCGGTCGGTCAGGAAGAACGACGTCGACAGGAAGGCCACGCCCAGCACCACGGCCAGCGTGGTGAGGGCGAACCGCAGCTTCCTGCGGCTGATGTTCCGGAAGGTGAGGCGGAGCACCGGGTCAGCCGCCGATGGCCTTGATGCGGTCCAGGATCCGGTCGGGGTCAGGCTCGGTCATCTCGTCCACGATCCGGCCGTCCGCCAGGAACAGCACCCGGTCGGCCCGGGCGGCTGCCCCGGCGTCGTGGGTGACCACCACCAGGGTCTGGCCGAGGTCGTCGACGGCGCCGCGGAGGAAGTCGAGGACCTCGCCGCCGGTGACCGAGTCGAGGTTCCCGGTGGGCTCGTCGGCGAACACGATGTCCGGTCGGCTGACCAGGGCCCGGGCAACCGCCACCCGCTGCTGCTGGCCGCCCGACAGTTCGTCGGGGCGGTGCTTCAGCCGGTCCTGGAGTCCGACCGTCTCGATGACGTCGACTAGCCACGCGGTGTCCGGCTTCCGGCCGGCCAGGTCCATGGGAAGGGTCAGGTTCTCCTCGGCGGTCAAGGTGGGCAGGAGGTTGAAGGCCTGAAAGACGAAGCCAATCTTGTCGCGACGCAGGAGGGTCAACTCCCGCTCCGAGAGGCTGCCCAACTCAACGTCACCGATGTGCACGGTGCCCGAGGTCAGGTCGTCGAGTCCGGCCGAGCAGTGCATGAGGGTCGACTTGCCGGAACCCGACGGGCCCATGATGGCCGTAAACCGGCCCTTCTCGAACTCGACGTCCACGCCGTCCAACGCCCGTACTTCGGTGTCGCCGGTGCCGTAGACCTTGGTGCCGCCGGATATCCAGGCGGCAGCGGTGCTCGTCGTGGCGTCTGGGAGAGGAGGAGTCGTGGCCTTGGGAGCGTCCATGGGGGGTGACGATAGGAAGTGCATCACCGGATGACACCAGCGGGTGGGTGAGGCTCGCGTGAGGGATCCGTGGTGGACTCAGGTCCGTGGAGATCCGTCCGGCCTCGAACGCCGACCTCGACCGGATGCTCGAGTTGAACAACGCAGCGGTGCCGGCCGTCAACCACCTGACGGCCAACGAGATGTCCTGGTTCCTCGACGTCGCCCACTGCTGCCTGGTGGCTGAGGTGCCGGGGATCCCGGGTCCGTCTGCCCTGCTGGTCGGCCTTGACGGCCCGTCCACGCCATACGCCAGCCACAACTACGGGTGGTTCTGCCAGCGGTTCGACCGGTTCCTGTACGTGGACCGGGTGGTGGTCGACCCGGCCGCCCACCGCTCGGGCGTGGGCCGTGCCTTCTACGAGGCCTTCCTGGCCACGGCGGAGCCGGTCGGCTCCGGCCCGGAAGGTGGAGGCCACACCCACCTGTGCGCCGAGGTCAACACTCGGCCCCGAAATGAGAAGTCACTGGCCTTCCATGAGGCCATGGGCTTCGATTCCCTCGGTGAGTTCTCCAGCGAGGGGCCCGTCGAGACTGCCGACCAGACCGGCATCAAGACGGTGATGATGTTCGCCCGCCGACTGGATACCTGAGGGGGGCCAGGGTGGCCAGGGAGGGGCCGGATCTCCCCGGAGTCAGTCGCCGACGACGGTGGTGCCGGCGGGGCGCCGGCCGACGGAACCACACGACCAGCAGGGCTCGTCGGGGTCGCCCCGCCACGCCACCTCGCACGACGGGCACACCAGACCCACCCAGGTCGGTGGCTCGCTGGGGGTGCCCCGTCGGAACGCCGAACCGCGTCGAAGCGGGCCGTTGCGCAGCGGATGGTCGAGCGACGGGTCGAGGATCCGGGGATCCTTTGTCCGCGGCGTCGACCGGGGTGCCATGCGCGGCACCGTAGTGAAGGCCCGCGCGTCGCTGGGTGACCCCCGGCGCGGGGCGCCGGGACTGCCCGTAGCCTGCTCCGGGTCGCCCGGATCCCCGTCCGGACGCCACCGCCCGCACATTCGGCCGAGGAGGCCTCGAACCCATGAGCGATTCCGACCTGATCCCCGCCGCCGACGGTTCCAGCGAACGGCGCACGTCGTTCCCGTCGGCCCCGCCCATGGTTATCGACCCGGCGAAGACCTACACCGCCGAGATGGTCACGTCGATGGGCTCGATGACCATCCATCTGGACTCGGTCGCCGCCCCGCAGACGGTCAACAACTTCGTCTACCTGGCCCGTTGGCACTACTACGACGGGCTGGTCTTCCACCGGGTCATCAACGGCTTCGTCATCCAGGGAGGCTGCCCGGAGGGCTCGGGCCGTGGCGGCCCCGGCTACCGCTTTGCCGACGAACTCCCGAAGCCCGGCCGCTACGAGGTTGGCTCGCTGGCCATGGCCAACGCCGGCCCGGACACCAACGGCAGCCAGTTCTTCGTCATCACCGGTCCGAGCGGGGTCGGCCTGCCACCCGCGTACGCGCTGTTCGGCAAGGTGATCAAGGGCGTCGAGGTGGCCACGGCCATCCAGGAGGTCCGCACCGGCCCCGGCGACCGTCCGGTCGACGACGTCGTCATCGAGTCGGTCACCGTGACCGAGTCGGAATGAGAGCTCAGGAACCGAGGGACTAGGAGGCGCCTGACATGAGCATCACCCGAGTTGGAGTCGTCGGCGGCGGCCAGATGGGGGGAGGCGTGGCCGAGTTGACGGCCAAGGCCGGCCTGCCAACGGTCGTCCGCGAGGTCAGCCCGGAGGCCGCCGAGCGCAGCCGGGCCGGCATCCAGAAGTCGCTGGACCGGGCGCTCGAGCGCGGCAAGCTCGACGATTCGGCCCACGCCGCGGCGCTCGGCAACCTGTCGTTTACCACCGAGTTCGGTGACCTGTCCGACTGCGACCTGGTGGTCGAGGCGGTCGTCGAATCGTTCGACCTGAAGGCCGAGGTCTTCCGGGTCCTCGACGAGGTGGTCGCCTCTCCGGACGCCGTGCTGGCCACCAACACGTCGTCCATCCCCATCATCGACATTGCCATGACCACGGGTCGCCCCGAGAAGGTCCTGGGCCTGCACTTCTTCAACCCAGCACCCGTCATGAAGCTGGTCGAGGTGATCCCGTCGGTGCGGACCGACGGGGCGGTCACCGCCGAGGTCACCGCCTTCGCCACCGACGTGCTCGGCAAGGTCGTCGTGGCTGCCAAGGACCGGGCCGGCTTCGTGGTGAACATGCTGCTTGTTCCCTACCTGAACGCCGCCATGCGGATGTACGCCGACGGCCACGCCTCGGCCGAGGACATCGACAACGGCATGAAACTGGGCGCCGCCCACCCGATGGGGCCCCTCGAGCTGAGCGACATGATCGGCCTCGACACCATGATGCTGGTGGCCGAGACGCTGTTCGAGGAGTACGGCGACGACTTCTACCTGCCGCCACCGCTGCTCAAGCGCATGGTGGCCGCCGGCCAACTGGGTCGAAAGACCGGACGGGGCTTCTACGACTACTCCTGAATCGGTCCTCCGGAACCGGGTGGCCCGGCCTCTGGCCGGAGCACGTCGGAGGAGCCGGGGTCCGTCGGGTCAGACCTGGCTGGGGGCTGGTGACGGGGTGGGCGGTTCCCGCCCATCGTCCGGCGGGTCGTCCCCGTCGGGGGCGTCGCGGATGCCGGTGGCCAGGCACGCGGCGACCAGGCCGGCGACCGCCGCCACCAGGTGCAGCAGCAGGAAGCGGGTGCCGTCCACCGAGTCGGCCATCAGCGCGGTCAGCACGGTGATGCCGATGGCCGCCCCGATCTGCTGGAGCATGTTCATCGAGCCGCCGGCAATGCCCAGGTCGTCGTCGCCGGCTGCCGTGGTCGCCGCGTTGGCGACCGTGGGGCGGATGTAGCCGCTGCCCGCCCCGGCCAGCATCGCCCCACACAGGAACACCGGCAGCCACCGTTGCTGGGCGCCGATCCCGGCCAGCACCATGGATGCGGCGAACACCAGCATCCCGGTGACGGCCACCCGCCGGGCACCGTGCCGGGGGTCGTGCCAGCCGCCGAGCCGGGCGCAGAAGGCGAACGACAGAGGTCGGGGCAGCATGAGCAGGCCGATCACCGTGGGCTGGAACCCCCAGCGGCGCTCCAGGAGGAACGGGGCCATCACCAGCGCCCCCATGTAGCCCACCTGGAGGACGGCCTGGGCGGTGATGGGACGCACGAAGGCGGGTTCCCGCAGAAGCCTGGGCGACAGGAGGGGAGCGGCTGACCGGTGCTCGACCCGGAGGAACAAGCCGAGGCCGACCGGGGCCAGCACGGCGCCGACCAGTACCACTGGGTGGTCGAAGCCCCAGCTGATACCCCGGTTCACGGCCAGCAGGAGGCCGCCCACTCCGACGCCGAGGGTGACCGCACCGGGGACGTCGAACCGGACGCCGGGCCGACGGGAGGTCTCCGGGGCGACGAGGACGGCCGCGGTCATGGCGCACAGCACGGCGGCGCCGTGGACCACGAACAGGGTCCGCCAGCCCATCCACTCGATGAGCGGACCGCCGGTCACCACGCCGACGGCCGGCGACAGGGCGACCACCGCGGCCCAGATGCCCAGGGCCCTCGTGCGTTCGGAGCGGGGGTAAGACGACAGGATCATGGCCATGGCCGACGGCCCCGAGGCGGCCTTGGCGGCCTGGGCGAGGGTGCGCAGCACGATGAGTGACGTGGTGTCCCACGCCAGGGCGGTGGCGAAGGCCATCACGGAGCCCAACGACAGGCTGACCAGGTAGGTGCGTCGGTGGCCGTAGAGGTCGCCGACCTTGCCGATGATCGGCGTTACCACGGCGAAGGCCAGGAGGGGGGCGGCGATCACCCAGCTGATGACGTCGTCGGTGGTCCCGAGGTCGTCGGCGATGCGGGGCAGCGACGCCGACAGGACGGTGACCGGGTAGCTGCCGGAGGCGGTGCCGAAAAGCAGGGCGACGAGGAGGAGGCGCTGATAGTCGGGGCGGTCGCGGATGCGGGCCCGCAGGCCCTCGGGCGCGGCGTCGCCGGCGGACGGTTGGTCGTCCTGGCCGGTTCCGGGCATCGGGTTCGACCCTAGGAGGGACGGTCCGCCACGTCGTCAGCGGACNGCCGTGGCTACCGTCACCCGATGGGATCGTCCCGGGACGTCGCCACGGTGGGCATCGTCGTGAACCCCCGGTCGGGGACCGATGTGCGTCGGGCGGTGGCCGCGGCCGGCGCGGTGACCGTGGAGGACAAGGCCAANGCGGTGCGCCGGGTCGTCCTGGGTTCACGGTCAGCCGGCGTCGAGCGCTTCGTCGTCCACCAGGACACCCATCGGATCGTCCGCCGGGCCACCGAGACGATGCGGGGGCTCGAACTGGAGTGGCTCGACCACCTGCAGTCCTTCACTGAGGAGGACACGGTGGCCGCAGTGGCCGGCATGCGGGACCGGGGCTGCGGGGTGGTCGTGGTTCTGGGGGGTGACGGGACGAACCGGGCCGCAGCCCGGGGCTGGCCGGACCTGGTCGTGGTGCCCCTGTCGACCGGCACCAACAACGCCTTCCCCCTGATGGTGGAGGCCACGGTGGCCGGTGCGGCTGCCGGATACGTGGCGGCCGGACGCGTCCCGGTGGACGAGGTGGCCCGTCCGGCGACCGTGGTCCGGGTGCGAACCGAGGGGGCGGACGAGCCGGACGACCTGGCCCTGGTCGACGCGGTGGCCGTCGACGACCCCTACCTGGGGTCGTTCGAGTTGTTCGACCCGACCACCGTGCGGACCGTGGTGTTGTCGCGGGCCGATCCGGCAGCGGTGGGCTTCGCCGGCGTGGGTGGTCTGGTGGAGCCGGTGGGCGCCGGCGAGGATGCCGGACTGCTGCTGCGCCTCGGGCCTGTCGACGGATGCAACCGGGTGGTGCGAGGACCGACCGCGCCCGGCCACTACGCGGACCTCGGCCTGGTCGAGGCGCGCCGCCTGCCGCTGGGCGAAGAGGTGGCGGTCGACGGCCCGCTGCTGCTGGCCTTCGACGGCGAGCGGAAGCGTCGTCTCGTGGTCGACGAGCGCGTCCACCTGTCGGTGCGGCGCGACGGACCCCGCGTGGTGGACGTCGACGCGGTGATGGCTGCCGTCGCCAGGGCGGGCCTGTCTGTCAGCTGACCGGGTCGCTCCCGTCGAGGAACGTCGGAAGGTCACGGAACGACCCGAGGACCGGGAACTCCACGGCTGCCACCTCTTCGGGGTCGGGTTCCTCGAACACCCAGGTGGTGGTGTGGGGCACATGGACGGCGCGGCCACCGATGGCCAGCACGGGAAGCACGTCGGACTTGACCGAGTTGCCGACCATGGTGAACCTGGCCGGGTCGACGCCGCGACCGGCCAGAACCCTCCGGTAGGCCGCGGGGTCCTTCTCGGGGACCACGTCGACGTGCCAGAACAGGTGGTCGACTCCGCAGCGAGCCACCTTGCCCAACTGGTCGCCGAGGTCGCCCTTGGTGATGACGAGGATGCGGTGGCTGCAGGCCAGGACCTCGAGGGTCTCGGCCACACCGTCCAGCAACTCGATGGGATGAGCCATCATCTCGTGGCCCCAGCCGATGATCCGGCCCAGGTCGGCGGCCGTGACGGCTCCCCCGGAGAGCCCGATGGCCGTCAACTCCATGGACAGCACGAAGCCCTTGATGCCGTAGCCGTGTCGGGTGATGTTGGCCCGCTCGGTGGCCAGCAGGGCGGCGTCGGCGGCGTCGCCGTCGGCCCACGGGGACACCAGGTCTCGGAAGCGGGCCTCCACCTCGTGGAAGCGTTCCTCGTTCTCCCACAGGGTGTCGTCGGCGTCGAGGCCGAGTACGGGCCGAGCGTCGGTCCCTGGGGGGCCAGCGTCCGGTGGGCCTGGGACTGGTGGACGGGCCATCCGAGGAGCCTAGGGGTCGGCCCCGGTGGTGTCCCCTGTCCCCCTCCGACCGTTTGACCGTCCCCGACCGGTGGGGGGCCGACCGGTACGTTGGGGCTCATGCGTGACCTCTGCATGCGTTCGGCTTGCCAGGGCGCGGCCGACGTCCTGGTGGTGATGGACGTCGCCGAGTTGACCTTTACCCTGCAAGACCTCGCCGAGGTCGACGGGCCGGGTGCCGTTGTGCTGTGCGCCACCCACGTAGGCCGCTTGGTGGCCCCGGTGGGATGGCGTCTGGTCGACGAGAGGGGCGTGGGCGAGTTGATCCAGCTGCCCGAACGGCCTCCCACCCTGGCCGAGGCGACCGAGGAGTCCCCGGCCATGCGGTCGGTGGAGGAGCCCGAGCCAGTTCCGGAGATCCGGCCGGTGGCCGCCGTGCATCCGCTGGAGGCGGCGCGGCTGGCCCACGAGGCCGCCCAGGCCGAGCGTGCCGTCCAGAATGACGATGCCCCAGGGCCCGACGCGAGGGCCACGCCGATGCTCGCCCGCGCCTTCGGGGGCGTCGAGCGGGAGTCCGTCGAGGCGTCGGTGGGCGCCGCGTCCGGAGGCGACGATCGGGACCCGTTCGCCGGACACGCATGGGACCAGAGCGACGTGCTGGACGAGCGTGAGTACACGCCGGCCGGCGAGGCCCCGTCGGACGACTCCGAGTTCGGTGAGCAGCTCACCTTCGGAGGGGATCCGGGCGCCTGAGCCCCCTCCGGCGCCTCCTCCCCGTTGGGGCGCTCGTTCCCGGCGCACTCCTCATCGGGGTGATAGTTGCCTGCGGTATCACGACCGAACCGGTCGAGTTGTTCGCTCCGGCCACGACGGCACCGCCTGACGCAGCAACGCCCGCCTCGTCGACCATGCCACCGTCGACCATGCCACCGTCGACCATGCCACCGTCGACCATGCCACCGTCGACCATG
>PBUO01000036.1 GCA_002727895.1 Acidimicrobiaceae bacterium | reverse complement strand
CCGATCAACGACGGCTTCAACGGTATGTTTCTTACGTTTATCAAGGGCCTCGATTTCGTCGGTACGAACAATGTTGCCATCGACACGCAGTCTGACGAAACCCTGAACCCTTGCATCCTCGATTAATTCCCGATGTTCCCCCTTCCGGTTCACGAGAAGCGGCGTGAGCAGGTAAAGGCGCGCCCCGGCAGGTCGGTTCATCAGTTCTTGAACGATGCGCTGCGCGGTCTGGCCCTGCACCTTGCGATCGCAGGAGTGGCAATGCTGCACGCCAACACGCGCATAAAGGACTCGCAGATAGTCGGAAATTTCGGTGATTGTGCCAACCGTCGAGCGCGGATTTCGTGATGTGGTCTTCTGTTCGATCGATATCGTTGGTGACAGGCCTCGGATAGTGTCGTATTTCGGTTTTTCCATCTGGCCCAGGAACTGCCGGGCGTAGGCCGACAGCGACTCGACGTAGCGGCGCTGCCCCTCGGCGTAGATGGTGTCGAAGGCCAGCGAGCTCTTGCCGGATCCGGAGATCCCGGTGAAGCAGATGAGCCGGTCGCGGGGTAGGTCGAGGTCGACGTCGCGGAGGTTGTGCTCGCGCGCTCCCTTGACGATCAGCCGGTCTGACACCCGGGCGAGCCTAGGCCCCGGGATCCGGCACCCCCGGTCCGGCAGTCGAGCTTCCTCAGACGGCCTCGGAGAGGTCCCGGAGCTCGCGTTCGATCTCGCGGATCTCGTCGCGGAGGCGGGCCGCGTACTCAAAGCGCAGGTCAGCTGCCGCCTCGCCCATCTCCTGCTCGAGGGTGAACAGGAGGCGCTGGAGGTCCTCGTGGCCCATCTCGGCGAAGTCCTCCACCAGGCGCTCGGTGCGGCGCTTCCTCCCCTTCGGGGTGGGGGCCGTCTGGTCGGGGCGGATCATGGAGAGGATGTCGCTGACCGCCTTGCGGACGGTCTGCGGGTCGATGCCATGCTCGGCGTTGTGGGCCTGCTGGAGGCTGCGGCGCCGCTGCGTCTCGGTGATGGCCCGTTGCATGGACGGGGTGACCGCATCGGCGTACATGACGACCTGGCCGTCGACGTTGCGGGCTGCCCGGCCGATGGTCTGGACCAGCGACGTCTCGCTGCGCAGAAAGCCCTCCTTGTCGGCGTCGAGGATGGCCACCAGCGACACCTCGGGCAGGTCGAGGCCCTCCCGGAGCAGGTTGATGCCGACCAGCACGTCGAACTCGCCGGTTCGCAGGTCGCGCAGGATTTCGATGCGCTGCACGGTGTCGATGTCGGAATGCAGGTAGCGAACCTTCACCCCCTGCTCTAGGAGGTAGTCGGTGAGGTCCTCTGCCATCTTCTTGGTTAGCGTCGTGACGAGCACCCGCTGCTCGGCGGCCACCCGCCCGGCGATCATCTCCTGCAGGTCGTCGATCTGACCCTTGGTGGGTCGTACCACCACCTCGGGGTCGACGAGGCCGGTGGGGCGCACGATCTGCTCGACGACCCGGCTGCTGTTCTCGAGCTCCCAGTCACCGGGGGTGGCCGACAGAAACACCACCTGGCCGACCCGGCCAGTGAACTCGTCGAAGGTGAGCGGCCGATTGTCGGCCGCCGACGGCAACCGGAAGCCGTGCTCGATGAGCGTCTCCTTGCGGGACCGGTCGCCGGCGTACTGGCCGTGCAGTTGCGGGACGGCCACGTGCGACTCGTCGAGCACGACGAGGAAGTCGTCGGGGAAGTAGTCGAGCAGCGTGTAGGGCCGCTCGCCGTATGTGCGACCGTCGAGGTGCATGGAGTAGTTCTCGACGCCGTTGCAATAGCCCAGCTCGCCGAGCATCTCTAGGTCGTGCTCGGTGCGCATCCGCAGGCGCTGTGCCTCCAGCAGTCCCTGTCGGGCCTCGAACCACTGGAGGCGTTCGGTCAGCTCGGCCTCGATGCCGCCGATGGCCCGCCGGATGTTCTCGGCATCGGCCATGTAGTGGGTGGCCGGGAAGACGACCAGGTCGTCGAGGCTGCGGAGGTGCTCGCCGGTCAGCGGATCCACCTCGGTGATGGCCTCCACCTCGTCACCGAACAGCGAGATGCGGAACGCCGTCTCCTCGTAGGCCGGGTGGACCTCCAGCGTGTCGCCCTTGACCCGGAACTTGCCCCGGCCCAGCACCATGTCGTTGCGCTCGTAGTGCAGGTCGATCAGGCGTCCGAGGGTGGCCCGGTGGTCGATCTCCTGGCCGACCTCGAGGACCAGCAACTGGCCCTCGTAGTGCTCGGGCGAGCCGAGGCCGTAGATGCACGACACCGAGGCCACCACGATGGTGTCGCGGCGGGTCAGCAGCGAGGCCGTTGCCGAGTGGCGAAGCCGGTCGATCTCGTCGTTCACCGACGAGTCCTTCTCGATGAAGGTGTCCGAGGTCGGGAGGTACGCCTCGGGTTGGTAGTAGTCGTAGTAGGAGACGAAGTACTCGACCCGGTTGTCGGGGAAGAACTCCCGGAGTTCGTTGGCCAGTTGGGCAGCCAGGGCCTTGTTCGGGGCGATGACCAGCGTGGGACGCTGCACTTTCTCGATGGTCCAAGCGATGGTGGCGCTCTTGCCGCTGCCGGTGATGCCGAGCAGGGTCTGGAATCGCTCGCCGCCCTCGATGCCGTCGGCCAGCTCCTCGATCGCCTTCGGCTGGTCGCCGGCCGGCGCGAACGGCGCCTCGACCCGGAAGGGACGGCCGCGCCCGGTGCCCACCTCGCCGACGACCTGCCCGGCTCCTGCCTCGTCGGTCATATCACCGAGCGTAGCGACCACCCCTGACGGCCTCCGGGGCCGGGGTCAGGCTTCGGCGTCGCCGGGATCCCGCTCGACTCGGCTGCTGATGCGGGTGACCTCCCGGTCCAGCGGCGGCCGGTCCAGTGTCCGGACCCAGGCCCAGGCCCGATCCACCTCGTCCTCCAGGTCCTCCAGGGTGCCGGAGTTGTCGACCACCACGTCGGCCCGGACCAGGCGGTCCTCCCGGGACGCCTGGCGGCGGATCCGGTCGCGGGCGTCCTGCTCGGCGAAGCCCCGATGGGCCACCAGACGCTCCACGGCCACCTCGGGGTCGACATCGACCACGATGATCCCGCCGAGGCCCTCGTGTCCCGACTCCACCAGCAAGGGAATGTCCAGAACGACGGTGGCGTCGGTGTTGGCCAGTTCAGCGCGGCGACGGGTCATCTCGTCGCCCACCGCCGGGTGGACGATTGCGTTGAGCGCCGCCAGTTCGTCGGGGTCGCCGAACACCCGGTCGGCCACCGCCTGGCGGTCGAGGGTGCCGTCGGCGGCCACGATGTCGTCGCCCCAACGTTCCACCATGGCAGCGAACACCGGGGCGCCGGGCTGCTGCACCTCGCGCACGATGGCGTCGGCGTCGAGCAGCACAGCCCCGCGTGCCATGAGGAGCGCGGCGACGGTGGACTTCCCGGAGCCGATGCCCCCGGTCAGGCCGATCTCGAGCATGGCCGCCCGTCCGGGCCCCGTGGGTTCCGGCCGTCGGGCCGGTCAGGCCTCGAGGCTCTCCTCGGCGGGCATCTCCTCGGCCGACACCTCGTCGGCAGCGGCCTCCACGGGAGCGGCCTCCACGGGAGCGGCCTCCTCGGCAGCAGCCTCTGCGGGCTCGCCCTCCTCGCCGTACAGCTCGGCCCAGGCCTCCTGACCCTCGGACGACTCGCCACCGATGTAGTTGCCCTCGTCATCGTAGGCGTGCTCGCCGAAGTGCTCCTGGTACTCGGCGGCCACGGTGCCGCCCTCGGCGGCCTGCTTGATCGACAGGCTGATCCGACGGCGCTGAAGGTCGAGATCGATGATCTTGACCCACAACTCCTCGCCCGGGGTGACGACCTGCTCTGGCAGNTCGACGTGGTGGGCCGACATCTCGGAGATGTGAACCAGGCCCTCGATCCCGTCACCCACCTGGACGAACGAGCCGAACGGCACCAGCTTGGTGACCCGGCCGTACACCAGCTCGCCCACCTGGTGGGCTCCGGCGAACTCCTGCCACGGATCCTGCTGGGTGGCCTTCAGCGAGAGGCTGATGCGCTCGCGAGACAGGTCCACCTCGAGGACCTGCACCTCGATCTCATCGCCCACCGACACGACGGAGCCGGGGTGGTCGATGTGCTTCCACGACAGCTCTGAGACGTGGACCAGGCCGTCCATGCCGCCCAGGTCGACGAATGCGCCGAAGTTGACCACGCTGGACACGACGCCCTTGCGGACCTCGCCGGGACGCAGGTCGTGGAGGAACTCCTCGCGCTGCTCCTTCTGGGTCTCCTCCAGCCAGGCACGGCGGGATAGGACCACGTTGTTGCGGTTCTTATCCAGCTCGATGATCTTGGCGTCGATCGTGGTGCCGATGTACGGCTGCAGGTCGCGGACCCGACGGAGCTCGACGAGCGANGCGGGCAGGAAGCCGCGTAGGCCNATGTCGACGATCAGNCCGCCCTTGACGACTTCGATGACGGCGCCGGACACCATNCCGTCGCCCTCCTTGATCTCCTCGATCTTGCCCCAGGCCCGCTCGTACTGGGCCCGCTTCTTGGACAGGACCAGGCGACCCTCCTTGTCCTCGCGCTGCAGGACGACGGCCTCGACCTTTTCGCCGACGGTGACGATCTCGTTGGGGTCGACGCCGTTGCGGATCGACAGCTCACGGGGCGGGATCACGCCCTCCGACTTGTAGCCGATGTCCAGCAGGACCTCGTCCTTGTCGACCCGGACGACGGTGCCCTCGACCAGCTGGCCGTTCTGGACGTCGACCATGGTCGCCGANTAGGCCTCGTCGAGGCTGAGGGAACCGAGATCGTTCTCGGTGATCGGACGGGGGGTGTACTCCCCGCTNTCGTCGAAGGTCCCCATGGGCGGNGAGTCGAGGGCGGAGGGGGCGGTGAGGGTNTCGGACACGGATCTTCTTCTCGTCGGATGGGTCATCGATGGACAGGACAGGTGCTGACTACTCCGTCGTGGGGCGCACGGCTACCACGGATCGGACCGGGAAAGCCTACCGGGGCCNCNCGGGAACCCCGTCGGGACGGGGTTTCAGCCCCGGCGGCGCCCGACCAGCAGGAACTCGGGGTGGTCGAGGTCCGGTGGACGTTCGGCGTAGTCGCCGGGGGTCACCGAGCGGACCTCAAGGACGTCGAGTCCTGCCCGGTCGGCAAGTAGGCGCAGCTCACGAGGCGTGAAGCACGTCGTCCACAGCTGCGACGGGGCCTCGACGCCGTCGACGTCGAGGAGCACNGTGTNCTCCCGGTTCACGCCCCGGTCGGCGTCGAAGTTGTCGGTGGCCTCCAGGAACCGAACCTGGAAGTAGGCCGAGAAGGCGCTGAGGGCCACCTTGCCGCCAGGCCGCACCGCNGCAGCGATCCGCTCCAAAATGGCCCCGTCAGGGTCNAACGGTGCGGTCTGCGCTCCGGGACCGCCGGCCAGACCGAAGGCGCCCTGACAGAGCGAGATGGCAGCNTCGAACTCGGCCTCGAAGGCCATNGTGCGGGCNTCGCCGTGGACGAACGAGNCGCCGGGNGGGGCGTCACGTCGGGCCAGGTCGACGAAGGCTTCCGAGATGTCGAGGCCCACCGCCCCGATCCCCCGCCGGGCCAACTCGTGGGCGTGGCGACCCGGGCCGCAGCCCACGTCCAGCACCCGCATCCCAGGCTCCAGGTCGAGGACGTCGACCAGTACGTCGACCTCCCGGACGGTACCGTAGGTGAACGAGTACCGCAGGTAGGCCTCGCCGAGGTGGTCGGCCACCGCCTCGAACCAGTGGCCCGACGGGTCCCCGTCCGCTTCGGCCTCGGTCATCCCTTGGCGTCGGCCCAGGTGGCGCCGGTGGCCAGTTCCACGGCCAACTCCACCTTCAGCTCGTAGGCGCCGCCCATCTCGGTCCGGACCATGGCCTCCACATCGGCCAGCTCGTCGGACGGGACCTCAAGGATCACCTCGTCGTGGACCTGCAGGACGAGGTTCGACGCCGATCCGTCGATCCGCAGGCGTTCGTCGATCCGGATGAGGGCCACCTTGAAGACGTCGGCCGCCAGGCCCTGGATGCCGGCGTTCATGGCCTGGCGCTCGCCGGCCTGCCGGACGTTGAAGTTGGGCGACGACAACTCGGGGATGCGGCGGCGGCGGCCGAACAGGGTCTCGGTGTAGCCGCGGCGACGGGCCTCNTCGACGNTGCGGTCCATGTAGTCGCGGACTNCCGGGAAGGCGGAGAAGTACGACTCGAGGATCTCGGCGGCCTCGTCGACCGGGCAGCCGAGGCGCTGGGACAACCCGTAGGCCTCCATGCCGTAGGCCAGCCCGTAGGCAACCATCTTCGCTCGGTTGCGAACCTCCGGGGTGACGTCGTCTGGTTCGAGGTGCCAGGTGCGGGCGGCCACGGCCGTGTGGATGTCGTCGCCGGCCTCGAACGCCGCGATGAGCCCCGGGTCGTCGGCCAGGTGGGCGATGCAGCGAAGTTCGATCTGGTTGTAGTCGGCCACTAGCAGCACCCGGCCGTCGGACGGCACGAAGGCCCGGCGGAAGGCCCGTCCGGCCTCGGTGCGGACCGGGATGTTGTGCAGGTTGGGAGCATCGGAGCTGAGGCGGCCCGTGCGGGCCACCGTCTGGTTGAAGGTGGCCCGGATGCGGTCGCCGGGGCCGACCTCGCCNAGTANGCCTTCTCCNTAGGTGGAGCGCAGCTTCTCGACCTCGCGATAGGCCAGCAGGCGCTCCACCACGGGATGGTCGTCGCGGAGGCGTTCCAGGGTGGCGGCATCGGTGGAGTAGCCGGTCTTGGTCTTCTTGCCGGGAGTGAGGCCCAGTCGGTCGAACAGGACCTCCCGGAGTTGCTTGGTGGAGTTGACGTTGAACTCCTCGCCGGCCGCCTCGTGGACGGCGGNTCGCANGCGATCNCACTCGGCGGTGAGCTCGTCGCGCAGGCGGGTCAGCTCGGCCACGTCGACGCCGACCCCGAGTTCCTCCATGCGGGCCAACACGGCCACCAGCGGCACCTCTAGTTCGTCGTTGAGTGCCACTAGGCCCTGAGCCTCCATCGCCTCGAGCAGCGGTCCACGCAGCACTGCCGCAGCAGCGGCCCGATGGCCGGCCTCGACGGCCGGGTCGGCGATCTCGCCGGTCAGGTCGAGCTGGCCCTCCGGCGGGCCGGTGGCCGGTAGGACCCGTTGTGCGTGGCGCTCCAGGAGGACTTTGAGGTCGTAGGTGGCGTCGGCCGGGTCGAGTAGGTAACCGGCCAGGGCGGTGTCGAGCACCAGCGCCACGTCGTCGACGCCACGACGCAGCAGGGCCCGGAGCAGCGGCTTGGCGTCGTGGGCGACGAGGCCGGGGCCGTCGGGACCGACCACGGCGANCAGGGCGTCCCGGCAGGCGTCACTGTCGAGGAGGATGGCGGGCACCCACCAACCGTGGTCGCCGTCGGACAGGGCGAGGCCGTCACCCAGTTCGGGGCCGGCGTCGCCGGACGGCGGTCGTTCCACGGTGGCCACGCCGAGCGGGCCGGTGGCCCCATCGGCCACCGCGGCGATCCCGGCGGCGTCGGTCAACTGGAGCATCTTGACGTCGAGCGGTCCGGTGGGCGGACCGTCGGCCGCTCCCCTGTCGCCGTCGGAGAAGTCGACGCCTAGCAGGGCGCCGAGGCGCTCGCGGGCCCGGGTCAGCTCGAGGACCTCGAGCAGCCCGCCGGCCCGCTCCACGTCGACCGACCCGGCGGCCACGTCGTCAAGGCCGACGTCGAGGGGCACGTCGCGGACCAGCACCATGAGGTCCTCGTTGGTCCGGGCGGCGGCCTCGTGGAGGGCCAGGTTCTCCCGCAGTTTCGGCGTCTGGTCGTCGACCGCCGCGAAGATGCCGTCGAGGCCCCCGTAGGCGTTGACCAGCTTGGCCGCAGTCTTCTCCCCGACCCCGGGCACGCCGGGCAGGTTGTCCGACGGGTCGCCCCGCAGAGCAGCGTAGGCCACGTAGTCGGCCGGGGTGACGCCGGTGCGCTCGGCGATTCCAGCCTCGTCGTAGAGGGCGTAGTCCGACATGCCCCGCTTGTTGTAGAGGACCTTCACGTGAGGGTCTTCGACCAGTTGGTAGCTATCGCGGTCGCCGGTGACGATGGTGACGTCCCGGCCGACGTCGCGGGCCGCGGTGGCCAGGGTGGCAATCACGTCGTCGGCTTCATAGCCCTCAGCGGTGGCCACCGGGAACCCGAGGGCGTCAACCAGCTCCCGGACCAGGTCCAGTTGCTGGTAGAGGCTGTCCTCCTGCTTCTCCCGGTTCGCCTTGTACGACGGGAGCCGCTCGTGGCGGAAAGTACCGCCGGGCAGGTCGAAGGCCACGGCGATGCCGTCGGGCTGGTGCTCGCGCATCAGCGTGGCCAGCATCTGGGTGAAGCCGAAGACGGCGTTCGTCTCCTGGCCGGTCCGCGTGACCATGTCGCGCGGGATGGCGAAGAACGCCCGGTAGGTCAGCGAATTCCCGTCGAGGAGGAAGAGTCCAGGCACCGTGGCGACCTTACCGGTCGGCTCTGACAGCGGCGGGCAGCCGCCTGGATCAGGTGGGGCGCAGCCTCTCGTCGAGGACGAGGTGAGCTACGTCGGCCATGGACGATCGGGAGGACATGGCGGTGGTTTGCAGGAATCGGAAGGCGTCGGACTCGGTCAGGCCGGCCTCGTCGATCAGTACCCCCTTGGCCCGGTCGATGACCTTGCGGGCCTCGAGGCGGTCGGCCAGCGTGCGGGCCTGGTCGGTCAGGGCCCGCATTTCGCGGTGGCGGGCCCGGGCAACCTCAACCGCCGGCACCAGCTCGGACCGCTGGAACGGCTTGACCAGGTAGGCCAGCGCCCCGGCCTCGATGGCCCGGTCGACGAGGTCACGCTGGCTGTAGGCGGTGAGGACGACCACCGCGGCGTCGTGCGAGGCGGCGATGCGCGACGCCGCCTCGATGCCGTCGAGGCCCGGCATGCGGACGTCGAGGATGACCACGTCGGGGTCGAGTTCGGCCACCAGGTCGACGGCGTGGTCGCCGCGGCCAGTGTCGCCGACCACCTCATATCCCTCCTCCTCGAGGGTCTCCTTCAGGTCGAGGCGGACAATGGCCTCGTCCTCGGCCAGCACGACCNNCACCTTCGGAGGCGTCGGCGGGGCGTCGTCTTGCGGTGCGGCCTCGTCAGGGANCGCCTGGTCAGGCATCGGCGGTGAGGCGGTCGAGGAGGTCGTCNTGGGTGGACTCCAGGCGGGCGATCTCGGCCAACAGGTCGTCGCGATGGCGTTCCATGGCCCGGGCGTGGCGCTCGGCNCCCCGGTGGGCCCGCTCCGACAGNGCGGTCTCCGACACGAGCGAGCGGACGCGGGCGTCGTCGGCGTCNGCCATCAGGTGGGCCAACTGCTCCTCGGCCACGGCGAGGTCGGAGCGCAGGCGGGAGAGCCGCTCGCCGACCTCGGTCAGCCGTCGTTCGATCACCGGTCGTGCCATGGGGTCNGCCAGTGTACGAGGGGCGCGNGGAACGCCCAAGGACGNCCCGGAGCGGGTATTCGGCTGGCAGGCTGGGCCGGTGACCCGTCGACTACNCCTCGCCTGCGGTGCCGTCGCCGTNNTGGTNGCCGGCGTGCTGGCAGCCTGCGGCAGNGATGGAGCGGCGTGCGACGTCCCCCGTCAGGAGCCGCCCGANCCGGCCTCAGGCCTCCACGTGCTGGACGACACCNGCCTGATCTGGGACTCGGCGGCACCNACGTCGGGTCCGCACCGGAGCGTGGCGCCAGAGGGCGGCCTCCGGGACGCGCCGGTNGACNAACTCGACCAGGTCGCCTTCCTGGAGGCGGGAGGGGTGGTCGTCCAGATGGACGCCCGTNCCNCCGTTCCCGACGAGATCAGCGCGTTGGCGGGTCCCNACGTCCTGGTGGTGCCNGGGCNCCCCGAGTTGCCGGACCGGGTGGTGGCCACGGCGTGGACGTGGCGCCTCAGTTGCTCAGCCGTCGACCTGGAGCCACTCCGGGCGTTCATCGAGGAGCGGGTCGGGGCCGCCACCGGCCACTGACTAGCGGGGCGTCCGCCACCCCCCGATTCGATCAGTAGATGGCCAGCAGTTCCGCAACGAGGACAAGACCGAACATCACTGGGTTGACGGCGCGGTAGGGCGTCAGGCTCCGGAAGGATTCTCGCCGCTTGGCCACGTGCGAGCCGAGGTCCTCCTCGGGCACATCCATCCACGAGGCGTGCATGTCCCGCATCGCATCGTCCACGAAACCGAAGGTGAAAAGGGTGCTGACGACGGCCAACGCAGCGAGGGCCAACTGGATCCCCGAATCGTCGAGGCCACTCCCGCCGACGCCAAGGACCACCAGCAGTGCGCCGTGGATCACTGCGTAGAAGTAGAGGAGGGCCCTGATATTGCCCGCCGCCACCGACATCATCGTCCGGTTGGTTTCCCGGTCCATGCACATTCCCTTTCGCCAGGCGGGCAGGTCCNCCCCGCCGCTTCCAGCATCCCCCGACTCGGGGCGAACNTCAACAGGTCTCAAGGAGAAAGAGATGTGCCCGGGGCGGGACTTGAACCCGCACGACCTCGCGGCCAGAGGATTTTGAGTCCCCCGCGTCTGCCAATTCCGCCACCCGGGCGCGCCACCCGATCCTACCGGTGGCCCCGGGACGTACCGTCCGCAGCCCGACGTGGATCGGACCCTCCGGATCGTTCCCGCCTCCNGGGCACCTACCATGTGCGTTCGGCCCACGTGGCCGCGTCCACGGGCGGAGGACGTACCTCCCCGCCCTTCCAAGGAGACCGATGATCGCCTTCACCTACTCCGGCCAGGGATCGCAGCAGCCCGGCATGGGCGTCGCATGGGCCGATCACGAGGCGTGGGAACTGGTCGACGAGGCGTCCGAGGCCGCCGGCCGCGACGTGGCCCACCTCCTCCTCGAGGCCGACGCCGACGAACTCCGCGAGACCCGCAACGCCCAGNTGGCCACCTTCGTGACCAGCATGGTGATCCTCGACGCNGTCACCCGCCTCGGCGTCGACGCCGCCGGGCACGCCGGCCACAGCCTCGGCGAGTACAGCGCGCTGACCGCCTCAGGCGCCCTGGATTTCGGGGACGCCGTCAAGCTCGTCGTCGAACGGGGCGAGGCTATGCAGGTCGCCGCCCAGGACCCGGTCGGCACCATGGCCGCCGTGCTCGGCCTCGACGACGACGACGTGGCCGACGCCTGCGCCTCGATCGACGGCGACGTGTGGGTGGCCAACTACAACGCCCCCGGCCAGGTGGTCATCGCCGGCGCCCCCGACGCGGTGACCGCGGCGGGCGACGCTGCCAAGGACCGAGGCGCCAAGCGGACCACTGGCCTGGAGGTCAGCGGCGCCTTCCACACCCCGTTCATGACTCCGGCCCGCGACCGCCTCTCGGCGGCCATCGACGCCACCGAGATTCGGGTCCCCGAGGGCGTCGTGGTGGCCAACGTGGACGCCTCGTCCCACGACNACCCGGCCACCTGGCGGGCATTGATGAACGCCCAGTTGTGCAGCCCNGTGCGCTGGTACCAGAGCCTCCAGACTCTCTCGGAGGCGGGCTTCACNACCTTCGTCGAGCTCGGCCCGGGCAACGTCCTNACCGGCCTGGTCAAGCGNACCCTGAAGGACGCCACTCGCCTGACCGTCAACACGCCCAACCACCTCGACGCCCTNCTNAACGCGCTNGCCCCGCCNGNTCCCGNCGAGGGCAAGGAGNCCGCCGGANCGGTNGAGGGCGAGCACCTCTTCGCCACTGACCGCATGGTGGTCAGCCCGGCCACCGGCGTGTTCACTCCCGTCGACGGCCTCGGCCCCGGCCAGGTGGTGGCCGCTGGCGCCCTGCTGGGCCACATCGGCACCACCGAGGTCCACTCGCCGTTCGCCGGTGAGTTCATGGGCTGGCTGGCCGTCGACACCGAGCGCGTCAGCGCGTCAAAGCCGATCGCCTGGCTTCGGGCCCAATAGTCGATCCAGTAGCACGGCCCGCGCGACCACAGGAGGCCTCCCCCATGAGTGACACCGCCACCGAATCCGCTACCACCAGCCGGACCGTCCTGGTCACCGGCGGCAATCGGGGCATCGGCCTGGCCTGCGCCCTGGCCTTCGCCGGCGACGGGCACCGGGTGGCCATCACCTGCCGAAACGAGGCCCCGCCGGAGGCCGTCGCGGCAGGCCTGCTGGCCGTGCCGTGCGACGTTACCGACACCGACCAGGTCGACGCGGCGTTCGCCGCCATCGAGGAGGCCCTCGGACCGGTCGAGGTGCTGGTGGCCAACGCCGGCATCACCCGCGACGGCCTGGTGCTTCGCATGTCCGACGACGACTTCACCAGTGTTCTCGACGCCAACCTGACCGGCGCCTTCCGCACGGCCCGCCGGGCCGTCAAGGGGATGATGAGGGGCCGCTGGGGGCGCATCATCCTGGTGTCGTCCATTGCCGGGCGGGTCGGCCAGACTGGACAGGCCAACTACGCCGCCTCCAAGGCCGGTCTGGTGGGCCTCGGCCGGTCCCTGGCCAAGGAGTTCGCCAGCCGCAATGTCACCGTCAACGTGGTGGCGCCCGGCCCGATCGTCACCGACATGCTGGCCGCCCTGCCCGAGGAACAGCAGCAGTCCTACGCCGAGGCCGTGCCGTTGGGCCGTCTCGGCCGCGTCGACGAGATCGCCGCCGCGGTCACCTTCCTGGCCTCGGAGCCGGCCGGCTACGTCACCGGTGCCGTACTACCGGTAGACGGTGGCCTCTTCATGGGCTGAGCATTCATGGGCTGAGCGCCGCCCAGGCACCCCGGGTGCCTGCGCCACAATCCTTCCCGGCTCCCTTCCATGCGCCCTAGGGTGAAGCCGATCTGATCGCAGACCAGACCCCAGAAACGGAGACACACGGTGAGCGACGACAACTTCGAACGGTTCCAGCAGTGCGCGGTGGAAGTCCTCGACGTGAAGGCCGACCAGGTCACCCTCGAGGCCTCCTTCGCCGACGACCTCGACGCCGACAGCCTTGACCTTGTCGAGCTGGTCATGGCCCTCGAGGAGGAGTTCGGCGTGAACGTCGAGGAGGAGGAACTCGAGGGCATCACCACCATCGGTGCCGCCTACGAGCTCATCACCGGCAAGCTCTGATGGCCCGGCGTCGGGTCGCCGTCACCGGTCTGGGCGTCGTCGCCACCTGCGGCGTCGGTGCCGACGCGTTCTGGGACGGCCTATGTGGGCCCGCACCCGAGGGCGACCGGTTGGTCCACGACTTCGACCCCACGCCCCACTTCGAGAACTCCAAAGAGGTGCGCCGGAGCGACCGCTGCACCCAGTTCGCCATCGCCGCGGCCGACATGGCTCTCGAGCAGGCCGGCGCGCTGACCGCCGAGCCGTCCCGCAAGGGCGTGTTCATCGGCACGGGCATCGGCGGCATCCAGACCCTCGAGGAGCAGATCCTCGCCATGGCCGAGAAGGGCGCCCGCCGGGTGTCGCCGTTCCTCGTGCCCATGATGATGCCCAACGCCGCTCCAGCCGCCGTGTCGATGAAGCACGGCTTCCAGGGCCCTGCGGAGAACACCTGCACGGCGTGTGCCGCGGGCACCCACGCGGTGGCCAACGCCGCCCGGCTCATCGCCCACGGGCGCTGCGACGTGGTTCTGGCCGGTGGAAGCGAAGCCCCCTTCGTGGACGCCGCTGTGGCCGGCTTCACGAACATGACGGCCTTCTCGTCAGTCGGCATCTCCCGACCGTTCGACGCCGAACGCGACGGCTTCGTCATGGGCGAGGGCGCCGGCGTCCTGTGCCTCGAGGAGTGGGAGATGGCCGAAGCCCGCGGAGCGAACATCCTTGGCGAGGTCCTGGGCGGCGCCAGCACGGCCGACGCCCACCACATCACCGCCCCGTCACCCGGTGGCGTGGGCGCCATTACCTGCATGCGCCTCGCCCTCGAGGAGGCCCAGGTCGACGCCTCGCAGGTCCGCCACGTGAACGCCCACGGCACCTCGACACCACTGAACGACATGGCAGAGGCGGTCGCCATGGCCGAGGTGTTCGGCGCCAACGGCCCGAAGGTGACCTCGACCAAGGGCATCACCGGCCACGCCCTGGGCGCGGCGGGCGCCATCGAGGCAGTAGCCGTGGTCCTGGCCATGCAGAAGGGCCTGGTCCCCCCGACGGCCGGCTACGCCACGCCCGACCCGGAGATGCCGGACATCGACATCGTCTCGGGCGCTCCGTCCCCCTGGGAGCCGGGTATCTCCATGTCGAACTCGTTCGGGTTCGGCGGCCACAACGGCAGCATCGTCCTCGGCCCGGCCTGAGCCCGTGTGGAGCGGCCG
>PBUO01000035.1 GCA_002727895.1 Acidimicrobiaceae bacterium | reverse complement strand
TCCTCGAGGCGCCCGGTCAGCTCGGCGTGCATCTCGAGATCCTCGACCACCGCAGCGAGGTTCTTCTGGACGCGGCGTCCCCGGTCCTGGTCATTCCATAGCTCCGGGTCGGCCATCTCGGCCTCAAGGGCGTCGCGGCGCTGCTTCTGCTCGTCGATGCGCAGGTAGCCGGCGGCCTCGTCGAGGCGGGCCCGCAGTGCGGCCAGGTCGGGGGCGAAGTCCTGCATGTCAGCCCCCGTGGCACTGCTTGAACTTGCGTCCCGAGCCGCAGGGACAGGGGGCGTTGCGGGGCGTCTTCTCCCACTCAGTGTTGACCTTGGTGGCCTGCGGGGTCGGGGTGGACTCCTCGACCCGGGCCGGGGCCCCAGCTGCCGCGGCGACGGCCGCCGCTCCACCCACCGGCCCGTCCGGACCGCTGGTCGTGACCTCGGAGGGCTGTGCCGACTCCTCGGCCGTGGTGACACGGATCCGCATCACGTAGCGCAGGAAGTCGCGGTCGATCAGCTCGTCCAGCTGCCCGAACAGTTCGAAGCCCTCCCGCTTCCACTCCGTCGCCGGGTCGCGTTGGCCCATGGCCCGCAGGTGGATGCCCTCCCGCAGGTGATCCATCTCGTAGAGGTGCTCGCGCCACCGCTGGTCGATGATGCGCAGCATCACCTGGCGCTCCACCTCCCGCATGCCGTCGCTGCCCAATTCGGCCTCGCGGGCCACGAAGACGGCCAGGCCGTCGGCGGTCAATAAGTCATAGAGCTGGTCGGTGGACCGGGCGTCGGACACCGTGGCCCACAGCGCCTCGGCCGCCGCTGCGGCGTCGAACTCCCCGTCCTCGGGGGTCTCCTCGGTTGGGGCGGCGCCCAGCGGCCAGTACGAGTCGAGCTCCACCCGCAGGCCGTCGAGGTCCCACTCCTCGGGCAGCTCCGAGGCGCAAAAGGCCCCGATGGCACCGTCCACCACCGTGCCAAGGGCAGCCAGCACTTCGTCGCGTAGGTCGTCGTCGCCAAGCAGGCCGTCGCGCCGTCGGTAAATGACGTTGCGCTGCTCATTCATCACCTCGTCGTACTTGAGGACGTTCTTGCGAGCCTCGGCGTTCTTCTGCTCGACGGTGGTCTGGGCCCGTTCGATGGCCTTGGTGACCATCTTCGACTCGATGGGGACGTCTTCAGGGAGTGCCCGGTCCATGACGCCGCGCATGGTGTCCGAGGCGAACAGCCGCATCAGCTCGTCCTCCAGCGACAGGTAGAAGCGGCTCTCGCCGGGGTCGCCCTGGCGGCCGCTGCGTCCCCGCAACTGGTTGTCGATGCGGCGCGACTCGTGCCGTTCGGTACCCAGCACGTAAAGCCCGCCGTTGGCCCGGACTTCCTCGCCCAGGGCCGCACACTCCGGCCCGAAGCGGGCCACCAGCTCGACTACCTTCGCCTCGCCCTCGGGGGTGGACGGATCGTGGCCGTCGGCCCGTGCCTCCCGCTCGGCCAGGTTCTCCGGGTTACCGCCCAGCAGGATGTCTACGCCGCGACCGGCCATGTTGGTGGCCACGGTGACCGCTCCAGGTCGGCCGGCCTGAGCCACCACCTCGGCCTCCCGGAAGTGCTGCTTGGCGTTGAGNACCTCGTGGTCCACCCCCCGCTTTTCGAGNTCNCGGGACAGCCGCTCGGAGTTCTCGACGCTGACCGTGCCCACNAGCACCGGCTGGCCGGCGTCACGTCGNTCGACGATGTCCTCGACCACGGCGGCGAACTTGCCGGCCTCGGTCTTGAAGATCAGGTCGCTCTGGTCCTTNCGGACTAGCGGCCGNTTNGTNGGGATGGGNACCACCTGGAGGCCGTAGATNCCGGCCAACTCGGCCGCCTCGGTCTCGGCGGTCCCGGTCATGCCGGCCAGCTTCTCGTAGAGCCGGAAGTAGTTCTGGAGGGTGATGGTGGCCAGCGTCTGGTTCTCTTCGCGAATCGACACCCCCTCCTTGGCCTCCACCGCCTGGTGGATACCGTCCGACCAGCGGCGCCCCTCGAGCACCCGACCGGTGAACTCATCGACGATGCGGACCTCGCCGTCGACCACGATGTAGTCCTTGTCGCGCTTGTAGAGTTCCTTGGCCTTCAGCGCGGCATGGAACTGATGGACCAGGTTGGCCGACACCTGGTCGTAGAGGTTGTCCACGCCGAGGGCGGCTTCGACGGCGTGCACCCCGTCCTCGGTCGGAGCGATGATCCCCTTCTCCTCGTCGACCTCGTAGTGGCGCTCCCGGTCCAGACCACGGACCACCGAAGCGAACCGCTGGTAGAGCGCCGCGGCCTCGGCGAGGCGTCCGCTGATGATGAGCGGCGTGCGGGCCTCGTCGATGAGGATCGAGTCGACCTCGTCCACGATGCAGAAGGCGTGTCNCCGCTGGGCCTTGTCCGCGTCGGCCATAGCCATGTTGTCGCGCAGGTAGTCGAAGCCCAGCTCGTTGTTGGTGCCGTANGTGATGTCGGCCGCGTAGGCGGCCCGCTTGGCGGCCCGGTCGNGTTCGTCGGGCACCACGAGGCCGACGGTCAGGCCGAGCCAGCGGTGGAGCTGGCCCATCCACTCCGCGTCGCGGCTGGCCAGGTAGTCGTTGACGGTGCACAGGTGCACGCCCCGGCCAGAAAGGCCGTTGAGGTAGGCGGGCAGGGTGCTGACCAGGGTCTTGCCCTCACCGGTGCGCATCTCGGCCACCCACCCCAGGTGCAGGGCCATCCCACCCATGAGCTGGACGTCGTAGTGGCGCTGGCCGAGGACCCGCCAGGCCGCCTCCCGGACCACGGCGAACGCCTCCACCAGGAGGTCGTCGAGGTCCTCGCCATTGTCGAGCCGCTGGCGGAACTCACCGGTCCGGGCCCGCAGGGCGTCGTCGGAAAGTGCTGCGGTGGCGTCGCTGAGGGCGTTGATGTCGGGGACGATGGCCTCGAGAGCCTTGACCTTCTTCCCCTCACCACTGCGCAGGACGCGCGAGAACACGCTCATCGTCGTCGGAGGCTACCGGTCGGCCCCGGCGCCCGAGGGTGTACCACCGGGTCGTCGGCGGGCCGGTCGGGACCCCTTCAGGGGACGGCCGGCGGGCGCAGCAGGCCGCGTTCGGCGAGCGCCGGTGCGGCGTCGTCCACCCCGGCGCCCAGGATGGCGGCCAGCGCCTGGAGGTCGTCCTGGCGGATGGTCAGGACGCGGCCGTTGAAGTCCTGGCGCTTGACCTGGATGATCCCCAGGTAGCGGCGGATCAGTTCGACCTCGGGCCCCTCCACGTCGGCCAGGGCCACCAAGTCGATGACCACCTTCTGGCCGGGGACCCAGGCTGGCGGTTCGGCGGTCCCCGACTCGGTCGGCTCGTCGCCGGCGCCCACCGGGAGGAGTTGGTTGACGGGTACGTCGTAGAACTCGGCCAGGCGGTGGAGGCGCGGGGCCGACACGGCGCGTTCGCCTCGCTCGTAGGCCCCGAGTACCGAGGCCTTGAACTCCGACTCGGAACGAGCCTCCACGTCCTGGAGCGACAGGCGCTTCTGGCGGCGGATGGCTCGGATTCGCTCACCGAGGCGGAGGCTGTAGTCGTCGTCGGAGGCGGCGGGAGACGTGACCACGGGACGTGACGGTAGCGACCGCGCTCCGCGGTTTGCAACGGGTCTAGGTCGGGCCCCGCTCAAGACTGGGCCGTCAGACGACCGTCGCGCAGGGCGACCAGAAGGGTCCCCGCGGCGATGGCCGCCGTCTCGGCCCGCAGCACCGTGGACCCCAGGCCGACGGTGCGTCGACCCGCCAACTCGTCGTCGGTCCAGCCGCCCTCGGGCCCGACCAGCACCACGTCGACCGGACCGGCGCCGGGTGCCCCCAAGGGCTCGCCGCCCGATTCGGCCAAGGCCACGGCCGGGCCATCCGCCACGTCTGCCGGTTCACCCAGGGCCAACACCTCCGGGAGGTGGACCCGCCGGGACTGCATGGCAGCTTCGCGCGCCACCCGCCGAAACCGCCCAAGGTTGGCCACTGCCTTGGTGTCGTCCCAGCGGACCACCGACCGCTCGGCGGCCAGGGGAAGGATCTGGTCCACCCCCAGCTCGGTGAGCTTCTGGACCACCAGCTCGGGACGACCACCCTTGATCAGCGAGAAGGCCACGGTCACCGGCCGTTCCGGGGCGGCCACCTCGACGACCTCGCCAGCCGCTTCGGGCCCCATGCCCGGGTCGAGGCGAAAGCGGGCCGACCGCCAAGCACCCCGTCCGTCGCCCAGGGTCATCGCGTCGCCGTCGCGCAGGCGCAGCACCCGTGCCAAGTGGTGGTGGTCGGCCTCGTCGAGCAGGGGGGCAGTCAGGTCGGCCACGAAGGCGTGCGGCCCGCCCCGGCCGTCGGGAGCGGTTCCAGACACGGGACCACTCCCCCGGTCGCCCACCGGTCCGCCTACTTGAAGGCCGAGCGGAATCGGGAGATAAGGCCCTCGTCGGGCTCGGTGACCACCTCGTCCCGTTCGTCGGCCAACTCGCGCAACAGCCGCTCGGCCTCGTCGGTTAGGTCGTCGGGGGTGGCCACCACCACCTCGATCACCAGGTCGCCCCGACCCCGTCCCTCCAGATGGGGCACGCCCCGCCCGCGGAACCGGAAGACCTCGCCGGTGCGGGTCCCCCGGGGGATATGCAGTTCCTCGGTGCCGTCGAGCGTCTCGTAGTCGAGCACCACGCCCAGCGCCGCCTGGGTCATCGGCACCTCGAGGCGGTGCAGCAGGTCAGGGCCGTGCCGCTCGAACACGGGGTGAGGTCGCACCCGGACGCGCACGTACAGGTCACCGGCCGGCCCACCCCGGGGCCCGACCGCGCCCCGACCGGTGAGGCGCAACGTGGTGCCCTCGTCGACGCCGGCCCGCACAGTGACGGTGAACGATCTGTCCTCGACCACCCGCCCCTCGCCGTGGCAAGCCCGGCACGGATCGGGCACGACCTGCCCGCGGCCCGAGCACGTCGGACACGCCGTGGCGGTGACCATCTGGCCAAGCATCGATTGGCGCACCCGCTGGACCTGACCGGTCCCCCCGCACCCACCACAGGCCTCCGGCCCGCCCGATCCGGGCGCCGCTCCGGTGGCCTCGCAGTCCCCGCAGGCCACGGCGGTCCGCACCGAGACCTCCTCCTCGGAGCCGAACACAGCAGAGGTGAAGTCGACCTCGAGGGTGGTCTCCAGGTCCTCACCGGGCGTCGGTCCGGCCCGGCGCCGGCCGCCCCCTCCACCACCGAAGGGTGAGCCGCCGAAGAATGTCTCGAAGATGTCGCCGAACCCGCCGAACGGGTCGCCGGCCCCACGGCCGGATGCNTCGTGGCCGAAGCGGTCGTAGCGGGCTCGTCGCTCCGGGTCCGATAGCACCTCGTAGGCGGCGGCCACCGCCTTGAATTCGACCTCGGCGCCCGCAGCGTCGGCNCCGTGGTTGGCGTCGGGGTGGTGCTGGCGGGCGAGGCGTCGGTACGCCTTCTTGATCTCGTCGGGCAAGGCGTCACGGGACACGCCCAGGACCTCGTAGTGGTCGCGCTCGGCCACCGTCTCAGCCCTCGGTCAGTCGGTCGCCGAGGCGACGGCCGACGACGGCCACGGTGGCCAGNGCCTGCGAGTAGTCCATGCGGGTGGGACCGAGCACGCCGATTGATCCGGCGGCCTCGCCGTCGATCTCATAGGGGGCGACGACCAACGAGCAGTCGGAGAGGGGCTCCACGCCGGTCTCCGAGCCGATGGCCACGCTGAGGCCCCGGTCAATGACGTCGCGGATCAGGCTGACCACGATGAACTGGCGCTCCAGGACGTCGAGAACCTGGCGGACCCGCTCGACCTCGGAGAAAGCCGACGCCATCTGGGCGGTGCCTCCGACCCATGCCAGGTCGCCGGCTTCGGTGCGAGCGGACAGGACGGTGGCCACGGTGACCAGCACAGCGTCTACGGCCTCGTCGCCGGTCACTGGGATGTCGACCGCCGTGGACAGGCTGCGGCCGATTAGCGCCCCGGACAGGTGGGCGGCGGCCACGGCCAGAGTGGCCTCGGCGGGCCCGGCGGCCGAGCCGACCAGCTCCAGGGTGTGCTTCTCGACGGTCCCGTTGGCCATGACGAGGACCAGCAGGGCTAGGTCGTCGGCCAGACCGACCAGCTGGACGGAGCGGACCTCCTGATGGTCGCGGTCGGGCGCCAACACGACGGCCGCGCTTCCCGTCAGGTCGGCCAGGAGACTGGAGGTGTCGGCCAGCATCTGCTCCATCTCGCGGTGCGAGCGACGGAAGAACGCCTGGACCTGGTCGCGGTCGGCCGGGTCGAGGGCCCGGGTACCGTCAAGGTGGTCGACGAAGAACCGGTAGCCCTTCTCGGTGGGGATCCGGCCGGCCGAAGTGTGGGGCTGGGCCAGGTAGCCCTGCTCCTCGAGGGCNACCAACTCGTTGCGGACNGTGGCCGACGANACGCCGACCTCGTCTGCCGCGGCGACACGGGCCGAACCGACGGGCTGNGCNGTCTGGATGTACTCCTCGACCACCGCGCTCAGGATGGCTGCCTTCCGGTCCTCCAACACGNTCCCGATGCTACCGGCGGGCNCCCGCCCGGCCGGNTGGTCGCGGNACGGGCTCCNCCGGGNGCCGGANGAATCAGTCNTCCAGCTTGAGNGCGGAGATGAAGGCCTCCTGGGGCACGTCGACGCGCCCGATGGACTTCATCTTCTTCTTNCCTTCTTTCTGCTTCTCCAGCAGNTTCCGCTTCCGGGTGATGTCGCCGCCGTAGAGCTTGGCCGTCNCNTCCTTGCGAAANGCCCGCACAGTCTCCCGGGAGATGACCCGGCCGCCGATGGCCGCCTGGATGGGCACCTCGAACTGCTGGCGCGGAATNAGCTCCTTGAGCTTGGCCGTCATCTTCCGGCCGTACACATCGGCCGAGTTNCGGTGGACCACGGTGGAGAAAGCGTCGACCGGCTCGCCGTGCAGCAGGATGTCGACCCGCACCAGGTCGGAGCGCCGGTATCCCTCAGGCTCGTAGTCGAGGCTGGCGTAGCCCTGGGTGCGGCTCTTCATCTGGTCGAAGAAGTCAATGACCACNTCGGCCAGCGGCAGGTGGTACTTCAACTCCACNCNCTCNGGCGACAGGTAGGTGAGTCCCTCCAGCTCGCCGCGGCGTTCCTGACAGAGCTCCATGAGCGTGCCGGTGAAGTCGGTCGGCGTAATGACCGTGGCCAGCAGGAAGGGCTCCTCGATGTGGTCGGTCTCGGCGCCCGACGGCAGGTCGCACGGGTTGTCGATCTCCAGCACCTGGCCATCGGTGCGGGTCACCCGATACTCCACCGACGGAGCGGTGGTGATGAGACTCAGGCCGAACTCCCGCTCCAGACGCTCCCGCACGATCTCCATATGGAGCAGGCCGAGGAAGCCGCACCGAAACCCGAAGCCGAGGGCGCCCGACGTCTCCGGCTCGTAAGTGAAGCTCGAGTCGTTGAGCCGGAGCTTCTCCAACGCCTCACGCAGGTCGTTGAACTCGTCGCCGTCGATCGGATACAGGCCGCTGAACACCATGGGCTGCGGCTCGCGGTAGCCCTCGAGGACATCGTCGGAGCCGCGGCGACTGGTGGTCACCGTCTCGCCGGACCGGGCCTCACCCACGTCCTTGATCCCGGCCANCAGGTAGCCCACCTCACCGGGGCCCAGTTCGGAGACCGGCGTCGGGTCGGGGCGGCGCACGCCAATCTCGTCCACCTCNTGGACGGCGCCGGCCTGCATGAANCGGAGGACGTCCCCGGTGCCGAGNCGNCCGTTNACGACCCGGATGGACGACACCACGCCGCGGTACTGGTCGAAGTGGCTGTCGAAGACCAANGCCTGCAGCGGGGCGTCGGGATCACCGACCGGCGGCGGGGTNCGCTCAACCACGGCGTCGAGNANCTCGGCCACCCCCTCCCCCGTCTTGGCNCTGATNTGGAGCACCTCCTCGGCGGGGATGCCCAGAACCTGCTCGATCTCCTCGGCGTACCGGTCGGGCTCGGCCGCCGGCAGGTCGATCTTGTTGAGGGCGGCCACGATCTCCAGGTCGTTCTCCAGCGCCAGGTAGCAGTTGGCCAGCGTCTGAGCCTCGATGCCCTGGGCGGCGTCGACGACGAGGATCACGCCCTCGCAGGCGGCTAGTGACCGGCTGACCTCGTAGCCGAAGTCGACGTGGCCGGGGGTGTCGATCAGGTTGATCACGGCGTCGTTCCAGTCCAGTCGGACGCTCTGCAGCTTGATGGTGATACCTCGCTCCCTCTCCAGGTCCATGGAGTCCAGGTACTGGGCCCGCATCTCTCGGGGGTCAACTGCTCCGCAGAGCTCCAGCATCCGATCGGCCAGCGTGGACTTGCCGTGGTCGATGTGGGCGATGATCGAGGTGTTGCGAAGCCGCGCGAGGTCCATGCCGGTCAGGACGGTACCGGCGGTAGAATCGTCCACCGTGCCGGTCCGAGGACCGGACCCCGNCNGGTGGCGNAGTGTCCCGGCCGGGAAGCGAGACGAGAACAACNAGGGACCATCCCCGTGGCGAACATCAAGAGCCAGATCAAGCGGAACCGCCAGAACGAGACNCGCCGCCTGCGCAACAAGGCCGTGCGGACCGAACTNAAGACNCGCACCCGNAANGCNATGGAGGCGGCCGAGTCCGGCGAGGGCCTGGCCGAGGCCGCTGCCGCCGCCATGAAGCNGATCGACAAGGCCGCCGACCAGGGCGTGCTGCATCCCAACACCGCGGCCCGCCGCAAGTCGCGCCTGCAGAAGCGCCTCGACCAGCTCGCCGGCTGAGTCTGGCTTGCCAGGTGGTTCCTCCCGACGGAGTCAGCGTCGGGACAGGCTCGCCAGGCGTGCCACCAGCACCTCCACCACCAGTTCCTGNGGCCACGCCGAGCGTCCCCGTAGGTCCAGGTCGGCGTCGCTCAACAGCCGGACGGCCCGGGCGATCCGGTCCCCACCGAGTTTCCTCGAGGCCTGGAGGGCCTTCTTGGCCGGAAACCCCTTGATGCCCAGGGCNTCGGCCGCGCCCTTCTCGTCGCGTATNCCCGACCCGTCGAGGCGCAGCAGGCGCCCGTAGTGCCCGTGGAGTGACGAGAGGATGGCCANCGGGTGCCGCCCACCGGCCGCCATCATGCGGGTCAGGCAGTCCAGGGCCTTGGCCACGTCNCCNGCGTCGATGGCGTCGGTGAGATCCCACGGGGCGACGTCCCCGCCGTNGCGNAGGAACGGNGCCACGTCGTCGGCGCCCACCTCGGCGCCNGGACCGAACACCGCTGCCAGGGTCTCCAGCAGAGGAACCACCGTCGAACGGTCCTCGCCCAGGCGTCGGACCATCAGGGCCCGGGCCGGCCGGTCGAGGGCCACGGGGGCCTCGTCGAGTCGGTCGTCCAGCCACTGTTGGGCCTCCCGACCCCGACCCACCGAGGTCTTCCGCACCTCGCCGCCGGCCTCGTCGATGGCCGCCAGGAGCGACTTGGGCACCTGGTTGAGTCGTTGTTGGACCGGGGCCAAGCCCTTCTCCCAGACCACCACCAGTGCGGTGGTGTCCAGTGGGTCGGCCAGGTAGGCGGCCAGCGGAGCGATCGAGTCCTTGTCGCCGAATCGACCGAGGTGTCGGCCCACCACGACGCGTCGTCCGGTCAGGAACGGAGAGGTCTGGGCGGCGTCAACGAGACGGGCCACCTCAAAGCCGTCCTCGGTGCGGTAGTCCTCCTCGGTGAGCTCCTCGAGGGCCAGCGAGCGATCCTCGTCCCCGAGTGCCTCGGTCACCGCAGCGCGGACCGCCTCGGCGAC
>PBUO01000005.1 GCA_002727895.1 Acidimicrobiaceae bacterium | reverse complement strand
CGTCCGCCCCGCAGTTCGCCCGGTGGGTCCTGCCCGACCCCGACGCAAAGGCCGTGGTGGTGGGAGGATTCCCGGGCGGCGCCGACCAGGCCGGCGACGCCTGACGACGAGGGAGACGACCGATGACCGACTTGACCGATCCGGCGGCCGCCCCGCGGGCCTCGTTCACTGACATGGCCGAGTCCACCGCCGAGGACTGGTCGATCATCATGGGCCAACGGGCCGAGCTGGAGCAGTCGCTGCCCGACCGGATCATCGAGCAGTTCGGACACTTGCGGAACGACTACGGCGGATTCCCCGTCGACCGCCTGGAGCACAGCGTCCAGACGGCCACCCGGGCCGAGCGGGACGGGCGCGACGACGAGTACGTGCTGTGCGCCCTGCTCCACGACATCGGCGACCCGCTCACCCCGTACAACCACCCGGACGTGGCGGCGGCGATTCTCAAGCCCTTCGTGTCCGAGGCCAACCACTGGATGGTCGAGCACCACGGCATCTTCCAGGGGTACTACTTCTGGCACCACCTGGGNATGGACCGCGACACCCGGGACCGGTTCGCCGGGCACCCGCACTTCGACCACTGCGCCACNTTCTGTAGCGAGTACGACGCACCGGCCTTCGACCCGGGCTACGACTCGAACNCCTTCGAGCACTACGTCCCGTTGATCCGCGACGCCTTCGGCACCAANCCCTGGCGCTGAGCGTCCGACTCGAGTCCCAGACCGCGAGGGAGGCGACCATGGCCAGGTCCGACGAGGACCGGATGATGGAGGGGCTGTTCTGGCACGGCATCCCCACCCTCTTCCGTTGCCCGCACGATCCTGACCCGGCCAACGCCGACATCGGCCTGGTCGGCGTGCCCCACAGCACCGGCAATGGCACCACCCAGCGCGACCAGCACCTCGGCCCCCGGGCGGTGCGCGACATCTCGGCGCTGGGCCGTCGGGTCCACAACGACTTCGCCTTCGANCCGTGGGAGTCGTGCCGGATCAACGACNTGGGCGACGTGCCCCTGCCGAAGGCCAACGACAACGAGGCCTGCATCGAGGACATCACCGCGTTCTACCGGGCCGTTGGCGAGGCCGGCTGTCGCCCGGTGTCCATCGGTGGCGACCACTCCATCACCGGCGGGATCCTCCAGGGCATCGCCGGCGACGGGGCCCGGCTGACCGGTGGCGAGAAGGCCTGCCTGCTCCACTTCGACGCCCACACCGACGCCTACCACACCATNCCCCACTTCCTCGGGGCGGTGAAGTCGGCCGCCCACTGGGCCGGCTATCTGGTCGAGGGCGGGCACGTCGACCCTGAGCACTCCGTGCAGGTCGGCATCCGGGGCAACGTCCGGTCGCTGGGCTGGACCGACCCGTCGTACGCCCTCGGCTACGAGGTGATCCGCAAGGTCGACTACGACGAGATGGGCCCNGAACGGGTCATNNAGGTCATCGACGAGCGGATCGGCGACCGNCCGCTCTACATCACCTTCGACCTGGACTGTCTGGATCCCACGGTGGCGCCCGGNGTGGCCAACATCGAGGCNGGCATCGAGGGCTTCGGGATGGACCAGGTGGTCCAGCTGCTGCGGTCGGTCCGGGGGAAGAACGTGATCGGCGGTGACGTGGTCTGCCTCATGCCGACCGTGGACTCGCCCAACCGCATCACCAGCTACCGGTCCATGGCGGTGATGTTCGAGATCCTGTCGCTCATCGCGGACCGGATCAGCGCCTGAACCGGCGGGGCTGACGGACGCCGCTGGCTAGCATCGGCGCCGCATGATCCNGTCGGACCGCACCCTGCGCGAGGAGATCGCCGCGGGACGCATTGTCATCGAGCCCTTCGACGACGCCTGCGTCCAGCCGTCCTCCGTCGACCTCCACCTCGACCATCGGTTCCTGGTGTTCCGCAATCACGCCATGGGCCACATCGACGTTAAGAAGGACCTCACCGAGCTGACCGAGCAGGTGGAGGCGGCCGACGACGATCCGTTCATCCTTCATCCCGGCGAGTTCGTGCTGGGTTCCACATCGGAGCGGGTGGTGGTGCCCGACGACCTAGTGGCCCGCCTGGAGGGCAAGTCCAGCCTGGGGCGCCTCGGGCTGCTCATCCACTCGACGGCTGGCTATGTGGACGCCGGTTGGGACGGCCAACTGACCCTGGAGCTCTCCAACGTGGCCAGCCTGCCCATCACCCTCTACCCGGGGATGAAGATTGGCCAGATCTCGTTCGTCCGGATGACCACGGCCGCCGACCGCCCCTACGGCTCGAGCGACCTGGGGTCGAAGTACCGGGGGCAGGAGGGCCCGCGNCCCAGCCGCTACTGGGAGAACTTCGGCTGAANNCTTCNCCGNCGGCAGAGCCGGCNGCAGGGCCNCTNGCCGGGAATCAGNTGATGTCGACCGGCGTCTCGGCCGACTCCAGCGCNTCGAGCAGGTGCAGGGCGATGTCGCCCACCTTCACCTCGGAGTCGTCGACCCCNTCGCCCTTCACGCCGTCGTCGATCATGACGTAGCAGAACGGGCACGCCGTGGCGATCCGACCGGCGCCGGTGGCTAGGAGTTCCTGGGAGCGCTCGACGTTGATGTTCTTGCCGATGTGCTCCTCCATGAACATGCGACCGCCGCCCGCGCCGCAGCACATGCCCTTGGTCCCCTGCCGGTCGGCCTCCACGATCTCGACGCCGGCCAGGCTGCCGATCACGTTGCGGGGTGACTCGTAGACGTCGTTGTGGCGGCCTAGGTAGCAGGAGTCGTGGTATACCACCCGCTCCTCGAGGCGGGCGCTGCTCATGTCGAGGCGTCCCTCGGCGATCAGCCACTCCAGCAACTGGCTGTGGTGGACCACCTCGTAGTGGCCGCCCAGCTGCGGGTACTCGTTGGCCAGTGTGTTGAAGCAGTGCGGGCACTGGGTGACGATCTTCTTGACGCCCATGGCGTCGAGGGTTTCGACGTTCTGCATGGCCAGCATCTGGAAGATGTACTCGTTGCCGGAACGGCGGGCCGGGTCGCCGGTGCACATCTCCGAAGGGCCGAGGATCGAGAACGACAGTCCNGCCCGCTGCATGAGCGTGGCCATGGCNCGCGACACCTTCTTGTTCTTGTCGTCGAACGAGCCGGCGCAGCCCACCCAGTACAGGTAGTCGGCCTCGAACGGATCGCCGCCGTCGAGCACCTCGATGCCCTCCAGGTCGCCCACCCAGTCGGCCCGCTCGCTCTGCGACAGGCCCCACGGGTTGCCCGAGTTCTCCATCGACCGGTAGGCNGCGCCCAGTTCGCTCGGGAAGTCGGACTCCATGAGCGACAGGTAGCGCCGCATGTCGAGGATCTTGTCCAGGATCTCGATGTTGACCGGGCAGATCTCGTCGCACGCCCNACACGATGTGCACGACCACAGTTCGTCGTTNGTGATGCGGTCGAACATCCAGTTGGCCGGCACGGTGACCTCGGCGTCGGTGCCCANCGGNGGCGACACCGCCGGCTCGCCGGTGGCCGCCATGACCTCGCCGGTCTTGAGCACGATCTCCCGGGGGTCCAGCGGCTTGCCGGTGGCGTGCGCCGGACAGACGCTGGTGCAGCGGCCGCACATGGTGCACGAGTCGGTGTCCAACAGCTGCTTCCAGGTGAACTCCTCGATGGTGGACACGCCGAAGCTCTCCAGCTCGGTCTCCATGAGGTTGGGTAGCGGCTTCATGGCGCCCTTGGGGCGGGCCTGGTCCTTCAGGTACATGTTCAGCGGCGACGTGAACATGTGGCGGATCATGGTGATGGGCAGCAGGGCCAGGAAGGCCATGAACGACACCACGTGGGCGATCCACCAGCCCTGGTGCCAGCCCGAGACGTCGTCGANCANCCAGTCGACCTCGCCGATGGCCATGGCCAGCGGGTAGCCGACCACCGACCAGGTCTCGGCGTCGACGCCGTGGCCGCNGGGGGACACATCCTGCAGGGCGATGCGGAACGCCTCGGCGCCAAANCCGGTNACGCCGATGGCCAGNAAGATGAAGAGCACNGCGGCGTGCTCGGGCTTGGACTTGATGCGGATCCGGTACGGGCGGAACCGGCGGGGACCAAAGCGCCGCAGGATGGCCCACACCACGCCGACCAGGTAGAGGACGCCGGCGATGTCGCCCACCGCGGTGTACGCCCGGTACACNTCGCCGTGGAGGAACTTCATCGACTCCGGGACCTGGTGGTTGACCTCCAGCACCGTGGTGACGGCCATGAGGACCAGGAACGGGAAGTAGATGAGGGCGTGCATGACGCCGGCCGCCGGCTCGCGCAGCAGGGTCTGCATGTAGACGCCGGACCGGAAGTCCTCGAAGCGGCGCTTGGCGTTGGCCGGCTTGGTGGACCGGTCGTCGGGGACGCCCCNCTGCCAGTTCCTCGTCCGGTTGGCGAACAGCACCGAGCCGTAGACGATCAGCACGGGGATGACCGTGTAGAAGGCCAGCTTCAGCGGTCCGGGGACGTTGCCGAAGACTTCGCGGGTGATCGGCGAGTCGTCGTGGAACCCGTTGACCACCGAGGCGACACCGGAGAGGGCGGTGAACAGGGCGACGGCGATGCCGAGCCCGATGACCGCGTGGTGTGGGCGGATGCGCGTGTCACTCATGGCGGCCCGAGACTACCGGCCACCGTCGGTCCGGTCCCCGTTCAGGCTGGGGCGAGTAAGCAGCCCCGGGACCGGACGGCGCGCAGGTCCCCGCCCGTCAGCGGGCCCCTCAGCCGGCCTGCCGGGCGACGACGACGGCGGCCGCCCGGGCGGCCTCGGGGTCGAGCGATCGCTCGAGGACCGGGCGGTCGTCGACCGGCCGGAGGTCGTCGTTTAGCTCGTAGCGCAGGGGCGTGCCGGTGGGGATGTTGAGTTCGACGATGTCGTCGTCGGAGATGCCTTCGAGCTCCTTGCACATGGCCCGGAGGCTGTTGCCGTGGGCGGCTACCAGCACCACGTGGCCGGCCCGTAGGTCGGGGGCGATGGCCTCGTCCCAGTAGGGACGCATGCGGGCCACGACGTCGGCCAGACACTCGGCCCGCGGGGGGTCGATGCCGGCGTACCGGACGTCGTCGTTGGGGTTGAAGGGGTTGTCGTCGGAGATGGGTGGGGGAGGGGTGGCGTAGCCCCGGCGCCACGCCTGGAGCTGCTCGTCGCCGTGCTTCTCGCGGGTCGCGGCCTTGTCGAGCCCGGTCAGGTCGCCGTAGTGGCGTTCGTTGAGCCGCCAGTGGCGACGGACCGGGATCCAGGACCGGCCGAGGGTGGCCAGGGCCAGCTCAGCGGTGCGGATGGCCCGGGTCTGGAGCGAGGTGTGGACCACGTCGGGGAGGATCCCCGCCTCGGAGAGCAGGCGCCCCCCGTCGCGGGCCTCGGCCTCGCCCTGGGTGGTGAGGTCGCAGTCGTACCAGCCGGTGAACTGGTTGGTGGCGTTCCACTCGCTCTGGCCGTGCCGGAGCAGGATCAGGGTGGGCATCGGGCCACCGTATCGGACGGCGATCCGAGGGGCCGTGGGAATCTTGGTCCAGAAGTTGCTAAAGCAACACTCAACCTTCTAGAGTGGCAATCACGAAGGAATGGTGGTGTCCGAGGAGGCAGACCCTACCCTCCACCATCGGTCCCGGGAACCCTTCCCTCCCCGCCCGTGGCCGATGGGGCGCCACCCGCTCCCCACCCATCCGATCGCCGGTCCCACCCGGGACCGGAGAAGAACGACAGAGAAGAAGAGAAGAGAGGAAGACATCATGGGCAAGGCCGTGGGCATCGATCTCGGAACGACCAACTCGGTGGTCAGCGTGCTGGAGGGTGGCGACCCCGTCGTCATCGCCAACGCGGAGGGCTCCCGCACCACCCCGTCGGTGGTGGCCTTCGCCAACGACGGCGAGGTCCTCGTCGGCGAGGTAGCCAAGCGCCAGGCCATCACCAACCCCGACCGCACCATCCGGTCCGTCAAGCGCCACATGGGCACCGGCTGGACCGAGGCCATCGACGGCAAGGACTACAAGGCGCAGGAGATCTCGGCCCGCACCCTGCAGAAGCTCAAGCGTGATGCCGAGGCATACCTGGGCACCACCGTCGACCAGGCCGTCATCACCGTCCCGGCCTACTTCGACGACGCCCAGCGCACCGCCACCAAGGAGGCGGGCCAGATCGCTGGCCTCGAGGTGCTCCGCATCATTAACGAGCCCACCGCGGCGGCCCTGGCCTACGGCCTCGACAAGGAGGGAGAGGACCAGACCATCCTCGTGTTCGACCTCGGCGGCGGCACCTTCGACGTGTCGGTGCTGGAGATCGGCGACGGCGTCTTCGAGGTGAAGGCCACCCACGGCGACACCAGCCTCGGCGGTGACGACTGGGACGAGGCCGTCATCGAATGGCTCGTCACCTCGTTCCGCAACGACCACGGCGTCGACCTCGGCGCCGACGCCATGGCCGCCCAGCGTCTCAAGGAGGCCGCCGAGAAGGCCAAGATCGAGCTCTCCCAGGTCCAGCAGACCCAGATCAATCTGCCGTTCGTCACCGCGACCGATGCCGGGCCGCTGCACCTCGACTACACCCTTACCCGAGCCAAGTTCCAGGAGCTCACCGCCGACCTTCTGGCCCGCTGCCGGACCCCGTTCGAGCAGGCCGTGAAGGACGCCGGGCTCAGCCGCGGCGAGGTCGACCACGTCATCCTCGTCGGCGGCTCCACCCGCATGCCCGCCGTGGTCGACCTGGCCAAGGAGATCGCCGGCCGCGACCCCTCCAAGAACGTCAACCCGGACGAGGTGGTAGCCATCGGCGCCGCCGTCCAGGCTGGCGTGCTGGTCGGTGAGGTCAAGGACGTGCTCCTCCTCGACGTCACCCCACTATCGCTCGGCATCGAGACCAAGGGCGGGGTCATGACCCGGCTCATCGAGCGCAACACCACCATCCCCATCCAGCGTTCCGAGGTGTTCACCACCGCCGAGGACGGCCAGGCGTCGGTCGAGATCCACGTGCTCCAGGGCGAGCGAGAGATGTCGCAGTTCAACAAAACGCTGGGCAAGTTCCAGCTCGTCGACATCCCGCCGGCCCCGCGTGGGACCCCGCAGATCGAGGTCACCTTTGACATCGACGCCAACGGCATCGTCCACGTGTCGGCCAAGGACCGGGCCACGAACAACGAGCAGTCGATGACCATCACTGGCCAGTCGTCGCTCGACAAGGACGTCATCGACCAGATGGTCCGCGACGCCGAGGCCCACGCCGACGAGGACCGCAAGCGGCGCGACGAGGCCGAGGTCCGCAACACCGGCGACAACCTCGTCTACCAGACCGAGAAGCTGCTTGCCGACCAGGGCGACCAACTCACCGACGAGGAGACGGCCAACGTCACCGAGAAGCTGGCTGCCCTCAAGGAGGCGCTCGAGGGCGACGACGTCGACGCCATCAAGAACGCCACCGAGGCACTCATGACGGCCAGCCAGGAGTTCGGCCAGCGCCTCTACGAGGCCGCTCAGGCCGAGCAGGCCGCCGGTGCGCCGACCGGCGACGCGGCGTCCGACGACGACGTGGTCGACGCCGAGATCGTCGAGGAGTCGTGAGCGATCCGGCCGTCGACGGCCCGGAGTCCACCGAGCCGGCCTCCCCGTCCGCCGAACCGCCGGCCACCGACTCGTCGACCGACGTCTCCTCGTCGGCGTCCGGCATTTCGTCGGCGAACACCGACGGAACGGTCGACGAGGCCGTCGAGGGTCTAGAGGAGCAGGCGGGCAGCGGGGATCCGGTGTTGGACGTCCTGGCTGCCACGGAGGCAGAGCGGGACGGGTACCTGGGCGATCTGCAGCGGGTGACGGCGGAGTTTGCCAACTTCCGGAGGCAGGCCGAGCGGCGAAACGCCGAGATCGGGGTTCTGGCCCGCGGTGGCCTCGCCGAGAAGCTGCTGCCAGTGCTCGACGCCTGCGACCTGGCCGTCGAGCACGGGGCCGACGACGTGGCACCCATCCGCTCCTCGCTGGTCCAGGCGCTGGAGACGGCCGGCCTCGAGGTCCTCGACCCCGACGGCGAGCCCTTCGATCCCAACCGCCACGAGGCCGTCCTCCACGAGCCCGCCGCCGACGGCGACGAGGGCCAGGTGGTGGCCGAGGTCCTGCGTCGCGGCTACGCCTGGGAGGGCCGGGTCCTGCGTCCGGCCATGGTCCGGGTCCGCGGCTGACCCGGAGGAGAGGGGCGCCGACGTGACCGCGCAGCGGGAGTGGTTCGAGAAGGACTACTACGCCACGCTCGGCGTCCCTAAGGACGCCACGGCCAAGGACGTCACCAGGGCCTACCGCAAGCTGGCCCGCGACCTGCACCCAGACGCCAACCCCGGAGACGCGGCGGCCGAGGCCCGGTTCAAGGAGGTCTCCGCGGCCTACGACGTCATCGGTGACGAGGAACGACGGGCCGAGTACGACCAGGTCCGCGCGATGGGACCGGTTGGGGGCTCGATGGGCGGTGGTTTCGGTGGCCCCGGGGGCTTCTCCGCCGGTTTCCCCGGTGGTGCCGGCTTCGACCTGGGCGACCTGTTCGGTGGCCTGTTCGGTGGCCAGGGCGGGGGTGGCCACGGTGGCCGACGGGGCGCCGACCTCGAGACCCGCCTGACGCTCTCCTTCGTCGAGGCTGTCGAAGGAGTCACCACCTCGGTCCACCTGGTGTCCGATGCTGCCTGCTCGACCTGTGGGGGCAACGGGGCCCGACCGGGCACCCGTCCCACCACCTGCAGCGCCTGCGCCGGCCGAGGCGTGCAAGCCGACGACCAGGGCCCCTTCTCGTTCAGCCGGCCCTGCGGCTCGTGCGGAGGCCGTGGCCAACAGGTCGACGACCCCTGCGGGGCCTGTCGGGGCTCGGGCAGCGAACGGCGGCCCCGTGAGGTCAAGGTCCGGATCCCGGCCGGCGTCGACGACGGCCAACGGATCCGCCTGAAGGGGCGGGGCGAGCCGGGACGGGGCGGACCGAATGGCGATCTCTTCGTCGTCGTCTCCGTCGAACCACACGCGCGGTTCGGTCGCCGCGGCGACCACCTCACCGTCGGCGTGTCCATCACCTACCCGCAGGCCGTGCTCGGTGCCGAGGTGCAGGTGCCGACGCTCGACGGTGGCACCGTCACCCTGAAGGTCCCGGCAGGGACGCGTAGCGGCCAGGCCTTCCGGATCCGGGGACGGGGCATCCCGGCGAAGTGGGGCAGCGGCGACCTCCTAGCCACCGTCGAGGTCCACGTGCCCGCGGAGCCCACCGATGCCGAGCGGGCCGCCGTCGAGGCGCTCGCCAATACCATGGCCGAGGGTTCGGATGAGGCGGACGACGCCACCGACGCTTCCTGACAGACTGGAACCGGAGGACGACCATGACCCCCATCCCCCGCCCCGGACCCAACCAGGCGGTCTACGTCATCTCGGTGGCCGCCGAGTTGGCCGGCATGCACCCCCAGACCCTGCGCATCTACGAGCGTCGTGGCCTGGTCGATCCGGCACGCACCTCCGGTGGCAACCGCCGCTACAGCGAGGACGACATCGCCCTGCTCCTGCGCATCGCCAGGCTCACCGACGAGGGCCTCAACCTGGAGGGCGTCAAGCGGGTGCTCGAGCTCGAGGCCGAGGTGGCCCGGCTCCAGGCCGAACTGGATCGGACCCGGACCGAGGGCGACCGGGCCGTGGCCGACGTGCACCGCCAGTACCGGCGCGACCTGGTTCCAGTGAACCAGAGCGTCACCATCTACCGGGGTCGGCGGAACCGCTGATCGGCTCCGTAGGGGACCGCTGACCTGCGGTTTCCCACTGCTTCCCGAAGTCCGCGGTGGCCTCGGAGCCCTCGGAGAACGCATTCCAGTCCACAACGCCTTCCCTTCTGTCCCTAGGGCTGTGCAAGTTGTCCACAAGGCATGTGGATTCCCTAGATCCTGCGCGTCGCCCGCGCAGGATCGGCCGGTCGGAACCCGACCGGAACCGCGGTCGGGGTGCCAGAGGGCACCGGAAACCCCCGGATCCCGGCCGTGGTCGGGCCGATAGGCTCGCCCCGTCAGGGACCCGATCCGGGACCCGAATCGGGAGGTGTGCCGTGGCTGCGACCGTCGTCGTCGGGACGCAGTGGGGCGACGAGGGCAAGGGCAAGTTCACCGACCTCGTCGCCGGTCAGATGTCCATGGTCGTCCGCTACCAGGGCGGCCACAACGCCGGCCACACCCTCGTGGTGGACGGCGAGTCCTTCGCCCTCCAACTCGTCCCCAGCGGCGTCCTCTATCCCCACGTCACTCCGGTCATCGGCAACGGCGTTGTGGTTGACCCCCGAGTCCTGCTGGCCGAGATGGACATGCTGGAGTCCCGCGGCGTGTCCACGGAGAAGCTCCGGCTGAGCGGCAACGCCCACCTCATCCTCCCGTACCACCAGGAACTGGACGCGCTCCACGAGCGCCATCTGGGCAAGAACAAGCTGGGAACCACCAAGCGCGGCATCGGGCCCGCCTACGCCGACCGCTCCATGCGGGTCGGCATCCGCGTTCAGGACCTGCTCGACGAGAAGATCTTCCGTGAGAAGCTCCGGGCCGCCCTCGAACACACCAACCGGGTCCTGACCCGGGTGTTCAACCGCCTACCCGTCGACGCCGACGAGGTGGCCGACGAGTACCTCGGCACCTGCGCACCTCGCCTCGCCCCCCACATCGCCGACGCGGTGGGCCTCGTCCACGACGAGTTGGACCGGGGAGGGGACGTTCTCATGGAGGGCGCCCAGGCCACCTTCCTCGACCTCGACCACGGCACCTACCCTTTCGTCACCTCCTCCAACCCGGTGGCCGGCGGCGCCTGCACGGGGGCCGGCATCGGCCCCCGCGACATCGACCGGGTCATCGGCATCGCCAAGGCCTACGTCACCCGGGTGGGTGCCGGCCCCTTCCCCACAGAACTTTTCGACGAGGTGGGCGACCACTTCGTCGAGGTCAGCCACGAGTACGGCACCAACACTGGACGGCGTCGTCGCCCGGGCTGGCTGGACGCCGTCATGCTCCGGTACGCCGCCCGGGTCAACTCGCTGTCCGAGCTGGCCATCACCAAGCTCGACATCCTCGACCAGCTGGAGACCATCAGAGTGTGCGTGGCCTACGAGGCCGACGGCGAGCGGTACGACCAGCTGCCGTACCACCAGTCGGTGCTGCACCGGGCCACCCCGGTCTACGAGGACCTCCCCGGCTGGGGGGTCGACCTCTCCGATGTCACCGAGCGCTCCCAACTGCCCCGGGAGGCCGAGGACTACCTGGCCTTCGTGGAGCAGCAGGTCGGGGTGCCCGTCGACATGGTGGGCGTGGGCCCGGGGCGCCACCAGGTCCTGCGGTTCGCCGCCTGAGCCAGACCGGGCGGGGCGGAGCGACCATGCGAATCTGCGTCGTCGGCGCCGGGGGCCGCGAGCACGCCCTGGCCCAGGTCCTGCGCCGCCACCACGAGGTGGTGGTCACCCCCGGCAATCCCGGCATCCCCGGGTCGGTCGACGCACCGCCCGACAAGACCTTCGATTTCGACAGGGGGCCCGACCTCGTCGTCATCGGCCCCGAGGCCCCGCTGGTCGACGGCCTGGCCGACTCACTGCGTGCCGACGGCCGTCTCGTTTTCGGCCCCGGGGCCGACGGGGCCCGCCTCGAGGGCTCCAAGGCCTGGATGAAGGAGGTGCTGGTTGACGCCGGCGTCCCCACGGCCGGTCACGGCGCCTTCAAAGACGAGGCGGCGGCCCTGGCCTTCCTCGACACCATGGGCGACCTCTTCGTGGTCAAGACCGATGGCCTGGCCGCCGGCAAGGGGGTGCTGGTCACCACCGACCGGGTCGAGGCCGTCGACGCGGTGCGTTCCTACCTGTCCGGCGAGGCCTTCGGCGACGCCGGCCGCACCCTCGTCATCGAGGAGGGCCTGACCGGTCCCGAGCTGTCGGTGCTGGCCGTGTGTGACGGGCACGGCGCCGCGGCGCTCGCCCCCGCCCAGGACTTCAAGCGTCTCGGCGATGGCGACGCCGGGCCCAACACCGGCGGGATGGGGGCCTACTCGCCGGTCCCGGTGGCTACAGATGCCGTCGTCGAGTCCCTGCTGGATGACGCGGTGCGGCCCACGCTGGCCGCCCTGCGCCGCCGGGGCATCGACTACCGGGGCGTCCTCTACTGCGGCCTGATGTTCACGCCGACCGGCCCCAAGGTGCTGGAGTACAACGTGCGCTTCGGCGACCCCGAGACCCAGGTGGTCCTGCCCCGCCTGGCCGACGACCTAGGGGACCTCCTGGCCGCCGCCGCGGCCGGAGACCTCGCGGGGCGCGTGCCGACGTTCGACGACGGGGCGGCGGTGACCGTGGTCTG
>PBUO01000034.1 GCA_002727895.1 Acidimicrobiaceae bacterium | reverse complement strand
CGGTGGGGCCTAGCCGTCGGCGACGATCTGGCCGTCCGTGTCGGCGACGGGGCTGACGAGGAGGAGCCCTCGTGACCGGCCGCCTCGTCCTGGTGGCCACCCCCATCGGCAACCTCGGCGACCTCTCGCCCCGGGCCGTCGAGGCCCTTGCCGGAGCCGACCTGGTGGCCTGCGAGGACACCCGGCGGACCGGCCGGTTGCTGAAGCGCGTTGGGATCGAGGACGCGGAGCTGCTGCGCCTCGACGCCCATACCGAGGGGCGTTCGGCGGACCGGGTGGTCGACCGGATCGCCGCCGGGGACACCGTGGCCCTGGTGTCCGACGCCGGGATGCCCACCGTGTCCGACCCCGGAGAACGGGTGGTCGCCAGGGTGGTGGCCGCCCGCGGGCGCGTCGAGGTGGTGCCCGGCCCGTCGGCAACTGTGGCCGCCGTGGCGGCCAGTGGCCTGCCCACCGACCGGTGGACCATGGAGGGCTTCTTGCCGCGGAAGGGCGGCGCCCGGGCCGACCGCCTGGCCGAACTGGCCGCCGAGGAACGGACCCTGGTCGTGTTCGAGTCGCCCCACCGTCTGGCCGCCACGCTGGTCGACCTGGCCGCCACCCTGGGCGGGGACCGGCGGGCCGTGGTGGCCAGGGAGATGACAAAGCTCCATGAGGAGTTCGTCCGTGGCACCCTCGACGAGCTGGCGGCCTGGGCCGACCAGCCACTCAAGGGCGAGATGGTGCTCGTCGTCGAGGGGGCCCCACCGCCCGAAGAGGCCGACGACGACCGGGTGCGGGCCGTGGTGGCAGAGGCGGTGGCTGCCGGGGCGTCGACCCGTGACGCAGCCGACGAGGCGTCCCGACGGCTGGGCGTCCCCCGACGCCACGCCTACCGGGTCGCCCTTGAGGCCCACCGGTAGCCTCCGGGCCATGGCCGACCCCACCACGACGGATCCGCGCGCCGGTACGGCCGTGCTGGTCGCCGTGGCCTGGCCGTACGCCTCGGGGTCCCGCCACCTCGGACACCTGGCTGGCGCCTACCTGCCGGCCGACGTGTACGCCCGCCACCAGCGCCTAGTCGGCAACCGGGTGCTCATGGTCAGCGGTTCGGATGTGCATGGGACCCCGATCACCGTGCGGGCCGACGCCGAGGGCGTCACCCCGGTCGACATCGTGGACCGTTACCACGCCGAGTTCGTGGCCGACTGGGACCGGCTCGGCATCAGCTGGGACCTCTACACGTCGACCGGGACCGAGAACCACGCCGCGGTCACCCAGGACCTCTTCCTCAGGCTTTTGGAGAACGGCCACATCGACCGCCGTTCCAGCGAGCAGTACTTCGACCCGGAGGCCGACCGCTTCCTGCCCGACCGCTACATCGAGGGGACCTGCCCGCACTGCGACTACGCCGAGGCCCGCGGCGACCAGTGCGAGGACTGCGGCCGGACCCTCGATCCCGAGGATCTGGTCGACCCCCGCTCCAAGATCACCGGATCCATCCCGGAGCTGCGGGCGACCGAGCACTTCTACCTCCGGCTGTCGGACTTCACCGAGCCGCTGGGCGAGTGGCTGGACTCCCGCGAGGGCTGGCGCCGCCACGTCCTCAACTTCTCCAAGGGCTGGGTCGAGGAGGGCCTGCAGGACCGGGCCATCACCCGCGACCTGGACTGGGGCATCGAGCTGCCGGTCGACGACCTCGGCCCCGGCAAGCGCATCTACGTTTGGTTCGAGGCCGTCATCGGATACCTGTCGGCGGCAAAGGAGTGGGCGCAGCGGCGCGGCGAGCCCGAGGCGTGGCGGGACTGGTGGGAGGACCCCGAAGCACGGGCCGTCTACTTCATCGGCAAGGACAACATCCCGTTCCACACCATCATCTGGCCCGGGATGCTGATCGGCTACGGAGGGCTGAACCTGCCCACCGACGTGCCTGCCAACCAATACGTGACCTTCAAGGGCGGCAAGGCGTCTGCCAGCCGCGGCGTGGGCTTGACCATCGGCGAGGGCCTCGACCTGTTCCAGGCTGACGCCCTGCGCTACGCCCTGGCGGCCGCGCTGCCCGAGCAGAGCGACACCGACCTTTCGGTAGAGGAAATCGGCCGGCGCGTCAACGAGGAGCTGGTCGCCACCTGGGTGAACCTGGTCAACCGGGTCCTGTCGATGGTCCACAAGACCTGCGACGGGGCCGTGCCCGAACGGGACGGCCGGACCGGCGACGACGAAGCGGTTTTAGCCGGCGTCGACGCCGCCCTGGCCACCGTCACCGACCAGGTCGAGCGGGTCGAGCTGCGGGCTGCCTTGCGGACGGGTATGGACGCCGCGGCGGAGGTCAACGCCTACCTGAACGCCACCGAGCCTTGGAAGCTGGCCACGTCGGACCCCGGGCGGGCTCGCGTCGTGCTCGGTACCGCTCTTGCCGCCGTGGCCGGCGTGCGGGTTGCCCTGTCGCCCTACCTGCCGTTCAGCACCGAGGCCCTCGACGACGTATTCGGGCCAGTCGAGTCGTGGGAGCGGGTCGAGCCCGCGCCGGGAACGCCGGTGGGCAAGCCCGTCCCGCTGTTCACCAAGGTCGACCTCGACGAGCTCCTAGCCGACGAGGCGCCGGCCACCGACGGGTGACCGGTCCCGCCTGGTTCGACAACCACTGTCATCTCGATCTGGTCCGAGCCGGCCGTGACGGTCAGGGCGGTGACGAGCCGGCCAACGTGCTTGCCCGGGCCCGGGCGGCCGGGGTGGTCGGAATGGTCACCGTGGGCTGCGACCTGGACGACAGCCGGGCCGCCATCGCGACGGCGGCCGCCCACGACGATGTCTGGGCCACCGCCGGGGTCCATCCCCACGAGGCCCGGCGTGGCGTCGACGGCCTCGAGGACCTGCTGGCCGCCCCCGAGGTGGTGGCCGTGGGCGAGGCCGGCCTCGACTTCCACTACGACCACTCGCCCCGTGACGTCCAGCGCATCGCCTTCGCCGCCCAGGTCGACCTGGCCAACCGGCACGCCCTGCCGCTGGTCATCCACACCCGCGAGGCGTGGGACGAGACGTTCGCTCTACTGGACGTTGAGGGGATCCCGACGCGCACCGTCTTCCACTGCTTCACCGGTGGACCCGACGAGGCCCGGGCCGCCCTCGAGCGGGGTGCACTCCTCTCGTTCAGCGGGATCGTGACCTTCCGGACGGCCGACGACCTACGTGCCGCGGCGGCCGCATGTCCGCTGGACCGGACCATGGTGGAGACCGACTCGCCTTACCTGGCGCCCGTGCCGCACCGGGGCAAGGCCAACGAGCCGGCCCACGTGGCCCTGGTGGGCGCCGCAGTGGCCGAGGCCATGGGGCGGCCGGTCGACGATGTGGCGNCGGCCACCACCGCCAACGCCCGCGCCTTCTACGGCCTGGCNTAGAGGGCNCAGNNCGCGTGAGCGGCNGTCGGGGGTCCCGCTGGACCCCNGTGGTGACCTACGACCACGCTGGCNCNGNTGGTTCNACCTTGCGCGCGGGCCGNCTNCGTCCCTAACGTCGCGCCGGCGATCCGGCCCTGGGCCGGTCGTGTCCGGAGGGGAAAGGGACGGAGCTCTGGACGCCGAACCCACCGTCGANCGGTGGCGCGTGGTCGTCGTGGCCNTGGCCACGCTCGCCGCGNTGCCACTGTTCGTGTTCGAGGACCCGTCGTCTCCCGGTGCGNTCACCGGGACGGCGTCGGCGGCGACNNGCGGCTCTGACGCGCCCGCGCACGGGTCNGACNCCGGGNCNCGGAACACCGCCACCATCGAGCTGGTGGTGGCCACCGTCCCGGCTGCCCGCCACGAGCCNGACGTGGCCCGCCTCAGCAGTCGGGCCGCNGACTGGCACNTGGCCCGGTCCAGCCGCGAGGTGCAGGACCGCCTNGCCGCCATCGCCCGGGAGCANGAGNCCGAGGCGCTGGCTGCGGCCCGCCTGGTGGCCGCCGACGAGTACGCCGAACGGGAGGCGCTGGACGCCCTGCTGGCCGCCAAGCGCCGCGAGGCCGAACGGGAGGCCGAGCGCAAGCGCCTCCGCGAGGAGGAGTTGCGGCGCCGCGAGGAGGCCATGTCCACGCCCGGGCCGACGACCACCATCCCGTGGGACACCGAACCGCACCCCGACGGACCGACCGACATCCAGTGGGAGGCCCTGCGGTTCTGCGAGGCCACCGGCGACTACACGGCGGTCAACCCGACCGGCAAGTACCGCGGCGCCTACCAGTTCAGCCGCCAGACCTGGGACTGGATCGCCGGCCTNTACTTNGAGCGCCTCGTCGGCGTGGATCCTGCAGCNGCCGCCCCGGCCGACCAGGACCGGATGGCCCAGGCCCTGTACGACCTGAGGGGNCGGGGNCAGTGGCCGGTGTGCGGTCGCTANCTGCCCTGACCCGGCGACCTTCCGTCCGATTCCAGGCCTNCCCGTGACCATGACCCGGACGCAGGTCCGCGACCTGATGGACCGGCACGGGATCCGTCCCAAGCGATCGCTGGGCCAGAACTTCGTCGTGGAGCCCAACACGGTCCGACGCATCGCCGAGCTGGCCGGCGTGGGCCCCGGCGACCGGGTGGTGGAGATCGGCCCCGGGCTGGGCTGCCTGACCCTGGCACTGGCCGAGGCGGGCGCCGAAGTGCTGGCCGTGGAGCTCGACGACGTGCTGGCCGGCGTGGTAGCCGAGGTGGCGACCGAGGCCGGCTACGGCGGGCGGGTGGAGGTGGTGCATGCCGATGCCACCACCGTGGACTGGCCGACCATGCTGGCCGATCGGGCCGACGGTGCGCCGTGGACGCTGGTNGCCAACCTGCCCTACAACGTGTCGGTGCCTCTGGTCTGCGACGTGCTCGACACCGCCCCATCGGTGGGCCGGATGGTGGTCATGGTGCAGAAGGAGGTCGCCGAGCGCCTGGTGGCCGGGCCCGGCGACGACGCCTACGGCCTGCCCAGCGTGAAGGTTGCGTACTACGGCACCGGCCGGATGGTGGGCCGGGTACCGCCTTCGGTGTTCGTGCCCCGACCCAACGTCGACTCAGCCCTCGTCGAGGTGGTGCGTCGCGACGCCCCGGCGGTCGATGCCGACCCGGAGCGCCTCTTCGCCCTGGTTCGGGCCGGGTTCGGGCAGCGCCGCAAGATGCTTCGCCGCTCGCTGGCCGGCGTGCTGGACGAGGGGGCCATCACCGCGGCCGGCGTGGACCCGACGGTCCGGGCCGAACAGCTGGGCCTCGACCAGTGGGCGGCGCTGGCCGACGCCGGCGAGGACGACCGATGAGGTCCGTGGCGCTGGCCGCTCCGGCAAAGCTGACCCTGTCGCTGCGGATGGTGGGCCTGCGTGACGACGGCTACCACCTGGTCGACGCCGAGATGGTCGCCGTCGACCTGGNCGACGAGCTGGTGGTGACGCCCACCCCCGCCGACCTCGACCCGGTGGTCCGTATCGAGGACTGCACCGATGGCTCCGGTCTGGTCGTGCCCGGGGGTCCNGACGACATGGTGGCCCGGGCGCTGCGCCTGGCCGGNCGCTCGGCCGAGGTGCTGGTCCGCAAGTCCATTCCAGCCGGTGCCGGCCTAGGCGGCGGCTCGTCGGACGCCGCGGCGATCCTGCGGTGGGCGCGGTTCGGTGACGTGGCGGCGGCGGCGGGCATCGGGGCCGACGTGGCCTTCTGTCTGGTCGGCGGACGGGCCCGGGTGACCGGTATCGGCGAGGTGGTCGAGTCGCTCCCGTTCGAGCAGCGGACGTTCACCCTGCTGATGCCGCCGGTCGGCTGCCCGACGCCGGCCGTCTACCGCCGGTGGGACGAGATGGGCTGTCCGACCGGGGACCACGGCAACGACCTCGAGCCGGCTGCCGTCGACCTGGTACCCGAGTTGGTGCGCTGGCGCGACGAGCTGGGGGACGCGACGGGTCGGCGTCCGAGGCTCGCCGGGAGCGGGAGTACGTGGTTCGTGGAGGGCGCGTATGCGGGGGAGGGGCGCCGGGTGGTGCGGACCGTTCCGTCGGTGGCGCCGGCTTAAGTCTGGGTCGACGAAGGGGCCTCTCCGACTTCGACGTCCAGTCTTAGTGGCCTTTAGGTTCGGCCGCCGGACCAGTGGCGCCTAACTAGTGCTTCCCTCGTCACAGACTTGTCCCGCCGTCTCTCCACCCGTAGTTGTCGCCGGCGAAGGGATCGACGTCGCCGGTCCGGCGGTTCAGACTCTGCTGCCACTCGGAGGGCCCGCCGGAACAGGCTGGCCGCATTCGCACTGGTGAGCACTAGGACAACCCAGAGGATGGGCTCAAGGNCCTGGTCGCCGATGAGCAGTGCAGCCCCCAGAACGGCCATCCGCTGACCGCGTTCGAATGGTCCGGTGCCGATCGGGAGTCCGACGCCATGGGTGGTCGCCCGGATGAAGGAGTTCGTTAGCGCGGCAGCGATGATGGCGACGACGACGGCCGTTGCGCGGTCCTCCTGGTTTGAGGCGAGGTGCCAAGACAGTCCCGAAAATACGACGGCTTCTGACCACCGGTCGGCGACAGCGGTCACTATCTGTTCCGTGCGCGAGAGCAGGAAACGGCCTGAGGCCAGGTTCAGGGGGCTCCGGACAGCATCGAGGGCGAGCAGGGCNAGGAGAGGGAGGACGCCTGTTCGCAGCCGACCATCGGCGATCGCCAGGGAAGAGAGCAGTGCAGCCAGGAATCCCGCGAGCGTGACACTTCGACTCGTGAGACCGGCTCGGTTGAGTCGGCGAGCGAGCGGGCCAAGCCCGTTGGACACGCTCTGTCGCCATTTCCCGCCGAGGCGGATTTGGACGGCGTCGAACAGGCGTCTCACTATTTCCGTGGCTCCTGAATCNGATGTGTTTGCGATCAGTGAACGACGAGGCCCAGGGCGTTCGGATCGAGAGGCTCCAGCCACGGCGTTCCATGCCGGACCAGAGCGCCCGTCAGGTCAGCGTTAGAGAGGTCAGTGTCGGTCAAATCGGCGTCGGTTAGGTCAGCCCGCCGAAGGACGGTTCCCCAAAGGCGGCAGCCCCGGAGGTCGGTCCTCGAGAAATCTGCTCCTGTCAGGTCGGCGGCTGAGAGGTCGCTGCCCGCCAGGACGGCTGTCTCGAAGTCGGCCTCAGAAGCGTCCATTCCAATGAGGCTGGAGTTAGAGAGGTCCGTGCCAGCAAAGTTGGCCTGCCGGGCGATGGCGTTCTGGAGGTTCGCTCCTCCCATGAACGACCGGTCGAGGTCGGCTTCGACGAGGAGAGCGCCTGTGAACGTGGCCGCCTTGAGGTACGACCGGTCGAGGCTGGTCCGAGTCAGGTCGCATCCGGTGAGGTCGACGCCGTTCATCTCCGCTAGGTGGAGGCTGGCGTCTTGGAGATTCGCTCCGGAGAGGTCGGCCTTGTGCAGATCCGCACGGTCGAGGTCAGNCGACCGGAGGTCGGCGCCGCGGAGGTCTGCCCGACCGAGGTCTACTCCGGCGAGGTTCGCCCCGGCCAAGACCGCCTCGCGGAGGTCGGCCTCGAGCAGACAGGCCTGCCGGAGGTCTGCACCAGATAGATCTACTTTGGTGAGGCGCTGACGTGTGAGGTCGACACGTGTCAGAACGACTCCAGGCGCGAGGTCATTCCGTCGTATTCCTGACCGCATGGACCCCATGTGAAGCATTTTCCCCAGTTGATCTTCGTCCGGATCGACGTCCGAGCCGGAACCACGGTTCAGCGTACTGTTGGGCGCGACGGGTCTACGTCCGAGCCTCCCCGGGAGCGGGAGCGCGTGGTTCGTGGAGGGGGCTTATCCGGGCGGGGGCTCCGGGTGGTGCGGAGAGCTCCGCCCGTGGCGCCGGCCTGAGATCGGTCTACTTGCCCCGCATCCGCTGGGCGCGGGTGCGCTTGAGCATCTTGCGGTGCTTCTTCTTGCGCATGCGCTTGCGACGCTTCTTGATCAGGGATCCCATGACGGGGGGCAGGGTAACGGCGCCACCGGTCGTTCCGTCGGCCGACGCCCTGTCTAGAAGCTTCGCTTGGCGACCTTCTCGAGCATGACCTCGGTGGCGTACGCATTCCGGTTGGTCATGTGGGGGTTCCCCGCCCGTAGCCGTCGTCCAGGGCGTGCCCATCCCAGAACTGGCGGACGGCCACAGCGGTCAGGTGGTCCAGCGATCCGAAAGCCGGGTCGAACCTGCCGACGGTGGCGTTCATGCCGCCGAGGAGCAGGACGCGGGCCACCCCGACGTCGGTGTCGGCTGCCAGGTGGCCGGCGTCGACCAGGGAATGGAGCAGGTCGGTCCACCGGGCCTCGTAGGCGTCGCTGACGGGGACGATGGCGGCCCGGACCTCGTCGGGGGCGATGCGGAAGGTCGTCACGTGCACGGCGGTGAAGGGGCCGTTCTCGNACAGGGCGGCCAGGTGGGCCCGCACGTGGGCGGCCAGGCGGGTCCGGGGGTCGGCATCGTGGTCNTCAACCCACCCGGCGGCCCGGTCGAAGGCGTCGTCCATGACGGCCATGCCCCGGCGGAGGATGGTGGCCAGCAGGTCCTCCTTGGATTCGAAGTGGTGGTAGATCGACGCGGCCTGAATGCCGACATCTTCGGCGATGCGGCGCAACGAGGCGGCTTCGTAGCCGTGGTCCAGGAACAGGCCGGCCGCCACCTCGAGGATGCGGGTTCGGCCGGGGGAGTCCGTCCGGGTATCGGTCGAGGCGCCTATGGCGGTGCCGGTGGTCGGAGGGGCCATGAGCCAACCATGGCTAACGAACGTCAGGTAGGCCAGCGCGGATCAGTCCGGGGCTTGTCGGACATGGGTTTCCCGGAGCCGTCGGGTCTGACAGGGTCGCGGTCCCCCGATACGTGCCAGTCGGGGTGGGGAGGACACGTCGATGGAGACCGATGCGGAGATGCTGGACCTGGCGATCGCCGAGGCCCGGGTCGGCCTGGCCGAGGGCGGGATCCCCATCGGAGCGGTCCTGGAAGCCGACGGAGAAGTCCTGGGTGCCGGCCACAACCGGCGGGTCCAGGACGGGTCGGCCATCCGCCACGCCGAGACCGACGCCCTGGAGGCGGCCGGGCGCCTCCCCGCATCGGTCTATGCCCGGAGCACCATGGTCACGACCCTGTCGCCGTGTCCGATGTGCACCGGAGCGATCCTTCTTTACGGGATTCCCCGGGTGGTGGTCGGCGAGAACCGGACCTTCCAGGGCTCCGAGGACCTGCTGCGCGCCCACGGGGTCGAAGTGGTGGTGCTCGACTCCGACGAGTGCGTCGGGATGATGCGGGACTTCACCGCCGCGCATCCGATGCTGTGGAATGAGGACATCGGGGTGGTCGACGACGACCTCAAACCCTGACGCCGGGCGTCGCTCCCCACGCCCCGACCCGGGAGCACCGGTACGCTCGTGGACGTTGGTGGCCGGTAGTTCAACTGGCAGAACGCCTGACTTTGGATCAGGAGGTTGGAGGTTAGAGCCCTCCCCGGCCAGCTGCCCGCCTCTCGCCAGGAACCAGGCTGGGAACTAGCGTGCGCGCCGCGACCGCGATGCTGCGGCCGACGCATGCCACCGCAGCGTGGGGGGTGCGACGACTCCGGGGGAGGTCAAGCGATGACGTCGGACGAACTGAAGGCTCGGATCGCCGACGACGGCGTGGAGTTCATCTACGCAATGTTCGTCGAGATGCACGGCAAGCCGTGCGCCAAGCTGGTCCCTGTCACCGCCATCGACGACCTGCTCGATGTGGGCGCCGGATTTGCCGGCTTCGCCGCCGGGCCTCTCAGCCAGACCCCAGCCGATCCCGACATCCTCGCCATCCCCGACCCGGCCTCGTACGTGCGCCTGCCCTGGCAGCCCAACGTGGCCGCCCTGCAGTGCGACCCCACCGTCGAAGGCGAGGAGTGGCCGTATGCCCCGCGGGTCATCCTCAAGCGGGCCCTGGCCCGGGCCGCCGAACAGGACCTGGTGCTCAAGGCCGGCGTCGAGGTCGAGTACTCGCTGCTGGCCCGGGAGGCGGACGGCTCGCTGCGACCGGCCGACGAGCGCGACACGTCGGCCCTTCCCTGCTACGACGCCCGGGGCCTGACTACGGCGCTCGACCACCTGACCACCGTGTCCCGCCACATGGATGCCATGGGATGGGGCAACTACGCCAACGACCACGAGGACGCCAACGGCCAGTTCGAACAGAATTTCGGCTACGCCGGCGCCCTGACCACCTCGGACCGGCTAATCGTCCTTCGGCTCATGCTGCACACGCTGGCCCGACGGCGCGACCTGTACGCCACATTCATGCCCAAGCCGTTCGCCGACAAGACCGGCAACGGCCTCCACACCCACCTCAGTTTGTGGTCGGCCGGCACCGACGAACCGCTGTTCCACGATGACGACGACCCCCGGGGCCTCGGCCTCAGCGGGCTGGCCTACCAGTTCACCGCCGGCATCCTCGACCACGCTGCCGGGCTCACCGCGGTGGTCTGTCCGACGGTGAACTCTTTCAAGCGGATCGGTGTGGGTCCACCCGACTCGGGCGCCACGTGGGCCCCCGCCTACGCCGCCTACGGCGGCAACAACCGCACCCAGATGATCCGCGTCCCGGAGGGCGGACGTATCGAGTGCCGGATCCCCGACGGGTCGGCCAACCCCTACCTGGCCTTCACCGCCCTGCTCGCGGCCGGCCTCGACGGGGTGGCCCGCGGCGCCGATCCAGGGGACCCCAACGTCGACAACCTGTACACGCTGCCAATCGACGAGGTCCGGGCCCGGGGCATCGAGGCGCTGCCGCCCACGCTGCTCCACGCCTGTGACCGACTGGTGGACGACGACGTACTCAGGGCCGGCTTCGGGACGGGGCGCGACGGCGACTACGTGGACTACTTCGCCGAGGTTAAGCGGGCCGAGTTCCGGGCTGTCACCGACCAGGTCTCCCCGGGCGAGGTCGACCGCTACCTCACGCTGATGTAGGGGGCCCGTCCCCGGGCCGATTCGACCGTCAGGCCATCTCCGCCCATTGGCCGTCGACCCACTGGTCGCGCAGCACGAACTTCTGGATCTTCCCGCTGCCGGTCAGCGGCCACTCTTCTACCAAGAACCAGTGCTTCGGCGTCTTATGGGGCGCCAGGTGCTCGCGCAGGTAGGCGAACAGTTCCCGGTGGTCGATCGACCGGCCGGGGGCCGGCCGCACGAAGGCCGACACCACCTCGCCCCACTTGTCGTCGGGCAGGCCGACCACGGCCACCTCGCCGACCGTCTCGTGGGCGAACAACAACTCCTCGAGCTCCTTCGGATAGATGTTCTCACCGCCCCGGATGATCATGTCCTTGAGTCGGCCCTCGATGGTCAGGTAGCCGCGGTCGTCCATGGCGGCCAGGTCGCCGGTGTGGAGCCACCCGTCGGCGTCGATGGTCTCAGCGGTGGCATCTGGCATCTCGTAGTAGCCGTGCATGACCAGGTAGCCGCGCGCGCAGTACTCGCCGACCGTGCCCGGCGGGACCGTCTCGCCGGTCTCGGGGTCGATGATCTTCACCTCGACGTGGGGCATGGGCGTACCGATGGTCTCCGCCTTGTCGGTGATGGAGTCGGTGGTGTGGGTCATCGATGACACGGGGGACAACTCGGTCTGACCGAACACGATGGTGAACGGCGCCTTCAGGTCGGCCTCGAGGCGCTGGACGAGCGCCGCGGGCACCGTGGAACCGCCGGAGCAGATGGCCTCCACGCTGGACAGGTCTCGGGTTGCGAAGTCGGGGTGCTCCAGCATGGCCACCAGCATCGTGGGGACGCCCAGCATGGCCGCGCCCCGGTAGGACTCGATCAACTCGAGGACCAGGCCGGGGTCGAACCCCTCGACCAGGACCATGGTCATCTTCAGCGACACCGCGGTCAGCACGCCGAGGACGCACCCGCCGGTGTGGAACAACGGCATGGCCAGCACGTAAGCCGCGCCCTCGCTCACCCCGGTCCGCACGCCTGAGTGGTAGCCGTTGTTGACCAGCCCCCGGTGGTGGAGCAGGGCGCCCTTTGGGAAGCCGGTGGTGCCCGACGTGTACTGGATCATCACCGGGTCCATGGGGTCCGGGTCCTCAAGGTTGCCGTCGAAGGCGTCGCCGGAGGCCAGGAACTCGTCCCACTCGTCGAGGCGGACCACCTCGCGGAGGTCGGGGCACTCGGGTCGGACGTCGGTGGCCGTGCCCAGCATCGGGTTGCCCCGGAACTCGGGGAGCAGGACGAGGCCTGCCGACCCTGACTGGGTCAGCACGTACTGCAGCTCGCGGGCCTGGAAGGCCGGGTTCACGGTGACGAGGACGACGTTGGCGATCGCGCAGGCGAACTCGAGCACCACCCACTGGGGCACGTTGGGTGCCCACACGGCTAGCCGTTCGCCCGGCTCGAAGCGGACCCTCAGGGACCGGGCCGCCTGTTCGGCCTCGGCCAGCAGCTCGGCATAGGTCCATTGTCGGCGGCCGTTCGGGTCGGGGACGCCGGCCACCAGGGCCACCCGGTCGGGGTGCTCGGCGGCCACGCTACGCAGAAGGCCGCCGATGGTCAGGTCGCGTAGCGGCGGCTCGCTCGGGCCAGCGGCCGATGAGAGGGTGAGCGGTTCGCTGGAGGTCATGGGTGACGACCGTAGACCGCCCTCCTCCCTCGGTCACCGGCGGAACTACATTCCGCTCGTCCGGTGACACGAGGTTCTCGGGAGTACGCGCATGGGCATGCTGCAGGACAGGTCGATCGTGGTCACCGGGGGTAGCAGCGGCATCGGCGCGGCCATCGCCGCCCGCCTTATCGCCGAGGGCGCCCACGTCGTGGTCGGGAGCCGCAGCGAGGCGTCGGTGGACGGCGCAGTCTGGGTGCCCACCGACGTGACCGATCCGGCCGCTGTCGACGCCCTGGTGGCCGCCGCGGTGGACCGCCACGGCGGCCTTGACGCCCTGGTGGCCAACGCTGGCGTCCAGGTGGAGAAGACGATCGTCGAGACCACCGACGACGAGTTCGACCACGTCATGGAAGTCAACGTCCGCGGGGTCTTTCTTTGCTGCCGGGCCGCGGTGCGCCACATGCGCGACCACGGTGGTGGGGCCATCGTCAACGTCGGGTCGGTGGCCGCTGACACTGCCGACCACGGCCTCGCCGTCTACAACGCCTCGAAGGGCGCCGTGCACGCCCTGACCCGAGCCATCGCCATCGACCACGGTCGCGACGGCGTGCGGTGCAACGCTGTGCGTCCGGGTTGGATAGCGACCGAGATGGCCGAGGTGGTCTTCAACCGGGCCGACGACCCTGCGACGATGCGGGCCGAGGCGGTGGCCCGGCATCCTCTGGGGCGCCTGGGCAGTCCCGAGGACGTGGCGGCCATGGTGGCCTGGCTGGTGTCGGACGACGCGGCGTTCGTCTCGGGCAGCATGTTCACCGTCGACGGCGCCCTGACCGCACAGAGTCCGATCGGCGGATGAGCGGCCACCGATCCACTGCCGACATCACCGCCCGTAACCGGTTCCGTGGCAACCGGCTAGGCGGGGACGGCCCGGCTGTGGCGACGGCCGTCGTCGAAGGTCGCACGGTGGCCGTCGGGTTCGACGACGGCACGACCAGCGCCTTCCACCATCAGTGGCTGCGGCACTGCTGCTGGTGCAAGACCTGCGGCGACCCGTCGGACGGCATCCGGTTCACCACCGTGGCCACCGTCGACCCGGCCGAGGTGCCAGCCGACGTGATGGCCGTCGACGGGGACTTGGTGGTGGACTGGCCCAGCGGACACAGGTCCACCTACGGCGGCGACTGGCTGGCCCACCACGCTTACGATGGGGCGTCGCGGACCCGGAGGGCGTCGTGGCGTCCCGTCCTGTGGCGGGCCGACGTGACCAACGACTTTCCGACCGCCGCATGGGCCGACGTCCGGCCCGCCGGCGGTTCCCCGGAGGCGCTGCTGGCCGCCTACCGCCTGCTGCGCGACTTCGGGATCCTCCGCATCGCCGGCCTGGGCACCGAGCCGTCGGCCACCGAGGCCTTGGCCGACCTGTTGGGCCCCATCCACGAGACCACCGTCTACGGGCGCATCTACGACGTCCGGGCCGAGCCGGTGGCCAAGCTGGGGGCCAAGACCGGCATGCCCCAGGCCCCCCATATCGACGACGCCTTCGCATACTCGCAGCCCGGCATCGACGTGTTCCACTGCCTCGTCAACACCGACGAGGGCGGCCTGTCGACCTACGTCGACGGGTTCGCCGTGGCCGAGGCCATCCGCGACGAGGTGCCTGCCGCCTTCGACCTCCTGGCCACCGTCCCGGTGTCGCACGTCCGCCGCCACCCCGGCGAGTTGGAGATGCGGAACCGGGCTCCGCTGGTGTCGCTCGACGGCGCAAGACGTCTCCAGGGGATCCGCTACTTCGATCGTGCGCTGGCCCCCATGGACGTGGACGCCGAACTGGTGGAGCCCATGTACGACGCAGTGCGCGAGTTCGACCGGCGGATGCGCAGCGAGGAGTTCCGGGCCGAACTCCGGGTGGCGCCCGGCGACGGGATGCTCATCGACAACCACCGGGTGCTCCACGGGCGCACTGCCTTCGACCCGGCCTCCGGACGCCACATCCGGCTCTGCCACGTGCCCCGCGACGAATTCCACGGCCGGCTGCGCGACCTGGCCGGGCGCCTCGGCGCCAACGACCACGGCTGGTACCTCCCGCAGGGCTCCCGGGTCTGAGCGGCCCGACCCCGAGCGAGCCGGTGGTCACTCGGCGGCGGGATACCCCGGAAAGGAGTCCTTGAATACGCCTTGGTGGAGCAGCACCTCGGCGGTCGGCGTCCCGTCGGCGTCGTCGGTGAGCACGGTTCGGGTCCAGTACGACTCGGTGCGGCGGCTCTCGCCCAGGGCCACGATCTCCCGGTCGACGCGGTAGGTGCGCCCAACCATCACCGGGCGGCCCAGCAGGCGCACTTCCAGGTCGATGAACAGTCCGACCGACGGCTGGCGGGCGGCAAAGCCCGAATGCTTCGAGGTGCTGTTGGTCAGCACGCTCAGCATCTCGACGGGGAGGATCGGGCCGCCCCAGGGGGTCTCGGCGCCCGGCAGGTACCACGGTGAGGGCTCGGTGATCCGGTCCAGCTTCCGGGCCAGCGTGAACGGGTAGAGCTCGCCGAAGTCCCTGTCGAACGCGACGGTGACCGCCTCGTCGCCCGGGCCGGTCATGCCCACCTCCAGTAGGTCGATGACGTGGAGACGTTCCGGCCGTTCGGCCCGGGCCCGCTCGAGGCGGGGGGCCAGGGCGGTGGGCGGATGGTCGGGGCCGACCGAGGCAGAACCGACCAGCACCGGTGTGCCGTCGGCCTTGGTCGCCGACACGCTGGCCCGGTTGGGGACGCCGTCGGGGTCCCCGCCGACGCTGGCCCGCACCTGCTCGCCTTCCACCACCATGGTCTGGAAGTGGGCGCTCAGGCAGCCGTGGGTCAGCCACCGGTCGCCCCACCGGTCGACCAGAAGAGGGTCGAACTGGCTGAAGTGGGTAGGTCCCTCGATCGGGCCGGCCACCAGGCCGAGCGACTCGGCGGTGGCGTCGTCGTGGACGCTGGCGTGTCCGGCGTAGGACTGCTCGGCCAGCATCTGCACAGGTGCTCGCAGCGGCCCGGACGTCGACCCGTCCGGCGAGCGGTCCAGCGCGGTGGCGAAGGGCGTCTCGGGCGTCGCGTGGACCACCCGCGGACGGTACCGGTGGTCTTCCGTCGCGTTTGCGTCGGGACGGGCGCGACGGCGAGGCTGCGCGCCATGGCCAGCCTCACCACCCTCGACCGGGACGCCCCGCTCGCCGAGGTGCTCGAGCACCTCCACCGCGACGGCGGTGTGATCGTCCGCGACCTGCTCTCCGACGAGGCCCGCCGGGCCATCGTCGACGACCTAGCGCCCACCATGGACGCCACCTCACCGGGCTCCAAGAGCGGCCTCGAGAACTGGGAGGTGTTCCACGGGGCTGAGACCGTCCGCTTCTGCGGCCTGGCCGCCCGGAGTCGGGCCTTCGTCGACCACGCTCTGCTGAACCCGCTGCTCCTGGAGGTGGCCGATGCCGAACTGTTGGGCGGCTGCACCTCCTACTGGCTCAACACCGGCCAGGTCATGGCCGTCGGTCCCGGCGAGACGGCCCAGTACCTGCACCGCGACGAGAACAACTGGCCCGAGGCCATCAACGCCGACGGCGAGATCACCGTGAGCTGCATGTTCGCCCTTTCGGAGTTCACCCGTGACAACGGCGCCACGGTGGTCGCCCCAGGGACCCAGGCCCTGCCGCCGGGGGTGATGCGGGGACACGAGGTGGCCGACGACGAGGTGGCCTACGCCGAGATGCCGGCCGGGGCCGGGATCGTCTACTCCGGGAAGGTGGCCCACGGGGCGGGTGCCAACACCACCGACGGCCTCCGGTACGGGATGCACGTCAGTTTCGTGGCCGGATGGCTGCGCCCCGAGGAGGCCAGCCCGTTGCATGTGGACCGGGCCCGGGCCGCCGAGCTGCCTGAGCGGGCCCGTCAGCTGCTCGGGTGGTCGTCGTACCACTCCGAGGGTGGGGGTCGGACCTGGCTCTACGACTTCGAGGACGCTGCCGACCTCTTCTATTGAGGCGCCGCTGCCACTGGAGCCCTGCCCTCGGGCCCGGGTCCGGCTACTCGAGGGTGGAGTAGGCGCCGTCCCCGGACCCGGAGTCGAGGCCGCCGGCCCGCACCTCGTCGACGGCTTCGACCAGGTCGGCCAGCCACCGGTCGACCACTGGGACGTTGCCGGCGCTGACCGTCAGGTGGAGGCCGTCGGGCGGTCCCTGACGATCGTGGTGCCAGCCTCGTGCGGCTAGAGCGTCGCCGACTGCAAAGACGGGGAGCGACGGGTCGGTCGAGGTGATGGACAGCAGGTGGTGGCGGGGTTCGCCGGGGACGTCGAGGCCGTCGACGGCCCTTACGCCGACCCGGATCCGCTCCGCGGCCTCCAGCGTGGACCGTACGAGGCGCCTGTAGCCGTCCACGCCGAGGTGGCGGACCACCGCCCAAGCGGCGGCCATGGGCAGGCCCGAGCGGGTGCCCTGCAGGTTGGGCGTCACGTACCGGCCGCCCAGCCAGCCATCGAAGTCGAATGTCTGGTGACGGCGTAGCGCCCGGGACCGGTGCAGCAGTACCGACGCTCCCTTGGGGGCATAGCCCAGCTTGTGGAGGTCGGCCGAGATACTGGTCACCCCGTCCACCCCGAGGTCCCACGGCGGCGAACCCCACCGCTCGGGCTCCTCCATGGCGGCGAAGGGCAGCACGAAGCCGCCCATGCAGGCATCCACGTGGCACGAGGCGCCGACCGCTTCGGCCATGGCCGACATCTCGGCCACCGGGTCGACCACCCCCTGCGGATACTGCGGCGCCGAGGCCACCACCAGGGCGGTGCGGTCCGACAAGGCGTCGGCCAACGCGTTCAGGTCCGGCGTGCGGTCGGCCAGGACGGGGACCACCCGCGTCTGCAGCCCGAACAGGTGGGCGGCCTTGTGGAACGCCGCGTGAGCGCTCACGGCCAGCACCATCTCCGGGTCGTGGAGGCCGCGCTCGGACCGGGCCCGCTCCCGGGCCGCTTCCACGGCGCACAGGATGCTCTCGGTACCGCCGCTGGTCACGAAGCCGGCCGTCCCCCCGGGCCCGTGCAGAAGGTCGGCCGTCCAGGCGCACAGGTCGGACTGGATGGCGGCCAACGACGGGAAGGCGGCCGTGTTCAGGGCGTTCTCGTGGAGGAACATCCGGGCCGCCTCCTCGGCCACGGCTCGGACCTCGTCGCCGCCGTCGAATACAAGGCCGAAGGTGCGGCCCTCGTCCCACCGGACGTCGCCGGACCTGTGGGACGCCAGTTCATCGAGGACCTCCTCGGCGGCTCGTCCGGTGGCCGGGAAGTGGCGCCGGTCTTCATCGGCTCCGGCGGTCGTGGAGTGGGTCATCCGTCGACAATAGGGTCCGCCCCTTGGAGGAGCCCGTCCGGGCCGCGACCGAGGTGGCGCCCACCACGACGCTGATCCCCGCGACAACTCCGTCGACCATGGTTCCTGCGCCAGCGCGAGCCTCGGCCACGACCACGGCCGCCCCGACCACGACGACCACGGTTCCCGCGCCCGGTTGCACTTACCCGGCCACGACCACGCTGTCCGGCCTCGCGCCACCCTGCCCGGTCTGGATTGGCTGAATCCGCGCGTCCGGGCGCCCCGTATGCTCGGATCCACCACGACAGGCCCCACGCCCACCAATCAGAACGAGAGACCGGAGCCCCACCCCGCCCATGGAACTGGTCACCCACAAGAAGCTCTACCTGGTCTCGGGACGCATCAGCCGGCCGCTGGCCGAGGCCGTCGCCGCCGAGCTGGGCGAACCCCTCGGCGAGCCCAACCTGGCCGAGTTCGCCAACGGCGAGGTCCACTGCCGCTTCTCGGAGTCCATCCGGGGCTGCGACGTCTTCATCATCCAGACCCACTGCCACGGTCCGGATACGTCCATCAACGACACCCTGATGGAGCAGCTCATCATGGTCGATGCTGCCCGCCGGGCCTCGGCCAAGCGGATCACCGTGGTCTGCCCGCACTACGGCTACGCGCGCCAGGACCGCAAGTCGTCGGGCCGCGAGCCCATCACGGCCAAGCTGGTGGCCAACTTGTTCAAGGAGGCCGGGGCCAGTCGNCTGGTCGGCGTCGACCTGCACTCNGGNCAGATCCAGGGCTTCTTCGACGGACCGGTCGACCACCTGACCGCNATGCCAGTCCTCGTGGACCACCTGAAGGCNTTGGAGGGAGACCTAGCCATCGTGTCGCCCGACGCCGGTCGGGTGAAGGTGGCTGAGCGCTACGCCATGCAGCTGGGAGCCGACCTGGCCATAGTCCACAAGCGCCGCAGCCACACCGCCTTCAACACCGTCGAGGCCAAGGAGGTCGTCGGCGACGTGGAGGGCAAGGTCTGCGTTCTGGTCGACGACATGATCGACACNGCGGGCACNATCTGCGCAGCNGCCGAGCANCTGGCCGAGCGGGGTGCNGTGCGGGTCATCGCGGCNACGACCCACGGCCTTTTCTCCGGACCGGCNNTGCAACGCCTCGCCGACTCGCCCATNGAGAAGGTGGTGGTGACCGACACCCTGCCGCTGCCNGACGGCACCGNNCCCNACNTGGTCGAGGTCCTGTCGGTGGCTCCGATCATCGCCCGGGCCATCGACGCCGTNTTCGAGGACGCCTCGGTCAGCGAGATCTTCGGCGGCAACCACCTCTCCTGAGAGGNCCGGTCNNCTCGNACGGGTGCCCGNCTCCGCCCCGGGGTNACCGAACTCACCCCGCCGGGCCGCCGTCGCACGCCGGTAGGCTCATCCGTCGGCCGTTGAAGGCCGCCGAAGCCCCACGGACACCGGCCTAACCCCAGGTTGTCGTGCCCACCAGATCGCCGAGAGAGTCCTTCCCATGAGCGAGATCGTCCTCACCGCCGACACCAGCCGCGTCACCGGCACCCGTTCCAGCCGTCGCCTGCGNCGTGAGGGCCGGGTCCCGGCCGTCGTCTACGGCCTCGGCCAGGACCCCGTCAGCATCGACGTGGANTGGCCCGAACTGCGCCGGGCGCTGACCACCGACGCCGGCGTCAACGCCGTCATCCACCTCGAGTTCGACGGCGACAAGCAGATGTCCATCNTCAAGGACATCCAGCGCCACCCGGTNCGCCGCGACGTCACCCATGTCGACTTCCTGCGCATCGACCCCAAGCAGGACGTCACCGTCGACGTCCCCGTCGTCATGACCGGCGAGGCCAAGGAGGTCACCGACGCCGACGGCATGGTCGACCAGAACCTGTTCACCCTGACCGTCAACTCGGCGCCAGACAGCATCCCCAACGAGCTCGAGGTCGACATCTCCGGCCTCACCATCGGCGACTCGCTTCGGGTGGCCGACATCGTCCTGCCGGCCGGCGTCACCACCGACGTCGATCCGGAGGAGACGGTGGCCGTCGGCATGATTACTCGCTCCACGCTGGAAGCCATGGCCGCCGACGAGGCCGCCGAGACCGCCGAAGAGGGCGAGGACGGCGAGGCCACCGAAGGCGCCGAGGACTCGGCCGGCGACGACGGCGACGACGGCGACGCCGACGAGGCCGCCGACGACGAGTAGCGGTCCGGACCGGACGCCATGCTGCGGCGGTCCCGAACCGAACGCACCGGGGAACCGGCGGCCCTCCTGGTCGTCGGCCTCGGCAATCCCGGCGGCCAGTACGTCGGCACGCGGCACAACGTGGGGGCCGATGTCGTAGCCGTTCTGGCCGACCGCCATGGCGGCTCCCTGCGGAAGTCCAAGGAGCTGGCGCTGTCGTGCGAGGTCCGCATCGGAGGACAGCGGGTGGCCCTTGCCTTGCCGCAGACCTACATGAATGAGTCCGGCCAGTCGGTCGGGCGCCTGGTCCACCGCCACGGCGTCGACGACCCGACCCGTCTAGTCGTCGTCCACGACGAGCTCGACATCCCGGTCGGCGGGCTGAAGGTAAAGGAGGGCGGCGGCCTGGCCGGCCACAACGGGCTGAAGTCCATCACCGCCCACCTGAAGACGCAGGACTACCTGCGGGTGCGCATCGGCGTGGGGAGGCCCCCGGGCCGCCAGTCCGGCGCGGACTACGTGTTGCGGCGTCCCCCGAAGGCCGAGGCGGTCGAGTTGGGCGTCGTGGTCGCCGAGGCGGCTGACGCCGTGGAGGNCATCCTGGCCGAGGGCGTGGGCGCCGCCATGGGGCGCTTCAACGCNCGCTCCTGACNCGCGCCGACCGCCGGAGATCCGACCGGTGAACACCCTTCTNGAGCGCCTCCCCGCNCTGCTNGACGACGACCCNGCCATCGAGGCCTGNCTCGGTCGACGGATCGCGTCGCTGGCCGTNGCCGAGCCCGCTCGGGCCATCGTCGTGGCATCGCTGGTGCGCCGCTCCGNCCGGTCCCCGCTGGTGGTGGCCGTCCCCACCGGCACCGAGGCCGANCGGCTGGTGGCCGACCTTCGCCTCATGCTGGGCGACCACNNCGTNGAGNACTTCCCGGCCTGGGAGACCCTGCCCTTTGAGCGGGTCAGCCCCGCAGTGGAGACCATGGGCCGGCGCCTGCGCGTCCTGCACCGCCTNTCGAGNCTCNCCGACCGGCCCGCCGTGGTCGTGGCCTCNGGCCGCGCCCTCGTCCAACGCCTCGGACCGTCGGCCGGGGCCACTGAACCCATCCGCATCGGACCGGGCGACATCGTCGACCGCGACGGCCTGGTGGCCGCCCTTGTGGCCGCCGGCTACCGCCGCGAGTACCAGGTCGAGCACCGTGGCGAGATCTCGGTGCGGGGTTCGATCATCGACGTCTGGCCGTCCACCGACGACGTGCCGGTGCGCATCGACCTGTGGGACGACGAGGTGGAGCGNCTCACCGAGTTCGCGGTGGCCGACCAGCGGTCCACCACGCCCCGGGCTGAGGTCGAGCTGTACCCATGCCGGGAACTGGTCCCCGACGACGGGGTCCGGGTCCGGGCTGCTGCCCTGGTCGGCGAGCAGCCGTGGGGCCGCGAGCAGTGGGACCGGCTGGCCGACGGCGAGCTGTTCGACGGCATGGAGTCGTGGCTGCCGTGGCTGTCCGGCGACGAGCGGGTCCTGTTCGACCTGGTCGACGACGAGGGCCTCGTGGTGGCCGTCGAGCCCCGGCGCCTCCGTGACCGGATCACCGNTCTCCTGGCCGAGGAGGCCGACCTGGCCGCCACGCTGGCCGCCACCTGGGGAGCTGACGGAGCGGCGTTCCCGAGGCTCCACACGGAATGGGACCGCCTGCTCGTCCACACCGGCGCCCCGGTGTGGACCATGGACGCCGTGCCCGACGGGCCGGACGTGGAGACCGTGGTGGCCTTCGGGTGGGGGAGGGACGCCACGGGGGCGGCCGCCCCGTCCGGCGACGGCGAGGGGCCGGTAGGTCGGGTCCGTCGCCTGCTGGCCGACGGCCACCGGGTGGTCGTGGCCGCCGACGGCGAGGGCACCGCCGAGCAGCTGTCCCGGCGCCTGCTCGACGCCGAGGTCGATGTGGTTTGGGTGGCCGACGGACCGGTCNGGGATCCGGCGGCCGGTGCGCCGACCGTGCCCGACGGGGCGTCGCTGGTCGTGTCGCCCGTGGAGCGGGGCTTTGTCCTGCCAAAGGCTCGGCTGGCCCTCGTCACGGAGTCCGAGCTGACCGGTCGCCGCCGCACCCGCCGCCGCACCCGCCCCCGGCGCAAGGCAGCGGTGCGGGTCTTCGAGGACCTCCAGCCCGGCGACCACGTCGTCCACGAGCATCACGGCGTGGCCCGGTTCGCCGGTCTCGTCACCCGCACCATGGGCGGCGTCGAACGCGACTACCTGCTGCTCGAGTACCGCGGCGATGACCGTCTCTACCTGCCCACCGACCAGATCGACGCAATCCGTCCCCACACCGGCGGCGAGGTACCGACGCTCAGCCGCATGGGCGGCGCCGACTGGCAGAAGACCCGGGCCCGGGTGCGCTCCGAGGTGGCCGAGATCGCCCAGGAGCTGGTCGAGCTCTACCAGCAGCGGGTCACGGCCGAAGGCCACGCCTTCGCCGAGGACACCCCGTGGCAGCGCGAGCTCGAGCAGGCCTTCCCGTTCCAGGAGACGCCCGACCAGCTTCGGGCCATCGAGGACGTCAAGGCCGACATGGAACGGCCCGTCCCCATGGACCGCCTGGTGTGCGGCGACGTGGGCTTCGGCAAGACCGAGGTGGCGGTCCGGGCGGTCTTCAAGGCCGTCCAGGACGGGCGTCAGGCCGCCGTGCTGGTGCCGACCACCCTGCTGGCCCAACAGCACGGCCAGACCTTCCGCGACCGCTTTGCCCCCTACCCGGTGCGGGTCGAGGTATTGAGCCGGTTCCTGACCGCCGGCGAGGCCCGCAGGGTGTCTGAGGGCCTCGCCGACGGGTCGATCGACATGGTCATCGGCACCCACCGCCTGTTGTCCGAGGACGTCCGGTTCCAGCGCCTCGGCCTGCTCGTAGTGGACGAGGAGCAACGCTTCGGGGTCAGCCACAAGGAGGCCATCAAGAAGTTGCGGGCCCACGTGGACGTGCTGACCTTGACCGCCACGCCCATCCCACGGACGCTGGAGATGTCGCTGACCGGCATCCGCGACCTCAGCCTGCTCGACACGCCGCCCGCCGACCGGCAGCCCATCCTCACCTACGTCGGCGACTACGACGAACGCCCGGTGGCCGAGGCCATCCGCCGCGAGCTACTGCGCGAGGGCCAGGTGTTCTTCGTCCACAACCGGGTGCAGGACATTGACCGGGTGGCCGGCGGCGTGCGGGAACTCGTGCCCGAGGCCCGCGTGGCGGTGGCCCACGGACAGATGGACGAGGCCTCCCTCGAGCAGGTGGTGCTCGACTTCTGGGAGGGCCGCCACGACGTCCTAGTGT
>PBUO01000033.1 GCA_002727895.1 Acidimicrobiaceae bacterium | reverse complement strand
CGCCGGTCCATCTGGTCGAGCGTACGACGGATCGTCCGATGAAGCCGACGCACCTCGTAGTCCTCCAGCGATCCTGCGGACCGCAGCGGCGACAGTCCGGACCGCCACGCCACCTCGTCGATCAGGAGGTTCCCGAGGCCAGCTACCCGCGCCTGGTCGAGCAGACGGGCCTTCAACGGCCCCCGGCCGTGCGCCAGGGCACCCCTCAGCTCCTCGAGCCGGAGCGACCAGGCATCCGGGCCCAGCGCCGTCAGGTCGGGAGCCAACTCGACGCGGCCCAGGCGCCGGGGGTCGTCGATCCACAACCGCCCACCTCCCCGGAACGCGAGCCCGAAGCGCACCCACGCCGGGTCGGACCGTCGACCGCCCCACTCCAAGTGCTCGATCGCCGCCCGGCCGTCGACGAGCAGACGACCGGTCATGCCGAAGCGCAGGCCGAGGGTCGGGCCGCCCGAGTCGAGGAGCACCACCTTGCCGTGCCGACGGGCCGCGGTGATCCGACGTCCGACCAGAGCGTCGGCCAGACCGGTGGCGTCGACCCCGTCCCTCGGATAGAGAGGGTCCGGTACCTCGACGGCGGCCACCGTGCGGCCGACGACACCCTCGGCGAGGCGCCGGTAGGCCTCTACCTCCAGGATCTCGGGCATCAGGGGACTGGTCGCCGACCCGACGTGGACGTGGGGCCGATCGGCTCAGCCGGCGGCCGCGGCGAGGCCCCGGGCGAAGTCGGCCACCAGGTCCTCGGCGTGCTCGAGGCCGCACGACACCCTCACGGTCCCCTCCCCGATCCCCGAAGCGTCCCGTTCCTCGGGCGTCAGGCTCACGTGTGTGGTCGTCGCCGAATGGCAGACCAGTGTCTCCGGCCCGCCCAGCGACGTGGCCTGGCGTGCGATCGAGGTGGCCTCCACGAACCGCTTCCCGGCCTCCAGTCCACCGACCAGGTCGAAGGTCAGTAGGCCACCCATGGACCGCATCTGCCGGACGGCTAGGTCGTGCTGGGGGTGCGAGGCCAGTCCCGGATACCGCACGTCCGACACGCCCTCGTGGTCCTCGAGGAACCCGGCCAGGACGGCTGCGGTATCCGACTGCTGGCGCAGGCGGGCCCCGAGGGTTCGCACGCCCCGGTGGGCGTTGTAGGCGTCGTAGGGCGAGGCGTTGGCCCCCTGCAGGATGGCGAAGCCCCACAACCACGAGATCAGATCCTGCGAACCGGCCACCACGCCGAGGGTGGCGTCGTTGGCCCCGGCGAGGCCCTTGGTGGCCGAGTGGAGCACCAGGTCCACACCGTGGGCCAGTGGGCTCTGGCCCAGCGGCGTGGCAAACGTGGAGTCAACCACGGTCATGGCCCCGGCGAGCGACCCGAGGTCGCCCAGGTCGACGAGGTCGAGGCGGGGGTTGGCCGGGGTCTCGGCGAACACCAGCATCGTCTTGCCCGGCACGACGGCCTCGGCGAAGGCGCCCGGCACGGTGCCGTCCACGAAGGTCACATCGATGCCCATCCGGGGGCACACCGTCTGCAGGAAGAGCTGCGTCCCGGCATAGAGCTGGCGCTGGGCCACCACGTGGTCGCCCGATGAACAGAGCCCGAGGACGACGGCGCTGACCGCCCCCATGCCAGAGGCGAAGGCCCGGGCCGCCTCGGCACCCTCCAACTCGGCGATGGTGGCCTCGAAGGCATTGATGGTCGGGTTGCCGTAGCGGCTGTAGAAGCGTTCGGGGGCCAGGGCGGTAGCNAGGCACCGGCCCTCGTCAACGGAGTCGAAGCCGAAGGTCGACGTGGGGTACAGCACCGGGGCCAGCGACTGCTCGCCGTCAGCCCGGCCACCCAGGACTGCCGCGGTCTCCGGATGAACGGGCGCCGGCAAACTCGACCCCGCGGGCTCTTTCTGGTTCTCGGTCATGAGGCCTCCACCTCCCGGAGGAAGACGTCGAAGAAGGTCCCAACCTCCCGCTGGGCCAGCAGGAAGCCATCGTGCCCGTCCGGGCTCTGGATCTCGTAGTGGTCGCACCGCCCNCCAGTGGCTCGCACCGCATCGCGGATCTCGACCTGCTGGTGCGGTGGGTACAGGGTGTCGGAACTGATGCTGACGGTCAGGCACGGCAGGTGGGCGAGGCGCCGAACGGCCTGGTCCATGCTCCCCCGGTCCCGAGCCAGGTCGTGGAGGTCCATGACCCGGTTCAGAACCAGGTAGCTGTTGGCGTCGAACCGTCGCACCAGCTTCTCGCCGTGGTGGTCGAGGTAGGACTCGACCTGGAAGCGATCCCACTTCCCGTAGAGNGCCCGCGGGTCGAATAGNTCCCGGCGGAANCGATCGTCGAACACCTCGCTGCTTCGGTAGGTGACCTGGGCAATCGAGCGGGCGATNGCTAAGCCAGCGAATGGCCCGTCACCCGNCTCGGCGTCGTAGTAGTCGCCGCCCCGGAAGCGGGGATCGAGAGCCAGCGCGGTGCGACCGATCGCACTCCANGCCACCTGCTGGGCGCTGGCCGCGAGCGTGGTGGCGATGGGCGCCAAGGCCCGGGTGCGGTGCGGATACATGACGCCCCACTCAAGGACCTGCATGCCGCCCATGGAACCGCCGACAACGGCCAGCCACCGGTCGATGCCGAGGTGGTCGGCNACCGCGGCCTGCGACCGCACAAGGTCCCGGGTGGTGACCGTCGGGAAGGTCGACCCATAGGGCCGCCCGGTGGCCGGATCTTCGGACGCCGGACCGGTGGTCCCCTGACAGCCACCNAGGGCGTTGACGCACACCACGAAGTGCCGGTCGGTGTCGATGCCGAGCCCAGGGCCGACCACCTCGTGCCACCAGCCCTCGGACGGATGCCCGTCGCCGGGCTCGCCCCGGACGTGGCTGTCGCCGGTCAGGGCGTGGCAGACCAGCACGGCGTTGTCGGCGGCGGGCGAGAGCTCACCCCACGTCTCGTAGGCCAGGGTCACCCCGGACAGCGACGCCCCGCCCTCCAGAGTGAACGGGCGTCCGTCCCGCAGCTCGATGAACCGTCGGCGGCCCGGTGGGTCGCCGGGTCGCCACGCCCCGGTGACCGGCAGGTCGGCCGAGTANGCGCGGGGGTGCACGGGAACGTCGANGTCTGACCGCGNGCTNGTCGTCGTCTCGTGCGTCATGGGGCCGTTCTCCCACTGGGTCGACCTGTCGCGCTCGGCGCCGACGGCNTGCCCGGAGGCCGGCCGGCGGACACTTCGTTGCCACGGCGGGTCGCCCCGTCGAGACCACATCCCCACCGTTGCCGGCGGGCGAGCACCTTGGGTGTCCGTCCCAGGTTGCCGGACCCGGCGAACCGGGCCTCTCGTGATGTCTGGANGACAGTGTAGGCCAGACGNCCCGGATCGACGCCTGACCGGGAGCCCGGCTCGGACGGTGGGTCAGGCAGCGGCCCCGGTGGCCGGGTCCCAGTTCGTCAGGTCGTCGAGTCGGACGTCGTTCGAAAACACCTCGACGATGGGCTGCTTCATGCCGAGGCGACGCAGCAGCTTGCGGACCTCTAGCTCCTCGTTCCACAGCACGAGGCTGACCACCATCCCCGACTCGCCGGCCCGGGCCGTACGACCCGACCGGTGCAGGTACGTCTTAGCGTCCGACGGCGGGTCGTAGTGGATGACCACGTCCACGTCGTCCACGTGGATGCCGCGGGCGGCCACGTCGGTGGCCACCAGGCACTGGATCTTCCCGTTGATGAAGTCGGCCAGGGCCTTCTCGCGCTGGGCCTGGCGGAGGTCGCCGTGGATGGCCGCCGCCTTCACGTCCTCGGCGACCAGTTTCCCGGCCAACTTGTCGGCCCCCCACTTGGTCCGGGAGAACACGATGGTCCGNTTCGACGAGCGGATGATGCGAGCCGCCACGCGCACCCGGTCCATCTCGTGGACGGCAAGGAAGCGATGCTCCATCTCGGACACCGTGACCTCGCGGGACGCCACCTCGTGGGTCACGGGGTCCTTCTGGTACCGGCTGATGAGGGAACCGACCATGCCGTCGAGAGTGGCCGAGAACAGTAGGGTCTGGTGGTCCTTCTCGGCCCGGCGGAGGATCCACTCGACCTGGGGCATGAACCCCNTGTCGGCCATCCGGTCGGCCTCGTCGATGACGACGCCCTCGAGGTCAGCAACCGACAGCTCCTCCTGCTGGATGAGGTCGATCATGCGGCCCGGGGTGGCCACCACGAAGTCCACGCCCTTCCGGAGGGCCTCGATCTGCTTCTCGATCGGGGTACCGCCGTAGATGGCCTCGATGCGCAGGTCACGGCACTCGGCCAGGGGCTCCAGCTCCCGGCAAACCTGCACGGCCAGCTCACGGGTGGGGACCAGTGCCAGGCCGGTAGGGCGCTTCGGAGTGCCCTTCGGGAGGCGCTGGACCAGCGGGATGCCGAAGGCCAGCGTCTTGCCGGAGCCGGTCTTGGCCTTGCCGCAAACGTCGCGGCCGGTGAGGCCGTCAGGGATGGCGAGCGCCTGGATCTCGAACGGGGCGGTGATGCCCCGGGCGGACAGGGCGTCGACCAGGTCCTGGTCGATACCCAGGTCGGCGAACTGCGTCGTCGTCATGGAATGCCTGTGTTTCCCGGCGGGCGTGCCGCCGTGTCGTCACCCGCGCCTCGGCGGGTCCGCCACCGCTCTTCCCGGGTGACGAGTCCCTACGGGGTCGGCGAGCCAGCGGCCGACGGAACCCGGATGGGTGCCCCCAGCCTACCGGCGCGGGCCCCGGGCGCCCGGGTCAGCCCCCGCGTCAACCATTTGCTACCCGCCCGTCGACCACCCGGATCCCCTCGGCGGCCAGCAAGCGGGCCTGCTCGACCTCGTTCCCGGGCACGAGGCGGCCCGAGGCGGTCACCACCCGCCACCAGTGGTGACCCCCGTGGTCGCGCAGGAATCGGCCGACGGCCCGGTGGGCGCCGGGGTGGCCGGCCTCGGCCGCCACCTCGCCGTATGTCACCACCTCGCCGGGCCGCAGTGCGTCAAGCACCTCGGCCACCGCCGACTCGAACGGCGTGCGGGTAGTCGGCCGCTCCGCGATAGTCAGGACCCTCCGCTCCGACGACCGTGGCCCCCAGGTGCCACGAGGCGGACCACCCGGATCGGCGCCACGAAACTGCGCACGGCGACCTCGCCGAGCGGCTCCAGACCGACGTTGGCCATGATCGGCTCGATGGTCCCCTCCTCGGCCAGCACCTGGTGCTCGGCGGCCAGGTCGCACAGGCGGGCGGCCAGGATGGCCGGACGGCCGATGATGTCGTCGCCGTCGATGACCATTACGTCGCCCCGGGCGATCCCGGCCCTTATGGGCAGCTCGGAGCCCGCCAGGTCGACGATCAGTTCCACGTCGACCACCGCCTCCACCAGCTCCTCGGCCTCGACGCCGACCAGCATCACCCCGTCACCCAGCCACTTGGCGATCCGGATGCCCCGCTCGGCGGCCACCCGGCGCACCGCTGCCCGAAAACCCGTGACCACGTCATAGGCCGCCTCGTCGCCGTACCGCTCCGTGTAGGCGGTGAAGCCGCAGAGGTCGAGGAAGGCGATGGTCCGCGGGACGCGCTTGACCGGCCGCTCGGGCACCAGGCCGTCCATCGAGAAGTCATCCATCGAAGGCCTCCCCCATGCGTGCCCGCCCCCGCAGCGCCAGCGCCCCACCGAACACGATGGCCAGCAGCGCCATCCAGGTGTTCACCCGGACCCCGGCCACCAGCGAGGCCGCGTCGGCCCGCAGGGCCTCGACCCACAGCCGCCCCAGCCCGTAGCCGGCCACCCACAGGGCCACCAGGAAGCCGGGACGCAGCACCTTCCGGCGCTCTACGCGCACCAGCAGCGCGGCGAGGGCCACGTTCCACAGCCCCTCGTAGAGGAACGTCGGGTGAAAAGTGGTGGCCGCCGCGTGCTCGGCGGGCCGGTGGGCAGCGTCGATCTCCAGCCCCCACGGCAGGTTCGTCGGCCGGCCGAAGACCTCCTGATTGAACCAGTTGCCGAGCCGCCCGATGGCCTGGGCCACCGGCAGGGTGGGGACGACCACGTCCAGTGCCGCCCCCATCGTCATGCCCTGCCGTCGAGCCACCAGCGCGCCGACCACCACGCCGGCCATCAGGCCGCCGGGGATGCCGAGGCCCCCCTGCCAGACGGCAGGCACGTCCTCCCAACGGCCGCGGAACGACTGCCAGTCAGTCGCCACGTGGTATAGCCGGGCCCCGACCAGGCCGGCCGGGACGGACCACAGGGCGATGGCCGACACCACCTCGGGATCGCCACCCCGGGCCCTCAGGCGCCGCTGGCTCCAGAGGACGGCCGTGTACGCGCCGAGGGCGATCATCAGGCCGTAGGCCCGAAGCTCCAGCGGTCCGATGGATAGCGAGGAGCCCGACGGGCTGGGGATGGCCCCCCAGAGCGCGGTCGTCACGGACGGTGGTCCCCCGGTCCCGGTCAGGCCGAGAACGACCCGGCGGGAACCTCGAAGAGGTCCCGCTTGCCGGCGGTCACCGCGCCCAACTGGGCCCGGACCACCGGCAGGAGTTGCTCGGCGTAGAAGCGGGCGGCCACCACCTTGGTGGCCAGGAACTCGGCGTCGCCCTCACCGGCGTCGAGGCGCCGCTGCGCACCGAGGGCCAGGCGGGCCAGCAGCCAGCCGCCGACCAGTTGGCCGAACATCCGCAGGTACGGCGTGCTGCCGGCCATGGCGTCGTTGGGGTCGGCCAACCCATTGGCCACCAGCCATGATGTGGCCTCCTCCATGGCGGCCAGCGCGTCGGCCAGGCCGGACCGGATGGAGGCGAACCCCTCGCCGGCGTCGGCCAGCACGGCGTCAAACCGTCCGATCTCGGCCAGCAGGTCGGCCATTACGCCGCCCTCGCGCATGGGCAGCTTGCGGCCCACCAGGTCCATGGCCTGGATGCCGTTGGTGCCCTCGTAGATGGGCGAGATCCGCGAATCCCGCCAGTGCTGGGCGGCACCCGTCTCCTCGATGTACCCGTAGCCGCCATGGACCTGGATACCCAGCGACGCCATCTCGACCCCCACGTCGGTACACCAGGCCTTGGAGATCGGCGTGAGCAGCTCGGCTCGGTCGGCGGCCGCCTGGCGGGCGTCGTCGTCGGGGTGACGGCCGGCCACGTCGAGGGTGGCCGCGTTGAGGTACAGCAGGCACCGCATGGCGTCGGTGTAGGCCCGCATGGTCAGCAGCATCCGACGCACATCGGCGTGCTCCACGATGGCCGCCGAGTCGCCGGCCGGTCCGCCGATGGCCCGTCCCTGCCGGCGTTCGACGGCGTAGTCGGCGGCCAATTGGAGGGCCCGCTCGCTGACCGCCAGGCCCTCGACGCCGACGCCGAGGCGAGCGTTGTTCATCATCTTGAACATGTAGCGCATGCCCTGGTGTTCCTCCCCGACCAGGTACCCGACGGCGCCGTCGCCGGCATCGCCGTAGGAGAGCACGCAGGTCGGGCTGGCGTGGAGGCCGAGCTTGTGCTCGACGGACAGGCACTTGTAGTCGTTTCGCTCGCCGAGGCTCCCGTCGTCGCCCACGAGGTACTTGGGCACGATGAAAAGCGAGATGCCCTTCGTCCCCGGCGGGCTGTCGGGGGTCCGGGCCAGGACGAGTTGGACGATGTTCTCGGTCAACTCGTGCTCGCCAAAGGTAATGAAGATCTTGGTGCCGAAGATCCGGTAAGAACCGTCGTCCTGGGGCACGGCCTTCGTGGTCAGGGCACCCACGTCGGATCCGGCCTGCGGCTCGGTCAGGTTCATGGTCCCCGACCACAGGGCCGACACCATCTTCGGCAGATACGCCTCCTTCTGGCCCTCGTCGGCGAAGGAGTGCAGCGCGTCGAGCGCCCCGACGGTGAGCATCGGACCCATCGACCACGAACGGGACGCCGAGGCCAGCATCTCGGTCATGACGGTCTGGACGGCACCGGGGAAACCACCCCCGCCGTAGTCGGGGTCCTGGGAGATGGCTCCCCAGCCAGCGTCCACGAACCGGTCCCAGGCCTCGCTGAAAGCCTCGGGGACGGTGACGACGCCGTCGTCGACCGAACAACCCTCGGCGTCGCCGATCCGGTCGACCGGCGCGACCACCTCGGCCACGAACCGGCCCAACTCGTCGAGGACACCGCCGATGGTGTCGGGGTCGACGTGTTCGTAGCCAGGNAGGTCNCANAGGGCCTCNAGGTCGCTGATCTCGTCAAGGACNAGGCGGATGTCGTCCAGCGGTGGTCGGTAGTCGCTCATGGGGAGGAACCTACCGCCCGGTCACTTGCCGGTCCCGAGCGGGCCGGGCCGAGCCGAAACCGGCGTCGGCCGGTGGCTACCGTCGGGGCCATGAGCGACGCGCCCACGGCCATCGCCAACCTGCTGTACCGCTATGCCGAGTTGATGGACGCCGGACGCCTGGACGAGTGCGCGGACCTGTTCGCCCACGCCCGGGTGCTGCTCGGNGACCCGGCCGACGGCGACCATCCGGTGGTCGACCGGGACGGGCTGGCCGCCGTGTGGCGGTCCATGGTCCGGATCCACGAGGACGGCACGCCCCGGACCCGGCACCTGGTNGCCACNCCNATCGTCGAGGTCAACGAGGAGGCGGGGACGGCGACGTGCCGGAGCACCTACACCGTGTTCCAGCAGGTCGGGCCGGGGCCCCTGCAGCCAGTGATCAGCGGACGCTACCTAGACCGGTTCGAACGGGTCGACGGGGTCTGGCGGTTCGCCGAACGGGCCTACGCCATGGACCTGGTCGGCGACCTGTCCCAGCACGTCATCGGAGGCCTCCCAGAGGCCTGATCGCCCCTTCTGACCAACTCAGGCGACGGAATGACCGATGCCGGACGACGAGGTGGCACGGCCGGCCGAACCGGGGCCACCGTCACCGGACGTCCAGTGGCTACGGCACCGGAGTTCGTAGGTGACGACGTGGTTTTCGGGGTCGTCCACCACGAACAGCTCGCCGTCGTAGACCTGCACACCGTCGTGGAGCCGGGCATTGTGGGTGGCCCGCTCCCCGCACCAGCACCGGGCCTCCACCTGGACCTCGACCCGTTCGTCGGCCATCTCCAACAGGCGTCGCGTCCCGGCGAACAGCTCGCCCTGGAAGGTGGTGAGCAGGCCGAAGGCGAACACGTCGGCGCCCAGGTCGTCGACGATGCGGGCCAACTGCTCGACCTGCTCGGGCAGGTAGAACTGCGCCTCGTCGCAGACGAGGTAGTCGATGCGTCCCCTACGCGATGCCACGGCCAAGGCCAACTCGAACAGATCAAGGCGCGGCCCGACCTCCACCGCATCGGCCGAGACGCCCAGCGCGCTGGACACCTTGCCGTCGGCCCNGTCCAGCTGGCTGCACAGGATTCCCTGGAGGCCCCGCTCCCGGAGGTTGTGGTGGATCTGGAGGGCCAACGTGCTCTTGCCGGACCCCATGGTCCCGAAGGAGAAGCGCAGGCGGGCCATCAGCGACCCCCGGCTCCCTCGGTGGCAGGGCTCAGGGCGGGTTCGCTCACGAGCATCCGCTGGTCGCCCCGCAGTCGGTGCAGACGTAGCAGGAGCCGGCCCGCTGCATGGCCACGCCGCACTGCATGCACAGGGGGGCNTCGGCCGACGACGGGCCGTCGCCGAGGGCCAGNTGGGCTGCGAACTGGGAAGCCGANGGCACGGTCGGTGGATCGGAGGGNACGTCGCTCCCCTGCCGGGTCTCGGTCGCCGCCTCCTCCACACCGGGCAGGGTGGGCTGGGTCCGCTCNCTGGTGGTCAGGATGTTCAGTTCAGCCCGCTCCTCGGNGCTGAGGTACTCCACGGCCANGCGCCGGAACAGGTAGTCGATGAGGCTCGAAGCGATCCGCAGGTCCGGGTCGTCGGTCATGCCGGCCGGCTCGAAGCGCATGCCGGTGAAGGCCTCCACGAAGGCCCGCAACGGCACCCCGTACTGGAGGCCGTGGCTGAGCGAGATGGCGAAGGCGTCCATGATCCCGGCCATGGTCGAGCCCTGCTTCGACACCCGGACGAAGACCTCGCCGGGGCGGCCGTCCTCGTACTCACCGACCGTCACGAATCCCTTGCAGTCGGCGACCCGGAACTCGAAGGTGCGCGAGGTGCGGCTACGGGGCAGGCGCCGACGCACCGGCTCGCCCAAGTCGGCCGCCACCCGGTCGACCACCTCGGCCGCGCTCCCNNTCGACTCGGTCACCGCCTTCCCCGTCGAAAGCGGCTGGGCCACCTTGCAGTTGTCGCGGTAGATGGCCACCGCCTTGAGGCCGAGGCGCCACGACTCGAGGTAGAGCTCCTCGACGTCGTCNACGGTGACCTCCTCGGGCATGTTGCAGGTCTTGGAGATGGCGCCNGACAGGAACGGCTGGACGGCNCCCATCATCCGGATGTGGCCCATGTGGTGGATCGGGTTGTCGCCCATGGAGGTGGAGAACACGGCCACGTGCTCGGCCCGGAGTTCCGGGCAGCCGACCACCGTCTGATGCTCGTCGATCCAGGCAAGGATGGCCGCCGCGTCCTCGTCGTCATAGCCGAGGCGCTCCAACGCCCGGGGCACGGTGCGGTTGACGATCGACATGGTGCCGCCGCCGACCAGCCGCTTGTGCTTGACGAGGCTCAGGTCGGGTTCGATGCCGGTGGTGTCGCAGTCCATGAGCAGGCCGATGGTCCCGGTAGGGGCCAGCACCGTGGCCTGGCTGTTGCGCACCCCGACCCGCTGGGCTAGGGCACAGGCCTCGAACCAGGAGGTCCGACCGGCGGCCACCAGTGCGGGGGCCACGGAGTCGTCCAGCAGNNCCGCTGCCTCCTGGTGCATCTCGAGCACGCCGAGCATNGGCTCGCGGTTGTGCTCGTAGCCGTCGAAGGGGCCCATACGGTCNCTGATCCGGGCCGAGGTCCGGTAGGCGTGCCCAGTCATGAGCGACGTGATGGCGGCGGCCACCGAACGGCCCTCGTCAGAGTCGTAGGGCAGGCCGAGGGCCATGAGCAGGGCTCCAAGGTTGGCGTAGCCGAGGCCCAGTTGGCGGAAGGCACGGGTGGTCTCCCCGATGGCCTCCGTCGGGTAGTCAGCGTTGCCGACGAGGATCTCCTGGGCGGTCAAGACGACCTCGACGGCGTGGCGGAAGCCGTCCAAGTCGAAGCCACCGATGGCCTCCGTCTCGTGGTCGGTGGCCCCCAGGAACTTGAGTAGGTTTAGGCTGGCCAGGTTGCACGCCGAGTCGTCGAGGTGGACGTATTCGGAGCAAGGGTTGCTGGCCGTGATGCGGCCGGTGTTGGCGGCCGTGTGCCAACGGTTGATGGTGGTGTCGAACTGGATGCCGGGGTCCGCGCACTCCCAGGCCGCCTCGGCCATCTGACGGAACAGGTCGCGGGCCCGCACCGTCTCCAGCACGGATCCGTCGGTGATGGCCCGGAGGCCCCATTCGCCGTCGGCCACCACGGCTTCCATGAACTCGTCGGTGACCCGAACCGAGTTGTTGGCGTTCTGGTACATGACCGAGTGGCTGTCAGCGCCGTCGAAGCCGACGTCGAAGCCGGCCTGNTCGAGCACGCGGACCTTGCGCTCCTCGCGGGCCTTGCACCANACGAACTCCTCGACNTCGGGGTGGCCCNCGTCGAGGACGACCATCTTGGCGGCACGCCGGGTGGTGCCCCCGCTCTTGATGGTGCCGGCCGAGGCGTCGGCGCCCCGCATGAAGCTGACCGGACCGCTGGCCCGGCCGCCGCCCCGCAGGGCNTCCTTTGAGGAGCGGATGGCGCTGAGGTTGACCCCGGAACCGGAGCCGCCCTTGAAGATGGTGCCCTCCTCCACATACCAGTTGAGGATGGACGACATCTCGTCGTCAACCGAGAGGATGAAGCATGCAGAGGCCTGCTGGGGCACACCCGGCACCCCGATGTTGAACCAGACCGGNGAGTTGAACGCCGCCCGCTGGGTGACGATCAGNTACCGGAGCTCGTCGGCGAAGGTGGTGGCCTCGTCCTCGTCGACGAAGTAGCCGTCGCGCAGCCCCCAGTAGGCGATGGTCCCGGCCACCCGATCGGCGACCTGGCGAAGCGAGTTCTCGCGCTCCGGGCTGCCCTGAGCACCTCGGAAGTACTTCTGGGCGAGGATGTTGGTGGCGTTCAGCGACCAGTCGACCGGCACCTCGACGTCGTCCTGTTCGAAGGCCACCGAGCCGTCCCGATGGTCGACCAGGCGTGAGGTCCGGACCTCCCAGTCGACCTGGTCGTANGGGTCGGACCCTGCGNTGGTGAAGTGCCGTCGCACCCCCAGCACGCCTCGCTCGGGAGCCATCGACATGGTGCTTCCACCCTTCTGCCGGTCGTCTGCCGGCCCGTCTCGCCCCATCGGCGCCTCATCCATCGGCGCCTCGTCCATCGGAGATTACGGCCGACCCGTGACAGGCACGGGCCGCCCGGTTCGTGGCCGGAGGCGGTGGGCCCAGGTCGAGGAGAGGGAGGCGGCGCCCGNNGGGGCACCACCTCCATCGTCCCAACGTCGCCGNGACGGATCACGGGCNACGGTTTCCAGCCGGGCCGACCGCTTCCGGCCACGGAGGCCAAACCTACGGACGCGGACCTGTGGACGAACAGAGGGAAGCACTGGGGATTTCCTGGTGGAAGACTGGGTGCTTCTCCACAGCCGGGTCCCTCTGATCGGGATACCGTCGGGACGTGGACCGCCTGCTCCCCGATCCGAACCNGGCCGACGACGCCCCGGACCCCGTCGCCGNCTACCTGGACGACGCCCGGNCGGCCCCTCCGGGACGCCCGTGGGTGGTGATGGGCATGGTGGCGTCGGTCGACGGGGCGACGGCAGTCAACGGGCGCTCNGGGGGCCTGGGCGGCCCGGGNGACCGGCGGGTGTTCCGGGCCCTACGTGGCGTGGCCGACATGATCCTGGTGGGCGCCGGCACCGTCCGCGCCGAGGGCTACCGCTCGCCCCGCACCTCCGACGACGTGGTGGCCCGGCGGCTGGCCGCCGGTCGGGCGCCATGCCCACGCCTCGTCGTGGTGTCCGGGAGCCTGGACCTGGACCCCGAGGCTCCCCTCTTCGCCGACCGGCCCGACGAGGACCCTCCCCCCGTGGTAGCCACCGTGGCCTCCGCTCCACCGGATCGCCGGGCCGCGCTGGAGCCGGTGGCCGAGCTGGTGGCCTGCGGGCCGAACCGGGTCGATCTCACCGGCCTGCTGGCTGTACTCGACGACGTCGGGGCCAGCGTCGTGCTGTGCGAAGGCGGCCCGGACCTGAACCACCAGCTCCTGGCCGCCGGGCTGGTCGACGAGGTGTGCCTGACCATCTCGCCGCGGCTGGTGGGTGGCGTGGGCGGGGACGGGCGCAGCCTCCTGGCGGGCGCCTCGCTCCCCATGCCGACCCGGCTCCGTCTGGACCGGGTGCTGGCCGAGGACGGCTTCCTCTTCTGCCGTTACCTCGTGTCGTAGCTGACCGGATGGGGCCCCGGGTTCGGGGCCCTCGGCGGCGGTCAGCCGGCGGGCAGGACGATCCGCTGGCCGACCTGGAGGACCGACCCGCCGTTGGTGGCCACCAGGCGGTCCACGGTGGTCCGCAGGTCGACGCCCACCGGGGCGACATCCCGGGCGATCGACCACAGGGTGTCGCCGGGCTGGACGACGTGGACGACCGGCTCGACCGACGCCCCCACCGCCGGGATCCCGGGCGTGCCGGTCATCCGACCAACCAGCTCGCCACCCAGCAACGACAACGCTGAGACCAGCAGGCCGAGGGCGACGGCCACCACCAGGCGCCGACGCCGGTGAACAGCCGGAGAGGCGGGACGACGGACGATGACCGGGCCCGGAGTGGGCGCCGTCGCGGCGGCGGCACGTCGGACGTCGGCCACCACCGCCGGTTCGGCGGCCAGGACGTCGGTGAACAGCCGGTGCACGGTGGCCAAGCGCTGGCCGTCGGCCTCCTCCCGGGCGTCAACCGGTCGCAGCCGAGGTGCATCGGAGGCTGGGCACCCTTGGTCGAAGGATCCCGGGTCGTGGGACAGGTCGAGGGCGAGCTGTGCGGTCATGGTCTCCATCCTGCTAATCGGGTGTGACAGCCCCCGCCCGAGGCCGGTCCGGTCGCCCCCAGGCGGCCACCGGGGCCACCCAGAGGGTCCTTGACATGGAACGCCTGTTCGACGAACATGGATTCGGCGTACAGGCGTTCGATCACGAACTCCAGTGTATCGAACAC
>PBUO01000032.1 GCA_002727895.1 Acidimicrobiaceae bacterium | reverse complement strand
GGTCGGTGGCCGCGTAGAGGCCGGGGTGGTCGCGCACCATGGACCGCCAGGCCCGGCCCATGGCCCGTACCGCGTCGTCGCCGGCCAGTCCGACGGCGGCCTCGCCAAGGCGGATGGCCAGGATCTCGCGGCCCCGCAGGCCGAGGGCGCGGATGAGGGCGTCGTAGCTGTCGACGTGGCGGTAGAGAGCAGGCTGGCGAACGCCGAGCCGTTCGGCCACCCGGGTCAGGGTCACCGCATCGAGGCCCTCGGCGTCGGCCAGGGTGGCCGCCGCGTCGACGACCTGCTCGGTGTCCAGGGTGCGGCGGCTCATGGCCGGATCCTACCGTTAGAGGCTCTCACGTTCGAGTTAGTGCCTGTTTCCCATGGGTGAGATGCGGGGTCCATCGCCGGCCCGCCCGTCACCAGACAACGAGCGCCGCACCGACCGCCACCGCCACGGCACCCCACGCGGCACGGGGGCCGAGGGCCTCGCGGGCGATCAGGACGCCCAGCACCACCGACACCTGACGCAGCCCGGCCACCTGTCCGGCTTGGGCCCGCTGGAAGGCCAACAAGACCAGCGAGTAGGCCCCGCCCTGGCCGAGGCCGACCAGCACCGACTCGCCGAGCCCAGCCCGCAGCCGGGCCACCGACGGACGACGGACGGCCAGCACGCCCAGCGAGCTGAGCACCATGACCAGCGACAGGTAGCCCAACGCGCCGGTCAGGTCGACGGCGTTGGCGTCGACCAGCGAGTAGGCCACCGTGCACAGGCCGGTGACGGCGGCCAGCCCCACGGCCCGACGCTCGGCCCGCTGCGCCCCGACGCCGGCCACGGCGAGCAGGCCGACCACCAGGACGAGCAGGCCGACGGCGGTGGCCACCGACGGTGTCTCGTCGAGCAGCAGCCAGCCGCCGAGGCCGACCAGCAGCGGGGCCGTCCCCCGCGAGATCGGGTAGGCCACGCCGAGGCTGCCCGTCCGGTAGGACGAGCCGAGCAGGCCCATGTAGAGGCCCTGGGCCAGCGAAGAAGCCAGCACCCAGCCCACCACCTCACCGGGCGGGTCGGCCACCGCGGTGGGCAGCAGCACGATCCCGACGAACAGGTAGGCCAGGGCGATGACCACCTCGGGGTCGCCGCCCCGGTGCAGGCGGGCGTTCCAGCCGGCGTGGAGGATTGTGGAGGCCAGGACCAGCAGGACTGCGGTGAGCGGCATGCGCGGGCTTGGCTGCCGGTCGGCTCAGCCGACGGCCCGGGCCTGGAGCCCGGCGATGACGGCCACGTCCACGATGTCGGCCGCCGAGCAGCCCCGGGACAGGTCGTGCAGCACGCCGTCCAGGCCCTGGAGCAACGGCCCGTATGCCCGGGCCCCGCCCAGGCGTTCGGTCACCTTGTAGGCGATGTTGCCGCTGTCCAGGTCGGGAAAGACCAGCACGTCGGCCGCCCCGCCCACCGGCGAGCCGGGGGCCTTGGCCGCGGCCACCGCGGGCACCATCGCCGCGTCGAACTGGAGCTCGCCGTCCACGGCCAGGTCCGGTCGGGCGTCGGCCACCAGCCGGGCGGCCTCGCGCACCTTGTCGACCCGGAGGTGCTCGGCACTCCCCTTGGTGGAGAACGAGAGCATGGCCCCCCGCGGCGGCCCACCGTCCGGACGGGGGCCTGCCAGGCCCAGCCAGGTGTCGGCCGTGGAGGCAGCGATGGTGGCCAGTTGGGCGGCCTCGGGGTCGGGTACCACACCGCAGTCGCCGTAGGCCACAGCCCGTCCGTCGGCCAGGAGCATCAGGAAGCTGCTCGACACCAGGTCGACCCCGGGGGCCACGCCGAGCACCTTGAGGCCGGCCCGCAGGACGTCGGCCGTGGATCGCGACGCACCGGCCACCGCGGCGTCGGCCACCCCGGAGCGCACCAGCACGGTGGCCGCCACCACCGGATCGTCGGGATCCAGGCCCGCCGCGTCGGCCCTGGCGATGGCCTCGGCCTGCCGGTCGTCTCCCCGGTCGACGATCGGGTGGACCGGCTGGACGAGGCCCTCGTCGACCAGTTCGATGGCCGCGAAGTCGGCCCGGGGATCGCCCAGGTCGGCCAGCACGACCCGGGCTGGATCGGCCGCGGCCCGNCGTCGCCAGTCGGCGAGCAGCGGCGGCAGGTCGGTGGACACGTGACCGTCAGCGAGAGGGCGGTTCGGGAACCGGTCCCGAGGGCCCGCTCCACCCTTGCCCCGCCTCNAGGTCGAACGACACGTCGCACAGGGCCTGGACCGTGCCGTCCTTTGGCAACTCGTAGACCATGCCCAGGCCGTCGACCTGCAGGTCCTTCATCGGTTTCCCCCTCGTTCCCGGTGCTCGTGTCTGGACGTTCTCGACGAGCTACTCGTTCTCAGCCAACCACGCGTCGACCCGGTCGGCCACCCGGTCGACCCGGGCCACCAGGTCATCGATGACTGCGTCGTCGGCCACCAGCGGCGGCGAGATGGTCAGTCCGGTATAGCCCCGGTCGTCGGGGCGCACCGTCATCTTCTCCTCCGCCACGAAGCCACCCAGCACGCCGCCCTGCAGTGCCGCCTCCTGGGTGGGNCTGAGGTCCCGGTCGGTGGCCGCATCGGCACANAACTCCACGGCGTAGAAGAAGCCGGTGCCCCGCACCTCGCGCACAGACGGGTGGGCGTCGCCCATGGCCCGCAGCCTGGCCGCGAACGAGTCCTCGGTGGCCAGGACGTGGTCCAGCACGCCCTCGTCGCGCATGGCCGACATGTTGGCCACGGCCACCGCTGTGGCCACCGGATGGCCGCCGAAAGTCGAACCGTGGACGTAGGAGCCCATGGGCGAGTCGTAGAGTTCCTTAACCAGCGGGCCGCGTATGACCACGCCGCCGAGCGGCTGGTAGGCCGACGTCACGCCCTTGGCAAAGGTGATCATGTCGGGGACCACGCCGTTGCGCTCGCTGGCGAACCAGTGGCCGAAGCGCCCGAACGAGCAGATGACCTCGTCGGCCACCAGCAGCACGCCGTACCGGTCGCAGATGCGCCGCAGTTCCTGCCAGTAGCCGTCGGGCGGCACCAGGGCGCCGCCGCCGTTCTGGATGGGCTCGGCGATGACCATGCTGACCGTCTCGGGNCCCTCGGCCAGGATCGTCTCCTCGATGGCCTGCACGCAGGACAGCTCNGCAGCCGGTGTGCCGGCGGGCGAGNTGCACTGACGGGTGTTGGGCACGTGGCGGGTGCCGTCCCAAAGGACCGGCAGGTAGGGGGCCCGGAACTTGGGGATGCCGGTGACCGACAGGGCGCCCAGCGTGGTGCCGTGGTACGCCCAGTTGCGGGAGATGACCTTGTAGCGACCCTCCTCGCCCCGGGCCACGTGGTAGTTGCGGGCGAACTTGACCGCCGACTCGACGGCCTCCGAACCGGAGCTGACGAAGAAGGTCTCGCTGAGGTCGCCGGGGGCGAAGCCGGCGATCAACTCGGCGGCCTGGATGGCCGGCGGGTGGGCGAAGCCCCAGTTGGTGGAGAAGGCCAGGGTGTCCATCTGCTTGGCCGCAGCGGCCGACAGGTCAGGTCGCCCGTGGCCGATGTTGACGCAGAAAAGGCCTGCCAGGCCGTCGAGGTACTCGTTGCCGTCGGTGTCGTAGAGGTAGCACCCCTCGCCCCGCTCGATGATGGGCAGGCCGTCGCGGTGCCACGCGGCCTTCTTGGTGAAGTGGGGGACGAGGTGCTGCTGGGCGAGGTACCGCATGTCGCTCATGGACGGTTCTCCTGGAGAAGGGCGGTCGTACACTGCGCGGACCAGTCGCCGGTGACCGACGTCACTGGTGTGAGAGCCTCTAACCTAATCGCTAACTTCTCTAACGGCAAGGGGTTGCACCGACCCCTCCTCCTCTCCGGAAGTCCCGCACCATGGCCAAGCAGATCCCCGAACGCGCCCAGGTCGTCATCGTGGGCGGCGGCATCGTCGGCGCCAGCATCGCCTATCACCTCGCCGAGCTGGGCTGGACCGACGTCGCCCTGCTGGAACGCCACACNCTGACCAGCGGCACCACCTGGCACGCCGCCGGCCTGGTCGGCTGCCTGCGGGCCACCCACAACATGACCCGCCTGGCCGCTTACTCGGCCGACCTCTACGAGTCGCTGGAACGCGACATGGGACAGGCCACCGGCTTCAAGAAGGTCGGTTCNCTGAGCGTGGCCGACAACCACGAGCGCATGGAGGAGNTGGTCCGGGGCGCCGGCATGGCCAACGCCTTCGACGTNGACGTCGAGGTCATCACGGCCGANGAGNTGTGCNCCCGCTACCCGCTGCTGAACCCCGAGGGCATCGTGGGCGGCGTCTGGCTGCCCGGCGACGGTCAGGCCTCGCCGGTCGACACCACCATGGCCATGGCCAACGTGGCCAAGTCCCAGGGCGTCCGCATCCTCGAGGGCGTCTCGGTGTCGCGCGTCCTGACCGCCGATGGGCGGGCCGTCGGCGTGGAGACCGACCGGGGCACCATCGAGGCCGAGCACGTGGTCACCGCGGCCGGCATGTGGTCGCACCAGTTGGGCCGCGACGTGGGCGTCAACATCCCGCTCCACGCCTGCGAGCATTTCTACCTGGTCACCGAACCCATCGAGGACCTTCCGTCAGGCCTTCCGGTGCTGCGCGACACCGACAACTGCATCTACGTCAAGGAGGAGGCCGGCCGGCTAATGGTCGGCGCCTTCGAACCGGTGGCCAAACCGTTCGGCATGGACGGCGTCCCCACCGACCGCCCGTTCATGCAGCTCGACGAGGACTGGGAACACCTGGCCCCCGTCTACGAGGCGGCCTGCGAGCGCCTCCCCGTGCTGGCGGACGTGGGCATCCGCCTCTTCTTCAACGGGCCCGAGTCGTTCACCCCCGACGACCGTTACCTGCTCGGCGAGACCCCGGAGCTGCGCAACCACTGGGTGGCCACTGGCTTCAACTCGATCGGCATGCAGTCGGCGGGCGGCGCCGGCAAGGTGCTGGCCGAGTGGATGGTCAACGGCCGACCCCCCATGGATCTGTGGGACGTCGACGTGCGCCGCATGCACCCGTTCCAGACCAACCGTCGCTACCTGCGCGACCGCTCGGTAGAGGCCCTCGGACTCCTGTACGCCATGCACTGGCCGTTCCGCCAGGTCGAGACGGCCCGCGGCGTGCGCCGCTCGCCCATCCACGACCGACTCGTCGGCCTCGGGGCCTGCCACGGCGAGAACGGCGGCTGGGAGCGACCCAACTGGTACGCCCCCGAGGGCGTCGAGCCGACCTACGAGTACACCTACGGCCGCCAGAACTGGTTCGAGCATTCGGCTGCCGAGCACCGGGCCTGCCGGGAGGGCGCGGCGCTGTTCGACCAGACTTCGCTGGCCAAGCTGCTCGTCCAGGGCCCCGAAGCCTGCGCGGTGCTGAACCGGATCTCGTCGGCCGACGTGGACGTCGAGCCGGGCACGTCGGTTTACACCACGTGGCTGAACGAGCGGGGCGGCATCGAGGCCGACCTGACGGTGAACCGCCTCGACGACGAGCGCTTCCTCGTCGTCACCGCCTACTCCACCCAGGTCAAGGACGCCGACTGGATCGCCCGCCACACCCCCGACGGTGCCCGGATGACCGTCACCGACGTGACCTCGGCCTGGGCCGTGCTCGGCGTGTTCGGCCCCGAGGCCCGCAACGTCGTGGCCCCGCTGACCGACGCGGACCTGTCCAACGAGGCCTTTCCCTTCGGCACCCTGCAGGAGATCGACCTGGGTTACGCCCGGTCCATCGCCGTGCGCCGCACCTACATGGGCGAGTTGGGCTGGGAACTTTACGTACCCACCGAGTTCGCCGTCGGCGCCTTCGACGCCCTGTGGGAGTCGGGTGCCCCGATGGGCCTCGTGCCCGCCGGGTACCACGCCATGAACTCCCTTCGCATGGAGAAGGCGTACCGGCACTGGGGCGATGACATCGCCGAGGAGGACACCCCGGTGGAGGCCGGCCTCTCCTGGGGTGTGGCCTTCGACAAGCCGGGCGGGTTCATCGGCCGTGAAGCGCTGGTCGCCCAGAAGGAGGCCGGCCCGTCGCGGCGTCTGGTGCAGTTCTGCCTCGACGACCCCGAGCCGCTCCTTTACCACGATGAGCCCGTGTACCGCGACGGCGTGCTGGTGTCCCGCATCACCTCGGGCATGTACGGCCACACCGTGGGTGGTGCCCTCGGCATGGGCTACGTGGCCTGCGAGCCCGACACCCCGCGGGCCCAGGTGATCGAGGGGACCTTCGAAGTCGATATCAACGGCACCCGGGTAGCGGCCACCGCCTCCTACCGCCCGTTCTACGACCCGGACAGCGAGCGGGTCCGCCTCTAACAACCCTGGTCGGCTGGCGATCCGCCGATCACGACCTCAATCCAGGGGAGCGTCGAGCAGGCGGTCCAGCAGGCCGGTCAGGATCCGCCGCTCGGCAGCGCCCAGGTCCGAGTACTGGGCCCGCTCCACGTCGTGTTGGGCCTCGTAGGCGTCGCGCACCACCGACCTGCCCCCGGCGGTCAGGGACACCGTGACCAGGCGACGGTCGTCCTGCTGCCGGGTCCGCTCGACGTGGCCGTCGCGCTCCAGCGTGTTGACCACGCTGGACACCGAGGCCCGGGACAGGCCGGCCAGCACNGCGATCCGGTGCGACTCCAGCGGCCCGGTGGCCCACAGGGTGAACAGCACCCGNAAGCCNGCCGTCGANAGNCCCCGTGGCCGGTGGACGCTCGACTCNACATGGCGNGCGAACCGGTTGGCCNCCCGGGNCAGNACGAANGACAGGTGGAACAGGTCCAGGTCGGCGTCGANGGNNCCGGAGACCCGTTCGGTGGCCTGCTCGAGGAAGCGGTCGNCCCGCTCGTCGTCGGTCACCCCGTCCCCCGGTCGGCCNTCGGGATNCGGCGATTCAGGAGTCGGCGACCGCCAGGCCCGACTCGTCGCCCAGGTAGGCGGCGATGACCGCCGGGTCCTGCTGGATGTCGGCCGGTTCGCCCTCGGCGATCTTCTGGCCGAAGTCGAGCACCATCACCCGATCGGCGATGTCCATGACCAGGCCCATGTCGTGCTCCACCAGGATCATGGAGATGCCCAGTTCCTCGCGGATGTCGAGGATGAAACGGGCCATGTCCTCGGTCTCCTCGAGGTTCATGCCGGCCACCGGCTCGTCCAGCAGCAACAGTTCGGGCTCCATGGCCAGGGCCCGGCCCAGCTCCACCCGCTTCTGGAAGCCGTAGGGCAGCAGGGCCACCGGGTGTTTGCGCCACTGTTCGATCTCGAGGAAGTCGATGATGTCCTCGACGGCTCGCCGGTGAGCCATTTCCTCCCTCTTGGCTGAGCCAGCCCAAAGGGCACCGGCCAGCCACGAACGCTCCATACGGATGTGGCGGCCTAACAAGAGGTTCTCCAGCACCGTCATGTGCGGGAAAAGCTCGATGTTCTGGAAGGTGCGGGCAATACCGCGGCTGGCCACACGGTCAGGACGTTCGCCCATGATCGATCCGCCCTTCCACCGAATGTCCCCTTCCTGAGGGTGGTACACCTGGCTGATCGAGTTGAAGACCGACGTCTTGCCAGCGCCNTTCGGCCCGATGATGGCGAAGAGTTCCTCGGCCCCCACCTGGAACGAGACATCGCTGATGGCCTTGACTCCCTTGAACGACAGGCTGATGCCGTCGAAGTCGAGCAGGGCGTCGTCAAGTCGCCGTTCGGCGGGGATCTGACTCACGACAGCCACCGTTTCCGTCGCTTGTAGTGCTTCACNTCGCGAAAGGACTTGCGCTCGCCCTCCTCGCCGTGGAGCCCCAGATAGAACTCCTGGACGTCCTCGTCCTTCAGCAACTTGGCCGCGTCTCCGTCCATCACGATCTTTCCGGTCTCCATGATGTAGCCGTAGTCGGCGATCGAGAGTGCCATGTTGGCGTTCTGCTCGATGAGCAGGACGCTGGTGCCCGTCTGGTTGATCTCGACGATGATGTCGCGGATCTGGGCCACCAACTTCGGAGCCAGGCCGAGCGAAGGCTCATCGAGGATGAGCAACTTTGGGTCAGCCATGAGCGCCCTGCCGATGGCGAGCATCTGCTGTTCGCCACCCGACAGGTAGCCGGCGACCGACTTACGGCGGTCGGCTAGCACCGGAAACAAGGTCATTACCCGCTCGTGAGCTTCNGCTATAGCGGATCGGTCGCTACTGGTAATGCTCCCGGTAACCAGATTCTCGTCCACCGTCAACTCGGCGAATACCCGGCGCCCCTCCATGACCTGCGTGATGCCGGACCGAACGATCTCTGAAGGATCCTTGTCGTCGATTTTCTCTCCACCGAGGCTGACCGACCCTTTCGTGATCTTTCCTTCGTGAACGTCCAACAGACCAGTAATGGCCCGAGTAGTAGTGGTCTTGCCAGCCCCGTTCGCCCCTAGGAGAGCGACGATCTGCCCGTCTCGTACTTCAATCGAGAGGCCGCGCAAAACGAGGATCACCTCGTTATAGACAACCTCCAGATTCGCGACTTCAAGCATCAAGGGCCTCTAACCGATTCGGATTAATTCCGACAACAGATCCGGGGTCCCGGGGGGCAGCCGAGCCGCCCCCCGGGACCATCAGATTTCTTGCTTTCCTTGCAGAGGATCAGCCAGCCGAGAAGCAGGCNCCCTCGTAGACATGGTCGCGAGTGATGTCCGACATGATCGGACCCCCCGCCATCATCACCGAGCCGGTACTCCCGCCATCGGCAACCGTGGCTTCGACATTGAACAGGTCCGCCTGAGTGTCGAACACGTAGGACTCACGAACGATGAAGTCATTGATTTCACCGGAGTAGCTCTGGTTCGGAGCCAAGCCCTGATAATCAATGACGGTCTCGTTGGCAGCGCGAACCACGCCGGCCCTCGTCATGTCACCGTTCTTTGCAGCCGTCTCCAGGATCTGGTGAGCGGCCATCGCCTCAGTCCAGCCGTAGGTGTAGACGTCTGAGAGCGGCTTGTCCGGCATGCGGGCTTGCAACTCTGCAACCATCGTCTTCATACCGGGCGCATCACCTGAGTTCCAGGTCAGTGCATATGCCGACTGGTAGTAGAAGGCGTCCAACGCCGGCGCCAGAGGCGTTGCCAGCAGCATGTAGTTGTACGTCGGGGAGTTGCCAGACCAGATCGGTGTGAACCCCTGGGCAGCAGCTCCGCCAAAGATCTCAGCGAAGACCGACGGTCCTACAGTCGCCCAGACGAGGTTCGCCCCCGACTCGATCAGACCCGTGATGACAGGAGTCTGATCGGCACCGGGAATGGCTGCACCTTCACCGTCGTAGACAACTTCGATCCCCAGAGCTTCCGCTGCGATCTTGGCACCGGCCGCCCCATCCTGGCCGTATTCGCCCGGGTAGGAGATCACTGCCAGCTTGGCTTCGCCATCGACAACGTTCTTGGACAACCAATCCACTGCGTTGATCGACTCATAGCAGTAGTTGGTGTAGGACTCGAAGACGTTCTTGCCATAGCCGGGGTCCGGCCAGCCCGAGTACCAAGACAGCGGAATGGCGCCCAGGTCATCTTCGATCAACATCTCTGCAATAGCCGCCGTGTGCGGAGAGCCAGTCGACTGACTGAGGAACACAACACCGCTGTCTTTGTCGCGCATCGCTTCGTAACGATCTAGGTGCGTCGGAACGTCGTAGCCGTTGTCCAGAACGACGAGTTCGACCATCTTGCCGTCGATGCCGCCATGGTCATTCACCATGTCCCAGTAGGCGGTCTGCGCGTCCATGATCTGGATAACCAGTGGAGCGAAGATGCCGCTGAGGTCGGCAATGGCACCAACTCGGATCGTGTCCTCAGTGACCCCGTAGTCAAAGAGCGTCTCTGCGGGGGCAACGAGATCACCTCCGCCTCGACTGGATCCGCCTGGTGCGTACTCGTAGACGACGTTGGCGTTGGACGTGGCAATGTCGTTCGAGTCCGCGTGGCCGATGACGGTGATCTTCTGTGAACCACAGTCACCGAAGGCGTCACAGGACAGAAGGCCGATGATGCCCGAATAGTTGGTCACCGAAGCCATGTATTCGCGTATCCCGGCCCGGTCGATGACCAGCGTGCCGCCATCGTCGTAGCTGGCCGCAGCAATGGCGTCCAGCAGCAACGTCGTGGCGTCATAGGAGTGCGCCCAGAAC
>PBUO01000031.1 GCA_002727895.1 Acidimicrobiaceae bacterium | reverse complement strand
CACGAGGTTGATCTCCCAGATGACCTGCTCCAGACGGTCCGAGGCGGTGATCGTCGGATAGCGCAGGGGGTTCTCCGGCGTCACGCAGGTGGGGATGGGGGCCAGCATCGTCCAAGGGGTGGGGTGGCAGAACTGGACCACCGAGTGCCGCTCGCCGGGACCGTCGGCCACCACACGGTGGATGCCCGGTGAGATGACCCCGTTGGTGAGGTGGTCGAGCATGATGCCGGTGTTAGCGATCACGTGGCCGTCCGGCGGGGCGGCGTCCACCCACTCGTCACCGACCTTCACCTGCAAGCCTGGAGCGGTGGCCCGGGGCAACGCGGTGATCAGGTTGATGTCGGCGTGCTCGGCCGCCCAAACGTGCTCGTCGCCGGGGGCGGCATCCATCGACGGGTAGTGGAGCGCGCGGGTCAGCGCAGCCCCGTCGCGCAGCATCACATCGAAGAAGCCTTCGTCGACGCCCAGGCCGACGGCCAGGATCCGCAGCACCCGGCGCTGCAGCTCGAGAGTGGCCTCGTGGAAGGCCATGAGGACCTCGGTGGTCCCGGGGATGTCGTCGTCGGGAAGCGTCGGGTCGCCGTACCGGTGGGGAAACCGCTTCCGGAGCGGGTGACCCTCGGGGACCGGGGCGCTCCAGTTGAGCATCTCCTTCCAGTCCGGCACTTCGGAGATGGCGGCCGTCTCGACCAGCAGGCCCGTGTAGCCGGTCTGCCCGTTGGAGCCGGGCACTGTGCAGCGGTCCTTGCGTTCCCGGGGCAGGGCGAAGAACTCGGCCAGGCGCCCATAGGCGTCGTCGAGGAGGTCCTCGGAGAGGTCGTGACGGACGTACACGAACCCAGTGGCCAGGCTCCGCATCGTCCCGTCGACCACGGCACGGCGGGCCGCCGCGTCCCCCGACTCGAAGGCCGGCAGGTCCACGTCCAAGATCGGCGCGTTCTCGGTCGACGGGCCCTCCACGGGCGACACGTTAGACCGCGTCCCCCCGTCAGCGACGAGGACGAAGGTCCCGGATCTGATCCGCCGGAGAGCCTCCTCTCCGCCACGGAGAGCGCGAAACCCGCTTTTGGCAGACCGNCACCGGTCACCCGACGCGCGACTTTCGGGGAATCTCGCCGATCGGCGACGAATCGCTTGACATGGTTGTAATTACATGCGTGCAATTCAGAACCCGGGGCGCACGCCCGGCCCACCCCTCGACCGGCACCGGACCACCCGATCGCCGGCCCCACGAAGGGGGTCGCGCGCTGCGAGTCGGGGACAGGGAGATCCGCCGATGGTCGGCGGACCGGCAGGCACCGGCGGGACACCGGGACGGAAGGACAAGCAAAGAGATGGCACTCACCGAGGACCGGGTCGGCGGCACCGACCTCGACACCAGCGGATCCACCACCATGAGGGTCCGCAAGCGCAACGGCGACCTGGAACCAGTCGACGTCAACAAGATCGTCCGAGCCGTCGAGCGGTGCGCCGACGGCCTCGGCGGCGTCGACCCGATGCGCGTGGCCACCCGCACCATCTCCGGCCTGTGCGACGGCGCNACCACCGAGGAACTCGACGAGCTCTCCATCCGCACGTCGGCCGCCTTCATCGTCGAGGAGCCCAACTACTCCCGACTGGCCGCCCGCCTGCTGGCCACCGTCATCGACAAGGAGGTCCGCAACCAGGACATCCACTCCTTCTCGCAGTCGGTGGCCATGGGNCTCGANCAGGGCCTCATCGGCCCCGAGGTAGCCGAGTTCGTAGCCACCAATGCCCGCAAGTTGAACGACACCGTCGAGGACGACCGCGACCACCTGTTCGAGTTCTTCGGCCTGCGCACCGTTTACGACCGGTACCTGCTCCGTCATCCCGAGAACCGCAAGGTCGTCGAGACGCCCCAGTACTTCTTTCTCCGGGTGGCCTGCGGCCTGTCGACCTGCCCCGACGAGGCCATCCGCTTCTACCGGCTCATCTCGTCGCTGCAGTACCTGCCGTCCAGCCCGACCCTGTTCAATTCGGGCACCAGCCACCCGCAGATGTCCAGTTGCTACCTCCTGGACTCGCCGGAGGACAGCCTTGACGGCATCTACAAGCGCTACACCGACATCGCCAAGTTGTCGAAGTTCGCCGGCGGCATCGGCGTGGCCTGGCACCGCATACGGGCCAAGGGCTCGCTGATCCGGGGCACCAACGGACTGTCCAACGGCATCGTCCCGTGGCTCAAGACGCTGGACAGCTCGGTGGCCGCCGTCAACCAGGGCGGACGCCGCAAGGGCGCGGCCTGCGTCTACCTCGAGTCGTGGCACGCCGACATCGACGACTTCCTCGACCTGCGGGAGAACACCGGCGACCCACAGCGCCGCACCCACAACCTGAACCTGGCCAACTGGGTCCCCGACCTGTTCATGGAGCGGGTCGAGAAGGACTGGCAGTGGTCGCTNTTCGACCCGGCAAAGGTCCCGCACCTCACCGACCTGTATGGCCCGGAGTTCGAAGCCGCCTACCTCAAGGCCGAGGAGGAGGGAATCTACGAGCGCCAAGTCCCGGCCCGCGAGTTGTACAGCCGGATGATGCGATCTCTGGCTCAGACCGGCAACGGCTGGATGACCTTCAAGGACGCGTCGAACCTGAAGTGCAACCAGACCGGCACCGACGGCCGGGTGGTCCACCTCTCGAATCTGTGCACCGAGATCCTCGAGGTCACCGATCAGGACGAGACGGCGGTCTGCAACCTGGGGTCGGTCAACCTCGGCGCCCTGGTGAACGAAGGGACCTTCGACTTCGAGCGCCTCGCCGAGGTGGTGCGCCTGGCCGTGCCCTTCCTCGACCGGGTGATCGACATCAACTACTCCCCCACCACCGAAGCGTCGAACTCCAACTCGGCGTGGCGTCCGGTGGGCATGGGTCTCATGGGCCTCCAGGATGTCTTCTTCAAGCTGGGCCTGCCGTTCGACTCGCCGGAGGCCCGAGAGCTGTCGGCCCGGATCTCCGAGGAGATCTACTTCAACGCCCTGTGGGCGTCGACTGAGTTGGCCGAGGCGGCTGGCCCGCACGACAACTTCTCCCTGACCCGTGCGGCCAAGGGCGATCTGCAGTTCGACCTGTGGGGCGTTACGCCCTCGGACCCGACCCGGTGGGACGGCCTGCGGGCCCGCATCGCCGAGCACGGGCTGCGCAACTCGCTGCTCATCGCCATCGCCCCCACGGCCACCATCGCCTCGATCGCCGGTTGCTGCGAGTGCATCGAGCCGCAGGTCTCGAACCTGTTCAAGAGGGAGACGCTGTCCGGCGAGTTCCTCCAAATCAACCGCTACCTGGTGCGCGAGCTCCAACAGCGGGGCCTGTGGAACGAGGCCATGGCCAACCAGGTCAAGATGGCCGAGGGCTCCATCCAGGACGTCGAGGGCATGCCCGACGACCTCAAGGACGTGTACCGCACGGCCTGGGAGGTCCCCATGCGGTCGCTGATCGACATGGCCGCCGACCGGGGCGCCTACATCGACCAGAGCCAGTCGCTGAACCTGTTCATGGAGTCGCCGACCATCGGCAAGCTCAGCTCCATGTACCTCCACGCGTGGAAGTCCGGCGTGAAGACGACGTACTACCTGCGGTCCCGTCCAGCCACCCGGATCAACAAGACCACCACCGGCGGACCGTCGGGCCCGTCGGGTGGCGGCGAGCCGGTCGAGAAGCCCACGTTCACCGACGCCGAGGCCGTGGCCTGCTCGTTGGAGAACCCCGAGGCGTGCGAGGCATGCGACTGATGGCACTGGCAGAGGTCCCCTTCGACGAGGGCGCGCTCGAGGCCGCCTCCTCCGCCCCGAAACAGGCCGCTCCGGCGGCCGGCGCCCGCCGGACCAACATCCTGGACCCAGGCTTCGACCTGACGCTCCGGCCCATGCGGTACCCGGCGTTCTACGAGATGTACCGGGACGCCATCAAGAACACCTGGACTGTCGAGGAGATCGACTTCTCGGACGACATCCCCGACCTGGATCGCAAGCTGGTCCCGGCCGAGAAGCACCTCATCAACCGGCTGGTCGCCTTCTTCGCCACCGGCGACTCGATCGTGGCCAACAACCTGGTGCTGAACCTGTACCAGCACATCAACGCCCCCGAGGCCCGGATGTACCTGTCGCGCCAGCTCTACGAGGAGGCGCTGCACGTCCAGTTCTACCTGACGCTGCTCGACAACTACATCCCCGACATGGCCGAGCGCGAGGCGGCGTTCGCGGCGATCCACAACATCCCGTCGATCGCCAAGAAGGGCGAGTTCTGCTTCAAGTGGATGAACTCCATCGAGCACGTCGGCGAGTTGGACACCGACGAGAAGCGGAAGTCGTTCCTGCTGAACCTCATCTGCTTCGCCGCCTGCATCGAGGGCCTGTTCTTCTTCGCGGCGTTCGCCTACGTCTACTTCCTGCGCTCCAAGAGCCTGCTCAACGGCCTGGCCGCCGGGACCAACTGGGTGTTCCGCGACGAGAGCTGCCACATGAACTTCGCCTTCGAGGTCATCAACACGGTGCGCCGCGAGCAGCCCGAGCTGTTCGATGACGACCTAGGCCAGCGGGTCTACGAGATGCTGGACGAGGCCATCGAGTGCGAGTACCAATTTGCCGAGGACCTCCTCGGCCAGGGGGTGCCCGGCATGTCGACGGCCGACACCCGGCAGTACCTGCAGTTCGTGGCCGACCAGCGCCTCGCCCAGCTGGGCATGGAGCCCCGGTACCGGACGACCAACCCGTTCGGGTTCATGGAGCTCCAGGACGTCCAGGAGTTGACCAACTTCTTCGAGCGCACTGTCTCCGCCTACCAGGTGGGCGTCGGGGGCGACGTGGCGTTCGACGAAGACTTCTAGGCACGACCCGCGCGATCAACGCCCCCGGCGTCGCCGGAGGGCCACGACGGCTCCGCCGGCGGCCAGCACCGCCGCTCCGGTCCCCCAGGTGGCGGTCCCCGGCCCGCGGTTGCCCCGCCGCCCGGGCGTTCCCGCGCCGGTGGTCGTCGGAGGTGGACCGGTAGTGGTCGGTGCCGTGCTCGGCGGGGCCACGGTGCCCTCCGAGGTCGGCGTCGGCGGCGCCGGGGGCGTCGTGGCAGGCACCGTCGTGCCGGGTCCCACCGAGGTCGTCGTGGCAGGCACGGTCGACCCGTTCCCGCCGGTGGCGGCCTCGGGCATGCGGAACGGACCAGTGACCTCGTAGGTGACGCCCACGTGGCGT
>PBUO01000030.1 GCA_002727895.1 Acidimicrobiaceae bacterium | reverse complement strand
TCAGCTGGGCGGGCGACACGCTGAAAGAGCGCCACGGCGTCAGCGTGGAACAGGTCAAGGTCAGCGACACGGCCAATGTGGTCAGCCGCATCGTGGCGGAAAAAGCCGCCGGCAAGGAGACGGGCGGCGCGGTCGATCTCGTCTGGATCAACGGCGAGAATTTCGCCTCCCTGAAGCAGGCCGGCCTGCTGACCCGGGACGACCGCAAGAAGGAGTCCAAGAAGTACGGGCTCCACAAGGCACGCAAGGCCCCGCAGTACTCCAAGCGCTGAGCCAGCGGTGCCCGGTCGGCGTCCCCGATGCCGACGATCCGCCTCCTACGCTGGCCGCCATGGTCGGTGGTCCCTCGTGAGCGACCCGTCATGAGGAAGCAGCAGTGAGCGACGCGCCCGCACCGCTGCGATTCGGCACCGACGGCGTCCGCGCCCGGGTCGGCACCTTGCTCGACGAGCCGGCGGTGCGCGCCCTGGGTCGGGCCGCGGCCACCCACCTTGGGTCCACGAACGTGCTGGTGGGACGCGACACCCGCGAATCGGGCCCCGACCTAGCTCGCGCCCTGGCCGAGGGCCTGGCCGATGGGGGTGCCGTGCCGGCGTCGATGGGCGTGGTCCCGACACCGGCGGTGGCGCATGCCTGTCGGGCCGACGGAGTGGCCGGGGCGATGGTCACCGCCTCGCACAACCCTTGGTACGACAACGGAATCAAGTTCTTCGCCGTCGGCGGGCGCAAGCTGGACGATGCAGCGCAGGAGGCCGTGCAGGCCGCCTGGGACGGCGCGCCCCGCCTCGACGCCCCGCTCGCTGGCGCTCCGCCGGCGTGGGCAGATCCCGACGACCCGGTCGACGGGGGTCGGGCCTGGGCCGACGCCTTGGTGGCAGCCGGGGAGTCCGACGGAGGTCGACCGCGCCCGCTGGGTGGACTCAAGCTGGTCGTGGACTGCGCCAACGGCGCCATGTCGCCCTTCGCTGTCGACGTGCTGCGTCGCCTCGGCGCCGAGGTGTCGGAGCTCCACGCATCGCCGGACGGCCGCAATGTCAACGACGGCTGCGGGTCCACCCACCCCGAGGACCTCCGGGCCGCCGTGGTCGTCGCCCGGGCCTCCGCCGGCCTGGCCTTCGACGGGGACGGCGACCGGGTGGTGGCTGTCGGAGACGACGGGGCGCTGCTCGACGGGGACGACCTGATGGCTGTGTGCGCCGTCGACCTGCATGACCGGGGCCTGTTGGCCGGCGACACGGTGGCCGTGACCGTCATGTCCAACCTGGGCCTGCGCCGGGCGCTGGCCGACCACGGCATCGCCGTGCACGAGACGCCGGTCGGCGACCGCCACGTGCTCGAGGCCCTCGACGCCCACGGCTGGGTACTGGGCGGCGAGCAGTCGGGGCACGTGGTGTTCCGCGATCTGGCCAGCACTGGCGACGGCCTGCTGACCGGGATCCGGACGCTGGTGGCCGCCGGTCGGACGGGCCGCACCCTCGGGGGCCGGGTGGCCGACCTGATGGTCCGGGCCCCGCAGGTACTGCACGCCGTGCCGGTGGCCGCTGACGGGGCGTTGGTGGTGGCCGGCCTGGCCGACGAGGTGGCCGAGGCCGCCGCGCAGCTCGGCGACGCCGGCCGGGTGCTGGTGCGCCCGTCGGGCACCGAACCGGTGGTGCGGGTCATGGTCGAGGCTTTCGATGCCGCCGAGGCCGCCGCGGTGGCCGACCGGCTGGTCGACGCCATCCGACGGGTCGACGCCGGTCCGGTTTCGTAGGATCGAACGCCGTGTGCGGAATAATCGCGGTCCTCCGCCGGCCCTCCACCCGTGAGGTTCCCGCCTCCGACGAGGTGCTGGCGACGCTGGTCGCCGGCGTCGACCGTCTCCGCGGCCTGACCGGCGGCTCCCTGCCTGACGCGAGGGCACTCGCCGAAGCGGCCGACGCCATCGAGGAGGCCGACCGCCTGCTGGGCGGTGCACCGGGCCTGCTGGCCCTGACCCGGGACCCCGCCCTAGCCGGCCGGATCGAGGCCGCCCTGACCGACGTGCCGGCCCTTGTGGCCGACGTCGAGGCGGCGTTGGAGGACCACGACGGTGACGCCGCCGACGTGGAGGCCGCCAACGCCGGGCTGGTCCGGCTCCGCGACGCCGTGTGGGCCGTGGGCCGCGACCGCCTTGGCACCCGGGCCGGCGTGGCCACCCTGACCGTCTCGGGCACGCCGAGTGACGCAGGCCTAGCCGTGCTGCTGTCGGTCCAGCAGGCCCTGTCGGCCATCGACCGGCTGGAGGTCCGGGGCCGCGACTCGGCCGGCCTGCAGGTCACGGTCTGGAACCACGGGATCGCCGGCGATGACCCGGCGGTGGCCGCGCGCCTGGCCGACCCCCTGCACCGCTCGGGCAGCATCCGGGTGCTCGACACGGGAGCGCTCGCCTTCGTGGTCAAGGTGGCGGCCGAGATCGGCGAACTGGGCGACAACACGGCCGCCCTGCGGGCCGCGCTGGCCGGCGACGACCTGCTGGCCCGGGCGCTGGCCGCCCCCGACGTGGAGGGCTCAGTGCTGGGCCACACCCGCTGGGCCAGCGTGGGCCTCATCTCCGAGCCCAACGCCCACCCGGTCGACTCGACCCGGGCCGACGGGGTGACCGTGCCGTTGGTGACCGCCGTGCAGAACGGCGACGTCGACAACCACGCCGACCTGGTGGTGGCCGAGGGCCTGAGCGTGGGCCCGGAGATAACCACCGACGCCAAGGTGGTGCCCGCCCTGTGCGCCGCCCACGTGGCCGCCGGCCACGAGCGCATGGAGGCCTTCCGGCGCACGGTCAGCGTGTTCGAGGGGTCCCTGGCCATCGGGGCGGCCACCGGCGACGCGCCGGACCGCCTCCTGCTGGCCCTGCGGGGCAGCGGGCAAGGCCTGTACGTGGGTCTGGCCGAGGACGCCTTCGTGGTGGCCAGCGAGCCCTACGGTGTCGTCGAGCTGACGGCCGACTTCGTGCGCATGGACGGCGAGACGCCGGCCGACCCGGACGATCCGGGGGCCAGTCGGGGCCAGATCGTCGAGTTGGACGGCACCCGGGCCGGGACCCTGGCCGGCATCGCCCGTCGGTCCTACGACGGCCGGGACCTGCCGGTGGACGACGACGATGTGGCCCGGGCCGAGATCACCACCCGCGACATTGACCGGGGCGACCACCCGCACTACCTGCTGAAGGAGATCGGCGAGTCGCCGGAGTCGGTGCGGGCCACCCTGCGGGGTCGCCTCGTAGCACCGACGGGCACCGGGGACGGTGCCGACGGGGGCTGGCGGGTCCGCCTGGGCGACGCCTCTCTGGGCCCGGACCTGCGGGACGCTCTGGCCGACCGGACGATCCGTCGCATCCTGGTCATCGGCCAGGGCACCGCGGCGGTGGCCGGCGATTCGGTGGCCGATTCGCTGGCCGCCGAGTTGGCCGGGACCGGCATCTGGGTGGAGGCCCTACCGGCCACCGAGCTGTCGGGCTTCGGGCTGGCCGCCGACATGTCCGACGTNCTGGNCGTGGCCATCAGCCAGTCGGGGACGACCACCGACACCAACCGCACAGTCGACCTGGTGCGGGCCCGGGGCGCCCGGGTGGTGGCCATCGTCAACCGGCGCAACAGCGACCTGGTGGACCGGGCCGACGGCGTGATCTACACCTCGGACGGCCGCGACGTGGAGATGAGCGTGGCCTCCACCAAGGCCTTCTACGCCCAGGCGGTGGCCGGGTTCCTGTTGGCCGCAGCGGTGGCCGACGCCGCCGGGGCGCCGGGCGACCCGGACCGCCAGGCCGTGCTGGCCGGGCTGCGCGACCTGCCGTCGTCGATGGTCGAGGTGCTGGGCCAGCGCGACCACATCGGGGCCATCGCCGCCCGCCACGCGCCGGGCCGCCGCTACTGGGCGGTGGTGGGCAGCGGTCCGAACCTGGTGGCCGCCCGCGAGATCCGGATCAAGCTCTCGGAGCTCTGCTACAAGTCGATCGCCGCCGACGCCACCGAGGACAANAAGCACATCGACCTNTCGTCGGAGCCGATGATCCTGGTGTGCGCCACCGGNCTGGTCGGCTCCACGGCCGACGANGTGGCCAAGGAGGTGGCCATCTACAAGGCCCACAAGGCGGCCCCCATCGTGGTGGCNGACGCCGGGTCGTCCCGCTTCCTCGGCGCCCACGACCTGGTGGCCGTGCCGCCCGTCCATCCCCGCCTGGCCTTCGTGCTGTCGACCATGGTCGGGCACCTGTTCGGCTACGAGGCGGCCCGGGCCATCGACGCCCAGGCCCGACCCTTGCGCTCAGCCCATGCGGCTATCGAGGCCGAGGCGGAGCGTCGCCTGGCCGACGGCGTCCCGGTGGAGGGATCGGCCGCCGGTCCGGCCCTCCCCGACGACCTGCGGGACGAGCTGCGGGCCGCTGCCACCGCGTTCTCCGACGAGCTGCGCAACGGTCGTCTCGACGGGCACCTNGAGGCGTCCACCGCGGTGCGCCTGTCGACCCTGTTCCGGTTCGCCCTGGGCGTGGTGCCGCTCGAGTCGTATCAACTGGAGTTCGGGCGGGTCGGCACGCCGGCGCTGGTGCTGGACGATCTGGCTGCCGCGTTGAACGTGGCCGTAGAGGAGCTGACCCGGCCCATCGACGCCATCAAGCACCAGGCCAAGACGGTCACCGTGGGGATCTCCCGTACCGACGAGACGCTGCTCGATGCCCGACTGGCCCGCGAGGTGCTGGACGCCGGGGCGCCCCGCGACTCGCTCAGCTACCGCACCCTGCGGGCGCTGGTGGCCCTCGACCCGGCGGTGGCCGACGTGGCCGGCTTCACCCGCTACCGGGTGGACGGCTTGGACGGCGGGTCGCCGACGGCGGCCATCGTGGACCGGGGTGGCGTGTCGACCGGGATCCGGTCGCGTACCGACCGGGACCCGGCGCTGAAGGGCACCAAGCACCAGGTNGCGGTGGACCGCGACGTGCTGGTCACCCGGGGCGCCCGCGACGACCGGACCATCGTGCTGGTCCCTGAGGTGAAGGACCGCGAGACGGTGGGCCTGACCCTGCTGCACGTGGTGCTGCGCGACCGCCTGGCCCCCGACGTGCTGCGGGGCGTGCTGCAGGGCTACGGCAACCGCTACGGNGCGGTGCGCGACGCGGTGTGCGAGACCGAGCCCGACCTGCGCGACGACCTGCTGGCCGCCCTGCCGGTGGTAGACCTGCTGACCGAGCCGGTGCCCGACGTGGCCGACCGGCTCCGGTCCTGATCCGNAGCGCACCGTGATCGGCATCGGGGTCGACCTGGTCGACGTCGACCGGTTCCGGGACTCGCTGGCCCGGACCCCGTCGCTGCGCGACCGGCTGTTCCGTCCCGAGGAGCGGGCCTACGCCGATGCCCACGTGGACCCGGCGGGCCGCTACGCCGTGCGCTTCGCGGCCAAGGAGGCCACGCTGAAGGCTCTCGGCCTGGGCCTCGGCGGCATGGCGCTCCACGACATCGAGGTGGTGCGCGACGGCCTGGGACCACCNTCGCTGGTGCTGCACGGCCAGGCCGNCGAGGTGGCCGCCGAGGCGGGGGTGACCCGGTGGCTGGTGACCCTCAGCCACACCGACCACCTCGCCCAGGCGACCGTGGTGGCCCTCTGAGCGGGGCGCCGTGATCCCCGTCTGCACGCCCACCGAGATGGTGGCCGTCGACGCCGCGGCGACCGAGCCGCTGGACGTGCTGGTGGACCGGGCGGGCGCCGCGGTGGCCCGCGCCGTGCTCGACGAGTTGGGCGGCGGCTACGGCCGTCGGGTGGCCGTGCTGGCCGGCAAGGGCTTCAACGGCGCCGATGGCCGGGTGGCCGCCGGGCGCCTCGGGCGCCGCGGCGTGCGCTGCACGGTGGTCGACGCCGCCCCGGCGCCGGAACGCCTGCCAGCCGCCGGCGACCACTCCGTGGACCTGGTGGTGGACGCCGCCTACGGCACCGGGTTGGGACGCCCCTTCGAGGCGCCCGTCGTGGAAGCGCCGGTGCTGGCCGTGGACCTGCCGTCCGGCCTCGACGGCCTGACCGGCGAGGCGCTGGGCCGGCCGCTGTCGGCGGTCCGGACGGTCACTTTCGCCGCGTTGAAGCCGGGGCTGCTGTTCGGCGACGGCCCGGCCCTGGCCGGCCGGGTCGAGGTGGTCGACCTGGGCCTCGACGTGTCGGGAGCGACGGTCCACCTGGTGGAGGACGCCGACGTGGCCGCCCTGGTGCCGGCCCGTCCCGCCGACGCCCACAAGTGGCAGAGCGCCTGCTGGGTGGTGGCCGGGTCGCCGGGCATGGAGGGTGCGGCCGGGCTGGCCGCCACGGCCGCCCTGAGGGCCGGTTCGGGCTACGTCCGCCTGACCGCTCCTGGCTCCGTCGACGGGGTTCCCGTCGAGGTGGTGCGGACTGACGAGGTCCCCGCGGAGCCGGACGACGCCGCCCGCTTCGCCGCCCTGGTGGTGGGCCCGGGCCTCGGTACCGGTCCTGACGCCGCGGCGACGGTCGACGCCGTACTGGCCGCAGCAAACGCCGCCGGCCGGCCGGTGGTCGTGGACGGCGACGGCCTGACCGCGCTCTCCGGCCATGGGGCCGGCAGCGGAGCCGGCGGGGCGGGCCCGCTGCCCGAGGGGACGGTCCTGACCCCCCACGACGGCGAGTTCGCCCGACTGGCCGGCGGCCCGACCGGACCGGACCGGATCAGCGCCGTCCGCTCACTGGCCGCCGACCGGGGCGCTGTAGTCCTCCTGAAGGGCCCGACCACCGTGGTGGCCGCCCCCGACGGCCGGGTCCTACTGGCCGCCGCCGGCGACGCCCGCCTGGCCACCGCGGGCAGCGGCGACGTCCTGTCGGGGATCATCGGCGCCTTCCTGGCCCGCGGCGCCGGTCCGCTGGAGGCCGCGGCGGCCGCCGCCCACGTCCACGGCCGGCTGGTCACCCACCAGCCTCGGTACGCCGACCTGGTCCCGGCGTCGACGACGGGGGTGGCGGCGGGCGACCTGTCGTCGAGGCTGGTGGCCGTGCTGGAGGACCTCGGCGTCGACGCCCCACCGACCGACGGGGAGCCCGGCTGATGCGCCCCACCTGGGTGTCGGTGGACCTCTCGGCGGTGGCCCACAACGTGGCCGCCCTGCGGCGCAGCGTGGGCGATACCGAACTGTGCGCGGTGGTCAAGGCCGACGGCTACGGCCACGGCGCCCCGGCCGTCGCCGCGGCGGCCGTCGAGGCGGGCGCCACGTGGCTGGCCGTGGCCCTCGTCGAGGAGGCGGCCGAGCTGCGGACGGCCGGCGTGTCCGCCCCGGTGCTGGTCCTGTCCGAGCCGCGGCCCGACGAGATGGCCGAGGTGGNGGCNCTCGGCGGGGNGCGCCCCACCCTCTACACCGACGCCGGNATNGNCGCCTNCGCCGCGGCCGTTGCGGCTTCCGGGGTACGNGACGTCCCGGTGCANCTGAAGGTCGACACCGGNATGCACCGGGTCGGCGTCCACGTGGACGCCGCGGTGGCCGCCGCCCGCCACGTGCTCGACGCCGGCCTCCGCCTGGAGGGCGTCTTCTCGCACTGCTCGATCGCCGACGAGCCGTGGGACCCGTTCACCGACCGGCAGGTCGAGCGGTTCGACGCCGTGCTGGCCGACCTGTCCGCCGCCGGGATCGAACCGCCGGTCGTGCACCTTGCCAACACGGCCGCCACCCTGACCCGCCCCGACACCCACCGCTCCCTGGTCAGGGTGGGCATCGGCGTGTACGGCGTGTCGCCCGGTCCCGCCGTCGACGACGCCTGCCGGACCCTCGGCCTGTGCCAGGCCATGACGGTGCGCAGCGAGGTCACCCACCTGCAGGTCATCGGTCCCGGCGAGGGCGTNGGCTACGGCCACCGGTGGGTCAGCGGCCACACGACCCGGCTGGCCACCGTGCCTATGGGCTACGCCGACGGTCTGGCCCGGGCGTGGGGCCTGGGCGGCGAGGCGCTCATCGGCGGCCGCCGCCGTCCGCTGCGCGGCGTGGTGTCGATGGACGCCCTCGTGGTCGAGGTGGACGACGATGTGGCGCTCGGCGACGAGGTGGTGCTGCTGGGCCGGCAGGGCGACGACGAGATCGGCGCCGCGGAGGTGGCCGACGCCATCGGCCTCATCCCGTGGGAGGTGCTGTGCTCGCTGAGCGCCCGCCCGCCCCGGCGGTACCCGCAGGCGCCGACCACCGGGGGCTGAACGTCCGGTGGCCCGGGTCCTGCTCGTCGAGCCGTTCCACGGTGGGTCGCACGCCGCGTGGGCCGACGGCCTGGCCCGCCATAGCCGCCACGAGGTGGTGGTGGTGTCCCACGAGGCGGCCGCCTGGCGGTGGCGGCTGCGGGGTGGGGCGCTGACCCTGGCCGACGAGGCGGCCGCCGCCGTGGTCGCCCACGGTCCGCCCGACGTGGTGGTGGCCTCCAGCCTGTTCGACCTGGCCGGCTTCCTCGGCCTGTCGCGGCGCTTCCTGGGCGACCCGGCGGTGGTCCGCTACCTCCACGAGAGCCAGCTGCTATATCCGACCAATCCCCGGACGGCCGATCCCCGGAAGAAGGGTGTTGCCGGATCGGGCGACGAGTTCCCGTTCGTGGACTGGCGGTCGATGGCCGCCGCCGACGAGGTGTGGGTCAACTCCGGCTTCCATCGCGACGCCCTGCTGGCCGCCCTGCCCGCCCTGCTGGACCGGGNGCCCGACCGGTCGCANGCCGGTCGGCTCCCCGAGGTGGCGGCNCGGTGCCACGTGGTCCCGGTCGGCGTCGACCTGGCCGACGTGCCGTCGCCNGNGCGGGTCGACGGTCGGCCAGCGGANGGGGCGGGGGACGCCGCNGGGCCNTTGGTGTTGTGGAACCAGCGGTGGGACCACGACAAGAACCCGGCGGCCGTGTTCCGAGCTCTGGGGCGCCTGGCCGACGAAGGGGTGCCGTTCCGGGTGGCGGTCCTGGGCGAGAACGTCCGGGTCGACCCCCGGGAGTTCACCGAGGCCCGCGACCACCTGGGCGACCGGGTGGTGGCGTGGGGGTTCGCCGAACGGGCCGACTACGTGGCGTGGCTGGGCCGGTCCGACGTGGTGGTCGGGGCGGCCGACCACGAGTTCTTCGGGATCGCCGTGGTCGAGGCCATGGCCGCCGGGTGCGTGCCGGTGCTGCCCGCTCGCCAGAGCTACCCGTGGCTGCTCGACGGCTTCGCCGAGCGAGCCCTCTACCCGGACGGGGAGTTGTCGAACCGCCTGCGGGACGTGCTGGCCGATCTCGGTGGCTGGCGGTCCCGGCTGGCCGGGCTCGACCAGGCGATGCGCCGGTTCGACTGGCGCACCGTGGTGGACGACTACGACGGGCGGATCGACCGGCTGGCCGCCGCCTGAGCTACGGGCCGCGTCTACCGTCGGGCCCGTGGATGTTCCCATCGCCGGCCTGCGGATCGGCCACTGGACCGACGAGGCGGCCCGGACCGGGGTGACGGTGCTGCTTTTCCCCGAGGGCACGGTGGCTTCTGGTGAGGTGCGGGGCGGTGCCCCAGCTACCCGCGAGTTCGACCTGCTGGAGCCCACNCGGACTGTGCGCCGGCTCGACGCCTTGGTGCTGTCGGGCGGTTCGGCGTTCGGGCTGGCCGCCGCCGACGGGGTGGTCGACCACCTCGTCGAGGCCGGGGTCGGGTTCCCGACGGGGGCCGGGCCGGTACCCATTGTGGTCGGCCTCTCGCTGTTCGACCTGATGGAGGGCGACGGTTCGTTGCGACCCGGACCGGCCGAGGGTCGGGCCGCGGCGGAAGCGGCCGCGCCGTCGCAAGGTGGTCCCGTGGCGGTAGGCCGGGTGGGTGCGGGCACTGGCGCCACGGTCGGGAAGTGGCGGGGGCGTNGGCATGCCCGTCCNGGTGGCTTCGGGGTGGCGGTGGCCCGCCACGCGCAGTTGANGGTTGCCGCCCTGGTGGCGGTGAACGCGGCGGGCGACGTGGGTGATCCGGCCGTCGCCGAGGCCGTCGCCGACGGCACCTTCGCCGGCTGGCCCGAGGACGCGGAGCCCTTCGGGGTCGACGGGGGTGGGGCNCGGGGCAACACGACCATCGGGGCGGTGGTCACCGATGCCGCGCTGTCCAAGGGCGACTGTCGCCTGCTGGCCACCTCGGCGCANGACGGCCTGGCTCGGGCGGTCTTCCCNGCCCACGCCCGGTCCGACGGCGACGCCTTCGTGGCCGCGGCCACCGGGACGGTCCCCACCACCGGTGGGGATCTCGACGTCCTGCGGGTGCTGGCCGCGGCGGCCGTCCAGCGGGCCATCGTCCGGGCCTGCTGAGGCCCGGCTTCGGCGCCCTGTCCGGGCCCGGGAGGGGACCCGGCCGGGACGACCGTGCTGGGTAGCCTTCCGGGGTGTCGACCGCCCTCGCCGCCCTCGCCGAAGAGGCCTCGTCCTGCANGGCCTGCGGGCTGTCCGAGGGGCGCACCAACGTGGTCTTCGGAACCGGCGCGCCTGACGCCGAGGTCATGTTCGTGGGCGAGGGNCCGGGTGCCCGTGAGGACGAGCAGGGCGTGCCGTTCGTGGGTCGTTCCGGCCAGCTGCTGGACCGGCTGCTGGCCGAGGAGATGGGTGTGGACCGGTCGGCCTGCTACATCGCCAACGTGGTCAAGTGTCGTCCGCCCGACAACCGCGACCCCCGTCCCGACGAGATCGAGGCCTGCCGGCCCTACCTCGAGCAGCAGGTGGCCCTCGTCGACCCGTCGGTCATCGTGACNCTGGGCAACTTCGCCTCCAAGCTGCTGCTCGACACCGACACCGGGATCACCAAGCTGCGGGGGCAGGCCTACGCCTACGGCGAGCCGCCCCGCCACCTGGTGCCGACCTTCCATCCGGCGGCCGCCTTGCGCGGCGGCGCCGACGTGCTGGCCCGAATGCGGTCCGACCTGGTGCGGGCCAAGACGCTGGTTAGCGGGGCGGGGGGCGGCCAGTGAGCGAGCTCCGTCCCCTGTGCTCGGTGGCCACGTCGTCGCCGGAGGCCACGCAGTCCGTGGCCGCATCGCTGGCCGGTCTGGCCCGGGCCGGCGATCTGCTGGTGCTGTGCGGTGACCTGGGGGCCGGGAAGACGGCGTTCACCCAGGGCTTTGCCGCGGCGCTCGGGGTGACCGCCCCGGTGACGTCGCCCACCTTCACCCTGGCCAACCGCTACGTCGGGACGGAGCTNACCGTCCACCACCTCGACGTGTACCGCCTGGCCCACATCGACGAGGTCCGCGACCTCGGCCTCCACGAGCTGGTCGACGACCGGACGGTGACCCTCATNGAGTGGGGCGACGCCATCGCCGGTGCCCTGCCCGGCGGCTATCTGGAGGTGCGCCTGGTACTGGGCGACGGTCCCGACGACCGGCTGCTGGAGATGCGGGTGGTGGGCAGGGACTGGGTCGACCGCGAGGTGGCCCTCCTGGCCCTCGAGGCCGCGAACGGCGACGGGGAGGATCCGTGCTGATCCTGGGGATCGAGAGTGCTGGCGCCCAGGTGGGGTGTGCGGTGGGCGGCCACGAGGGCGTCCTGGCCTCGGCGCACGCCGGCCGCGGTCGCCGCCATGCGGAGGCGCTGGCCCCTCAGATCGACTTCGTGCGCCGCCAGGCCGGCATCGAGCTGTCCGAGGTCGGTGCGGTGGCCGTCGACGTAGGCCCGGGCCTGTTCACCGGCCTGCGGGTCGGCATCGCCACNGCGGTGTCGCTCGCCCAGGCTCTGGGCGTGCCCATGATCCCGGTGCCCAGCCTCGACCTGATGGCNTTTCCGGCCCGGTGGACGTCCAAGGTGATCGTGCCGGCGTTGGACGCCCGGCGGAGCGAGTTGTTCACCGCCCTTTTCCGCAAGGTGCCGGGCGGCGTGCAGCGGGTGCGGGACGCCAACGTGTGCACGCCGGAGGAGTTGTCGGCTGAGCTGGAGGCCCTCGACGAGCCGGCGCTGCTACTGGGCGACGGGGCGCTGCGCCACGCCGAGGCGTTCGCCGGCCTGCGAGGCATCGAGATGGCCGAGCAGGGCCTGGCCAACCCGAGCGCCCGGGCTCTCGTGCAGCTGGCCCACGCCCGGGCTATGCGTGAGGAGTTCGTGCAGCCGTGGGAGCTNGAGCCCATCTACCTCCGCCAGCCGGACGCCGAGATCAATTGGTCGACCCGGGCCGGTGGGGCGTGATGGCCGTGGCCGCTTCTCGCCGCACCGTCCCCGGGGTGACGCTGCGCCCCATGGTCGAAGCCGACGTGGCCGCCGCGCGGGCGCTGGACGCGCTGGTCCAGCCGACGCCGTGGTCCGATGAGTTCCTACGGACCCAGTTGGCCGACGGTGCGACCCGCCACCTCCTGGTCGCCGAAGCACCTGACGGATCCGCGGTCGGCCACGCCGCGCTGGTCGTGGTGGCCGACGAGGGGCATGTCACCTCCATCGCCGTCGACCCCGCCCACCAGCGCTCCGGCATCGGNTCGCTCCTGCTGGCCGCGCTGTGCCGCGAGGCGGTGGCCCGGGGGCTGGCGGCCATGACGCTTGAGGTGCGGGTCGACAACGAGGCGGCCATCGCGCTGTACCGCCGCTTCGGCTTCGCCCCGGCGGGAGTGCGGCCCGGCTACTACGCCGACCCGGACGGGTCGACCACCGACGCTTTGGTGCTGTGGGTTCACGACGTGGACGACCCGGCGTTCAGACGGGCCATCGAGGAGGCATCCTGCTGATGGGCGACGCATCGTCCGGAAACACCATCCTGGGCATCGAGACGTCCTGCGACGAGACGGCGGTCGCCGTGGTCGAGCGGGGCACCCTCGTGCGGTCGTCGGTGGTGTCCAGTCAGGTCGAGCAGCACGCCCGCTACGGCGGCGTGGTGCCCGAGGTGGCCGGGCGGGCCCACGTGCAGCAACTGGTGCCGGTGCTGGCCGAGGCGCTGGCCACTGCCGGCATCGAGGGACCGGACGTAGACGCGGTGGCTGCCACCACCGGTCCGGGCCTGGTGGGCTCCCTGCTGGTCGGGGTGAGTTCGGCCAAGGCCCTGTCGCTGGTGTGGGGCGTGCCGTTCGTGTCGGTCAACCACCTCGAGGCCCACCTGTACGCCTCGTTCCTCGAGGAGCCCGACCTCGAGATGCCGCTCGTCGTCCTGCTGGTGTCAGGCGGGCACACGATGCTGGTGCTCATGGAGGGCCACGGCCGCTACCGGCTCCTCGGCTCCACGCTCGACGACGCGGCCGGCGAGGCCTACGACAAGGTGGCCCGCTACCTGGGCCTCGGCTATCCGGGCGGCCCGGCCATCGACGCCCTGTCGGTCGAGGGCGACCCGACGGCCTTCGACTACCCGCGGGCCATGGTCCAGGAGAACCCCGAGACGCTGCCCGACGACCGCCGCTACGCCTTCTCGTTCAGCGGCCTGAAGACGGCGGTGGTCAACCANGTCCGNAACGANCCCGACGCGCCCACCGCCGACGTGGCCGCCTCGTTCCAGGCNGCGGTGGTCGACGCCCTGGTNACCAAGACCCGGTGGGCCGTGGAGGCCACCGGGGCGGTGGGGGCGTGCCTGGGTGGTGGNGTGGCCGCCAACTCGTTGCTGCGGGAGCGNTTCNCGGCGATGTGCGACGAGGCGGGGGTGCGGGCCTTCGTGCCGTCGCGGTCGATGTGCACCGACAATGCGGCCATGGTGGCCGCAGCGGGTTGGTGGCGCCTGCACTCCGACGGGCCCAGCCCGTTGGACGTCGGCGCCGACCCCAACCTGGCCCTCCCCCTCCTGGACTGAGCGCCTGGATGCACCAGTGCAGCGGGGAATGGGTCAGCCGCGCCACCGAGGGTTTCCGCTGAACCCACCGCCTGGTCGGCGCATCCCCGTCTGATCCGCCTGGCGGCAAGGTCACCACGCGTGGCCGAGGGTGTCAACCGTCGACCGGCCCCGTATCGTTGGCACTCGTCCGGCGAGACTGCCAACAATTGCGGTTGAGCCCGGATTGAGCCATCAGGACGCTCCGGCCACACGGGCCCGGCGTCGTGTCGAAAGGGAACCATTCGATGAACCTGCAGCCCCTCGAGGACCGCATCGTCGTTCGTCCGAGCGACTTCGAGTCCACCACGGCCTCCGGCCTGGTCATTCCGGACACCGCCAAGGAAAAGCCCCAGCAGGGTGACGTCCTGGCCGTCGGCCCCGGCCGTCGCTCCGAGCAGACCGGCGAGCTCGTGCCGATGGACGTCGCCGAGGGCGACACCGTCGTCTACAGCAAGTACGGCGGCACCGAGATCACCGTCGGCGGCGAGGACCTCCTGATCCTCAACGCCCGCGACGTGCTCGGCATCCTCAAGTAGTCCGNGCCATGGCAAAGATCCTGAAGTTCGACGAGGAGGCCCGACGCGGCCTCGAGGCCGGCGTCAACAAGTTGGCCGATGCCGTCAAGGTCACCCTCGGCCCCAAGGGCCGCAACGTGGTGCTCGACAAGAAGTTCGGCGCCCCCACCATCACCAACGACGGTGTGTCCATCGCCCGTGAGGTCGAGCTGGAGGACAGCTTCGAGAACATGGGCGCCCAGCTGGTGAAGGAGGTGGCCACCAAGACCAACGACATCGCTGGCGACGGCACCACCACCGCCACCGTGCTGGNNCAGGCNCTGGTCCGCGAGGGNCTCCGCAACGTGGCCGCCGGNGCCAACCCGATGGGCCTCAAGAAGGGCATCGAGGCCGCCGTGGCCGCCGCCGTCGACTCCATCGCCGACCAGGCGGTCCGGGTCGACGACTCCAAGGAGCAGATCGCCAACGTCGCCGCCATCTCGGCCGCCGACGCCACGATCGGCCAGATCATCGCGGATGCCATCGACAAGGTGGGCAAGGACGGCGTGGTGACCGTCGAGGAGTCCAACACCTTCGGCATGGACCTCGATTTCGTCGAGGGCATGCAGTTCGACAAGGGCTACCTGTCGCCTTACTTCGTGACCGACCCGGAACGCCAGGAGGCGATCCTCGACGAGCCGTACATCCTGTTCAACCAGGGCAAGATCAGCTCGGTCCAGGACATGCTCCCGGTCCTCGAGAAGGTCATGCAGTCGGGTCGCCCGCTGCTGATCATCGCCGAGGACGTAGAGGGCGAGGCCCTGGCCACGCTGGTCGTCAACAAGATCCGCGGCACCTTCAACTCGGTGGCCGTCAAGGCCCCGGGCTTCGGCGAGCGACGCAAGGCGATGCTCCAGGACATGGCCATCCTCACCGGCGGCCAGGTCGTCGCCGAGGAGGTCGGTCTCAAGCTCGACGGCGTGACCCTCGACATGATGGGCTCGGCCCGCAAGGTCGTAGTCACCAAGGACGAGACGACCATCGTGGAGGGCGCCGGCGACTCGGCCGACGTCGAGGGCCGCATCGGCCAGATCAAGCGCGAGGTCGAGGAGACCGACTCCGACTGGGACCGCGAGAAGCTCCAGGAGCGCCTCGCCAAGTTGGCCGGCGGCGTGGCCGTCGTCCAGGTCGGCGCCGCCACCGAGGTGGAGCTCAAGGAGAAGAAGCACCGCATCGAGGACGCCCTGTCGGCGACCCGTGCCGCCATCGAGGAGGGCGTGGTCGCCGGCGGTGGCACCGCCCTGCTGCGGTCGCGTGCCGCCGTGTCGGACGCCATCGACGGCCTCGACGGCGACCAGGAGACCGGTGCNCGCATNGTGCACTCGTCGCTNGAGGCCCCGGCGCGGCTCATCGCNGACAACGCCGGCCTCGAGGGCGCGGTCATGGTCCGTGAGGTCGAGGCGGCCTCCGGNTCGACCGGGCTGAACGCCGCCACCGGNGAGCTGGTCGACCTCGTCGACGCCGGCGTCATCGACCCGGCCAAGGTGACCCGTGCGGCGCTGCAGAACGCGGCGTCGATCGCGGCCCTGCTNCTCACNACCGAGGCGCTCGTNGCCGACAAGCCCGAGCCGGAGCCGGCGATGCCGCCGGGCGGTGGCATGGATCCCATGGGCGGCATGGGCGGCATGATGTAGGACCCCTCAGGGGTCGCTCCGNCTTCGGTCGGAGACATCCGTTCGGAGAACGTGGCGGGAGCCGGGCCCTCGGGCCCGGCTCCCGGCGTTTTCGGGCCCGCCGGTAGGTTGGAGGCATGAGTGGTTCCCCGGCCCGTTCCTCCGACGCGTGGCCCGCGCCCGACCCNTCCAAGTTGGCCAGCCAGTTCGCCGAGTGGACGCGTGGTGAGACCCTGGTGGGCCGNATGTTGGCCAANCTCAAGACCGGCCGCCTNCCCGACCTGCTGGCCGNCGCCGCCGACGGGCCGCACGCCGAGGCGGTGGCCGCCGTGTNGGNCCACTGGCAGGGCTGGGAGAAGGGCTCGATCGTCCCGCTGCTGGTGGCCGAGGGCCTGCGCGACGACGGCCTNGAGGCCNTGCTGGCNGACCTGGTCGCTTTGCCTGCCGGCGACGGCGGGTGAGCGCCCCGGCGCCGATCCCTCCCGAGGGTCGCGGTGGCCCGCAGCGCATCCCCCGCCCTGACGACTGGCGGCCCGGCTGGCCCGCACCGTGGGCCGACCTCGATGACCGCACCCTTACCCTCGACCGCGTGGTCTCCGTGCTGGAAGGCCGTTCGCCGTCGGGTATCCGGGGCCGGCCCCGCGGAGACGAACGCTCGTCCGGCGTGCTGGTCGCCCTGTACGACGACCCGGTCGACGGTGCCCACGTGGTGCTGACCCGCCGGGCCTCGCACCTGACCTCGCACACCCATGAGGTGTCGTTTCCCGGCGGCCGCCACGACCCCGACGACGCCGACCTGTGGGCCACAGCGCTCCGGGAGGCCGCCGAGGAGGTGGCCCTCGACCCGTCGCTGCCCCGCCTCGTCGGGCGCCTCGACCCGCTGGTAACCGTGGGCAGCCGCAGCCTCATCCACCCGTTCGTGGCCGTCCTGGGCGACCCGCCGGAACTGGCGGCCAATCCCGACGAGGTGGAGGCGGTGCTGCGGGTCCCGCTGGCCGAGCTCCTCAGCGACCATGCCTACCGGGAGGAGGAGTGGACCCGCCACGGTGACCCGTGGGTCCTCACCTTCTTCGAGCTGGTCGGCGACACCGTGTGGGGGGCCACCGCGGCGATGCTGCGCCAACTCCTGGTCCTTGGTCTCGGCCTCGACGACCCCCGCAACTACGGTGCCGACGATGCCTGACCAGACCCCCTCAGCGGATGGTTCCGAGCCGGTGCCGCACATGTCGTCCGACGAGTTCCGGTCGGCCGGCCGCGACACCGTCGACTTCCTCGCCGGCTACCTCGACGGCTTCCGCACCGACGCGCCGGAGTCGCGTCCCGGGCCGACCGTGGCCCCCGGCGAGGTCTACGCCTCGCTCCCGCCGTCGCCGCCCATGGAGGGCGAGCCGTTCGAGGCGATCCTCGCCGACGTTGAAGGGCTCATCGTCCCCGGCCTGACCAACTGGCAGCACCCCGGCTTCTATGGCTTTTTCCCTGCCGACTCGTCGCCCCCGTCGGTCCTCGGCGAGCTGGTGTCGGCCGGGCTCGGCCAGCAGGGGATGCTTTGGTCGACCAGCCCGGCCTGCACCGAGTTGGAGATGCTGGTGCTGGACTGGCTGGCCGAGGCGGCCGGCCTGCCTGACAAGTTCCGGTCCGGCGGTCCGGGCGGCGGCGTCATCCAGGACTCCGCCTCGTCGTCGTCGCTGTGCGCCATCCTCGCCGCCCGCGACCGGTCCGGCGGCGCCGAGGCCCTCCCCACCCTGCGGATCTACACCTCCGAACAGGCTCACTCATCGATCGAGAAGGACGTCCTGGTCGCTGGCTTCGCCCGACACCAGCTGCGTGCCGTGCCGAGCGACGACGACTTCGCCATGGACGCCCACGCCCTGGCCACAATGGTGGCCGCCGACGTGGCCGATGGCCACGTGCCCTGCCTGGTGGCCGCCACCGTGGGGACCACCTCGTCGGGCGCCGTGGACCCCGTGCCGGCCATCTGCGACGTGGCTGGGCCGGTGGGGGCGTGGGTCCACGTCGACTCGGCGTGGGCCGGGGCGGCGACGGTGTGCCCCGAGCACCGCCACCTGCTCGACGGCCTCGACCGGGTCGACAGCTACTGCTTCAACCCGCACAAGTGGCTGCTCACCAACTTCGACTGCTCGGCCTTCTACCTGGCCGACGTCCAGCCGCTCCACGATTCGCTGTCCATCGTCCCGGAGTACCTGCGCAACACGGCCAGCGACGCCGGGGCGGTGGTCGACTACCGCGACTGGCAGGTGCCCCTCGGCCGCCGGTTCCGGGCCATGAAACTGTGGTTCGTGATGCGGTCCTACGGGATCGAGGGCCTGCGGGCCCACATCAGGGCCCACGTGGTCGCCGCGGCGGACCTGGCCGCCCGGGTCGAGGCCCACCCCAGGCTGGAGCTGGCCGCTCCGTTGTCGCTGTCGCTGGTGTGCCTCCGCCACGTGGACGGCGACGAGGCCACCGAGGCTTTGATGGCCGCCGTGAACGCCTCCGGGCGGGCCTTCTGCACCCACACGAAGCTGGCCGACCGGTACGTGATGCGGGTCGCCGTGGGCGGCACCTGGACCACCGCCACCCACGTCGCCGACCTCGCCGACCTCCTCGACGACCTGGCCTGAACCAAACCCGGACCGGGACCCGGAGGGGCGCCCTCCATCGGGGAGTGAACGTGTCGGACGACCGCCGCGACGGGTCGCCGCGCTTCGCGGACGGCCGGCGCGTGCGTGCCTAGAATCGACCCTTTCCGGAGGCCGGTTCCATCCAGCCGGCGGGGCCGCACCGGGCGGAGCAGGGTGCCGCGCCGCGCGGCACCGAGAGGAAGCCACCATGGCCGAGATCGAGATCGGACTGGGCAAGAGCGGGCGTCGGGCCTACGGCTTCGATGACATCGCCATCGTCCCCAGTCGTCGGACCCGCGACCCCGAGGACGTCGACATCTCCTGGCAGATCGACGCCTACCGGTTCGAGTTGCCGATGATGGCGTCGGCCATGGACGGCGTGGTCAGCCCCGCCACCGCCATCGAGATCGGCCGCCTGGGCGGCGTGGGGGTGCTCAACCTCGAGGGCCTGTGGGCCCGCTACGAGGACGCCGACTCCATCCTCGCCGAGATCGCCGAGCAGCCTGTCGAGAAGGCCACCCAGCGGATGCAGGAGCTCTACCAGCATCCCATCATCCCCGAACTGGTCACCCAGCGGATTCGCGAGATCAACGACGCCGGCGTCGTGTCGTGCGCTTCGGTCACCCCGCAGCGCACCGTCGGCCTCATCGACCACATCACGGCCGGCGAGCTGGACATGCTGGTCATCCAGGGCACNGTGGTGTCCGCCGAGCACGTGTCGACCACCGTCGAGCCNCTGAACCTCAAGACGTTCATCCGCAGCCTCGACATCCCGGTCATCGTCGGCGGCTGCGCCACCTACAAGGCGGCCCTCCACCTGATGCGCACCGGAGCCGCCGGTGTGCTGGTCGGCGTCGGCCCCGGCCACGCCTGCACCACCCGCGGCGTGCTCGGCCTGGGCGTCCCGCAGGCCACGGCCATCGCCGACGTGCGGGCCGCCCGCATGCGCCACCTCGACGAGACCGGCGTCTACTGCCACGTCATCGCCGACGGCGGCATGGCCACCGGCGGCGACATCTCCAAGGCCATCGTGTGCGGCGCCGACGCCGTGATGATCGGCTCGCCCCTGGCCGCCGCAGCCGAGGCCCCCGGCCACGGCTACCACTGGGGCATGGCCACCTTCCACCCGACGTTGCCCCGCGGCGCCCGGGTCGAGACGACCACCCGCGGCTCGCTGGAGGAGATCCTCCTCGGCCCGGCCAACGAGAACGACGGCAAGCTGAACCTGTTCGGCGGCCTGCGCACCTCGATGGCCACCTGCGGCTACGTCGACGTCAAGGAGTTCCAGAAGGCCGAGGTCATGGTCGCCCCTGCGCTCCAGACCGAGGGCAAGTCGCTGCAGAAGTCCCAGGGCGTGGGGATGGGCCACTAGGCCCACCAGCGAGCGTCTCGACGATCACATGGCCAGGACGTCCGGCGGGAGCGCCCGCGCCACCGACCGCGTTCTGGTTGTCGACTTCGGCGCGCAGTATGCACAGCTCATCGCCCGACGGGTGCGCGAGGCGAACGTCTACAGCGAGATCGTCCCCCACGACCTGACGGCCGACGAGTTCGCGGCGAAGGCGCCGTCGGGGATCATCTTCAGCGGCGGCCCCGCCTCGGTCCACGTCGACGGGGCGCCCCGCATCGACCCCGGCATCTACGACCTCGGGGTACCCGTCCTCGGCATCTGCTATGGCGCCCAACTCATCGCGCACCAGCGGGGCGGCACCGTCGGCCGTAATGAGCGCGGCGAGTACGGCCGTACCGACCTGTCGGTCACCGAGGCCGGCGCTCTGCTGGCCGACGCCGGCACCGGCACCCACCCGGTGTGGATGAGCCATTTCGACGCCATCACCGATCCGCCCGGGGGCGCCAAAGTCACCGCGTCTACGCCCGAGGCCCCGGTGGCGGCGTTCGAGGCACCCGAAGCCGGCCTGTACGGGGTCCAGTTCCACCCCGAGGTCCAGCACACTTCGTGCGGCCAGGACCTCATCGTCCGCTTCGTCCACGACGTGTGCGGCTGCGGCGACGACTGGACGATGGCGTCGGTCATCGAGTCGTCGGTCGAGGCCATCCGGGCCCAGGTCGGCGACGGCCGGGCCATCTGCGGCCTGTCGGGCGGCGTCGACTCGGCGGTCGCCGCGGCGCTGGTCCACCGGGCCATCGGCCACCAGCTGACCTGCGTGTTCGTCGACACCGGCCTCATGCGGGCCGGCGAAGGCGAGCAGG